>JBKQMI010000096.1:0-8749 GCA_052146775.1 Methylocella sp. | reverse complement strand
GATAGGCGGTGAGCATCTTCTCCTGCTCGGTCATGACCATGGTGCGGCGCTCGGCGCCCATCATGATCTTGTCCTTCGAATCCTCGAACTCGGCCATCGTCACGACGCGCTTGCCGCGCCGCGCCGCCAGTAGGGCGGCCTCATTGACGAGGTTCATGAGGTCGGCGCCGGAAAAGCCCGGCGTGCCGCGGGCGACGACCTTCAGTTCGACGTCCGGCGCCAGCGGCACCTTGCGGACATGCACTTTCAGGATGCGCTCGCGGCCGACGACGTCGGGATTGGGCACGACGATCTGGCGATCGAAGCGGCCCGGCCGCAGCAGCGCGGGATCGAGCACGTCGGGCCGGTTGGTCGCGGCGATGAGAATGATGCTTTCATTCGCCTCGAAGCCGTCCATCTCGACGAGCAACTGGTTTAAGGTCTGCTCGCGCTCGTCATTGCCGCCGCCAAGGCCGGCGCCGCGATGACGCCCGACCGCGTCGATCTCGTCGATGAAGATGATGCAGGGCGCGTTTTTCTTCGCCTGCTCGAACATGTCGCGCACGCGGCTCGCGCCGACGCCGACGAACATCTCGACGAAGTCCGACCCTGAAATCGTGAAGAAGGGCACATTGGCTTCGCCGGCGATGGCGCGCGCCAGCAGGGTCTTGCCGGTGCCGGGCGGCCCGATTAGCAGCACGCCGCGCGGGATGCGCCCGCCAAGGCGCTGGAAGCGCTGCGGATCGCGCAGGAACTCGACGATCTCCTGGAGATCCTCCTTGGCCTCGTCGACGCCCGCGACATCCTCGAAGGTGACCCTGCCGTGCGCCTCGGTCAAAAGCTTCGCTTTAGACTTGCCGAATCCCATGGCTTTGCCGCCGGCGCCCTGCATCTGCCGCGAGAGGAAAATCCACACGCCGAAAATGGCGATGAGCGGCAGCCCATTGACGAGCAGCGTCAAAAGCCAGTTGTTGCCGTCGGACGGCGGCTTCGCCGAAATCGAGACGTTCTTCTTGTAAAGGCTTTGCACCAAGGTCGGATCATTCGGCGCATAGGTGGAGAAGGCGCGATTGTCCGAATAATGGCCGGTGATCTCATTGCCCGCGATGGTCACCTCGCGCACATGGCCGGCGTCCACTTCAGTCAGCAATTGGCTGAATGTGATGTCCTGCGAGACCGTGCGCTGACCCGGGTTCTGGAACAGCATCACCAGCGCCACGACGAGCAGGATGATGATCACCCACAGCGCAAAGTTACGAAAATTCGGATTCATCTCTTGGTCCTGATGCAGGCCTTGCGAACCGCAGGGCCGCTTGCCTGTCGAGAGAAAAAACTCACCGTGAGTCCTACTGTGCCAATGTCAATGTAGGCGTCGTCCGCAGCCTTGCCAAGGGGAAGCGACGCGGCCAGGGCCTTGAGCCGTCATGCTGGAGCGCTTTTCGATCCTTGAAAATCGGAAAACAGCTCTAGCTTTTTGTTTTATCGCATTTTCTTCACGCGAACCGGCATCCGCTTCGCTCGAAAATGCGCTAGATGGGGCATATTCCGATCAGATTGAATCAATCTGATCGACAAGAATATGCTTATGCTTTTGAATCTGGAGCGATTTCTTATCGAGCGAATGGTCCATTCGATCGGAAAGCGCGCTAGCGGTCGCAGAGCTTGACTCGCTGCGCCGTGACGCCCCGGCGTCGCAGTTTTTCGGTCCGAATGGTCAGCACATGGTCGCGGCCGAGCTTGAGCGCGGCGCCGCCGAGCGTGCCGCTGAAGGGCGCGCTCGCGGCAAGCGCGCCCTGCATGGCGCCGGCGAGCGTTTCGAGCCGTTTGAGCCGCAGCGGCCGGGACTTGGCGCAAGGCGCGTCGGCAAGCGAATCAGCGAGCGGGACGATCTCGCGGGCGAGGACGCGCAGAAAGATCTCTTCCGGCTCCCGCGCAAGGCTCGAAATATCGGCGCGGTAGAGCCCCGGCTCCCGCGCGGCGGCAAGCCCCGCGGCGACGGCGCCGGCGCGCGCGGCGAGGGCCGCCTCGGCGCGGGCGGCGCGCCGTCCAAGACGCAGCAGGGCCTCGCGGCCAAGCCCCTCCTTTTCGAGCAGGCCGCTCAGCGCGCGCATTCTCGTGCGGGCATAGGCCGGATCGCAATTGGACGGATCGGTAAAAAAAGGATGCGCCTTTGCTGCGCAACAAGCGATCAACTCCGCCTTGCTGCATTGCAGCAAAGGACGTGCGTGGACCAGCCCGAGCCTTGCGCGCGAGGCCGCCATGCCGGAAAGCCCGCCAGGGCCGCTGCCGCGCAGGAGACGGAACAGGATCGTTTCGGCCTGATCGTCGGCGTGATGGGCGGTCGCGACGACATCCGCGCCGACGTGGGCGGCATGTGCGAACAAAAGGTCGTAGCGCGCCGCCCGCGCGCGTTCCTGGATTCTCGATCGGGGCTTATCGCCGCTCCAGACGAGAATATCGTGCGAAAGCCCCAGCCGATGCGCCCAGAGGCCGACCTGTTCGGCCTCCGCGCGGGACTGAGGACGCAAGGCATGGTCGACGGTCGCAACATGAAGCGGAGGCGCGCCGGGCCGCGTTTTCGACCATTGCGCCGCGAGCAGCATCAGGGCGATCGAATCGGGGCCGCCCGACACCGCGAGGAGAATTTTTCGCGCGCCTTCCCAAGGCTGGAAAAGCCGCCCGATCGCTTCGGGCGAAAAGGCCGCGCGTTCCGGCGAATCCCCTTCCTCGTCCAAGGGAGTCTCCACACGCCTTTCCTTCGCTGCGCTCAGCATTGGACGCGTTTGGCCTCCCTATCCGCTTCGGCTTTGACGTTCGCCGCAGCATTTGGATATTTGCGCGAAATTTCTGCGAATGTGGCGCAGGCCTGCTCCTTCGCTCCCAGCGCATTGAGCGATTGCCCGAGCCGCAGCATGGCGTCGGGCGCGCGTTGGGACGCCGCATATTGCGTTGATATCTTCAGATATTGCTCGGCGGCTTCGCGCGGCCGGTTGCGCTGGTAAAAGCTCTCGCCGAGGTAATAGGTCGCGTCCGCCGTCAGCTTGCTCTTCGGGTTCTTCTGGATGAAAGCCGCGAAGCTCTTTTCCGCGGTTTCGTATTCTTTCTGCCGGTAATAGCCATAGGCTGCGTCGAACTCCTCCTTGACCGGATTGGTCGGCGCGCCGCTGGCGTTCGGCGGCGTCAGGGCGGCGACGGAGGAATTGCCCGGCGTCGCCAGCGCGTTCGAGGAGGCCCCTTGCGAGGGCGCGCCTTGAGGGGAAGCTAGCGCGCCCTGCGCCGCGCGCCATTTCGCGCCCGAAAGATCGAGCGGCGCATCAGGGCTTGGCGCCTGTGCTCCGGCGCGATCATCCTTCACGGGAGGAGGGGCCGCCGAGGCGGGGCTTCCGAGCGGGTGCGGCGCCCCCGGCGCGTTCGGATCGCTCGCTGGATCGAAGGCGTCGGCGCGTCTGGCCGGACGCCCAAGGGGAGTCGTCGCACTCGCGCCCGGGTTCGCCGCCGCGGACTGATCGTCCGGGGCGACGAGGCTGTCGATCGCATCGGTGCGCTTTTGCGGCTTTGCGACGGTTGGCGGCGGCGCGCCGGCGCGTCCATTGTCCTGGAAGCGAAAGTCGACATCCT
Organism: Methylocella sp.; assembly: GCA_052146775.1. Taxonomy (GTDB): domain Bacteria; phylum Pseudomonadota; class Alphaproteobacteria; order Rhizobiales; family Beijerinckiaceae; genus Methylocapsa. Next base: position 5,152 of record JBKQMI010000096.1, on the reverse strand, counting down.
CCTGGAATTTTTTCAGCTGATCCTCGAGTTTGCGGTTCTCGAACTGCAAGTGCTCGATCTCGCCGTTCATTTGGCGCATCTGGCTTTCAAGCCGGTCGATCCGCACCAGCAGGGAGGACGAATCGGGTTGCCCCTGCCCGTACCCCTGCCCATACCCCTCATCGGCGCCAATATCGGCCGGCGGCGCGCCGTAATTCTGCGCCAGCGTGAGCCGGCCGTCCGCCATCGTTCCGGCCTCGGCGCGCGATGCGATCGAGGCGATGGCGGCGCCAAAACAGAGGGCGAAAGCCGCGCTGAAAAACCTCCCGTGCAATCTCATTTGACCAAATTCCCATAAAATTGACGCCATTGAGGATTATAGAATGGTTTGTCGGCAAGCTGATGATCCATCCGATGCCTCATCGAGATCGGCGCGCCGCGCGGCAGCCTTTTGTCAACTTCAATCAAGACATTTTCGTGTAAAATCAAAATAGCGGCAAATTATAAATTCGACAGCGAACGCAATCGAAGATAGCGACCCGGATTGAAAAGGGCGTCTCCGCGGGCCTCTGAACAAGGTCGGGCGGCACGCTCCCGCCGACGGGCGCGGAGGACAGGCGCAAATGGCTCGAAAACATTTCGGCACGGACGGAATCAGGGGCGAGGCCAATGCGGTCATCACGCCCGAACTGGCGATGAAAGTGGCGCAGGCGACCGGCGTCCTGTTTCAGCGCGGCGAGCATCGCCATCGGGCGGTGATCGGCAAGGATACGCGTCTTTCGAGCTACATGATTGAATACGCCATGGTCGCGGGCTTCGCCTCGGTTGGCATGGATTCGCTCCTGCTTGGGCCGATGCCGACGCCGGCCGTCGCCATGCTCACGCCTTCGATGCGGGCGGATGTCGGGGTCATGATTTCGGCCTCGCACAATTCATTCGAGGACAATGGGATCAAGCTGTTCGGACCCGACGGCTTCAAATTATCGGATGAGGTCGAGGCTAAAATCGAGTCGATGCTGGACAAGGATTTCGCCCTGAAACTGTCAAAGCCGGCGGACCTTGGCCGCGCCATGCGCGTCGAGGGCGATCGCGCCCGCTACATCGAATTCGCCAAGCGGACCCTTGCGCGCCATCTCTCGCTGGAGGGGCTGCGCATCGTCGTCGATTGCGCCAATGGCGCGGCCTATAAGGTCGCCCCCGAAGCCTTATGGGAATTGGGCGCCGAGGTTTTCTCGATCGGCGTCGATCCCGACGGCTTCAATATCAATCGCGGCGTCGGCTCGACCGCGCCGGAGGCGCTCGCCAAGAAAGTCCGCGAAGTGCGCGCCGACATCGGCATCGCGCTCGACGGCGACGCCGATCGCGTGCTGATCATCGATGAAATGGGCAAGCCCGTCGACGGCGACCAGTTGATGGCGGTGATCGCGCAGAGCTGGAAGGAGGACGGGCGGCTCTCGCAACCCGGCGTCGTCGCCACCGTGATGTCGAATATTGGCCTCGAACGCTATCTCGAAGGGATCGGCCTTTCCCTTGCGCGCACGCCGGTCGGCGACCGCTATGTGCTCGAACATATGCGCCAGCACGGCTATAATCTCGGCGGCGAGCAGTCCGGCCACGTCATTCTGTCGGATTATTGCACCACCGGCGACGGTCTGGTCGCCGCGCTGCAATTACTGGCGGTCGTCAGGCGCCAGTCGAAGCCGGTGAGCCAGGTCTGTCGCCGCTTCGAACCCTCGCCGCAGGTTCTGAAAAGCGTCAGGGTTAGCGCCGGCAAGCCGCTGGAGGACGCCGCCGTGGTCCGCGCGATCGAATCGGGGCGAAAAAAACTCGGCGCCGCCGGCCGTCTCGTCATTCGGGCGTCCGGCACGGAGCCGGTGATCCGCGTGATGGGCGAGGGCGATAATCTCGACCTCGTCGAGCGCATCGTCAATGAGGTCTGCGACGCCGTCGCCACCTTCGCCCGGGCGGCGTGACGCCGCGCCGGGCCGGCCGGTCGGTTGATCGGCGGCTCAGGACGTTTGGCGGGGAACGCCGATCGACATTAGAGCATATTCCGATCAGATTAAATCAATCCGATCGACAAGAATATGCTCATGCTTTTGAATCTGGAGCGATTTCTTATCGACCGAATGGTCCATTCGGTCGGAAAGCGCTCTAAGGCGGCGCCTCGCAAATGAGCGCGCTTCAGCTGCGCTGGCCGAACTCCGCCTGGCAGGCAGGCTTCAGATGATACAAATTGCGTTCCAGGCAATGCTGAACCAACTTGTGGTCCGGAATAACCCTGCTGCAAAACTTTTCGGCGTCGTCGTGGCAGGGATGGCGGGCGAAAGCGGCTCCGGTTCCCAGTGCGAGAAAGACAATGGCGGCGAGCGCGCGCTTCAAGGAAATCTGCGTCATTGTTGCAATCCCATCGTTTACGGTTGGCCGCGCCGGCTTGAAAAGGTTGTCGCGATGTCGGTTTTGTAGAGGCGGGGCTTCGGGGCAGGCACTCATAGGCGAATGCGCAGGGCGACTCAAGCGCCTCGACTGTGATCGACAAAAATCAGCGCGTCGCCGAAGAATGCTTGCGACAGAAAGCTTGCGAGGCCTCCCTCCCGCGATCCGGGGAGGGGCGGGCTTCCGGCAGCGCGAGGTCGCAATTCGGTTTTGCTTCCGCCATATTGCACGCAATGCGCAGTGAGGGCCGCCTCTGTTGACCGAAGCCATTTTCTCGCCTGAAGAGATCGAGCGCTATGCGCGCCATATCGTGCTGCGCGGCGTCGGCGGTCCAGGCCAGCAGAAGCTGAAGGCTGCGCGCGTCCTCGTCATCGGCGCGGGCGGCCTTGGCGCGCCGCTCCTCCATTATCTCGCGGCGGCCGGCGTCGGCCATATCGGCGTCGTCGACGACGACGTCGTCGCCTTGTCGAATCTGCAGCGGCAGATCCTGCATGGGACGCGCGATATCGGGCGGCCCAAGGTCGAGAGCGCGGCGGCCGCGATCGCAAGGCTCAATCCGCATGTCGAGGTAACGCAGCACAACGCGCGGCTCACGTCCGGGAATGCCCGTGAACTCGTCGCGGCCTATGACGTCGTCGCGGATGGATGCGATAATTTCGCCACCCGCTACATCGTCTCCGACGCCTGCTTTTACGAAAGGCGCCCGCTTGTCACGGCGGCGGTCGGAGCGTTCGATGGTTCGCTGACGGTCCTGCGGCCCTATGAGACGAGCCCGACCGGCGAACCGAACCCGACGTATCGCTGTCTTTTTCCTGAAGCCCCGCCGGAGGGCGTCGCGCCGTCCTGCGCGGAGATCGGCGTCCTTGGCGCCCTCACCGGAATCCTCGGCTCCATGATGGCGCTCGAAGCGATGCGCGAGATCGTCGGCTTCGGCGAGAGCCTCGTCGGCCGGCTGGTGCTGGTCGACGCCTGGGGCATGCGTTTCGAGACCCTGCGCTATGGCTGGGACGCGGCGAACCCCTTGAGCGGGACCAAGGCCGCCGCGTCCTGATCCCCGCCGTCCGGGCGCGCGAGGTTCGACCAGCGCCTGGTCACGACGTGGTCGGGATTTGGCCAAGGCGAAGCGTTGACAGCGGCGAGGCGAGGACCTAGATCACCTTTCCGCCCGCGCCATCGCTGCGATCCGGGCGGCCGGCGGCGGATGTTGGCGCGCGTTGGGGGATAGTTCAACGGTAGAACAGCGGACTCTGACTCCGTCAATCTTGGTTCGAATCCAGGTCCCCCAGCCAAATCTTATTTTTCGCCGATTTGGCGGTTTTTTCCACCCCATGGTTGGCCATGAGCGTGGTAGTTTCCGACAATATATCAAATGGTTGGCGGAAGGTGGCGACCACTTCGCCGTCCTCCCAAGAGCAGTTCGATAGGACGAAATTGAGCAGGCGGCGTTTTTCGCGCGGTTCTTGCCGTGCGAACAGCCTTTGCGCGTTCCGAGCGAGCTCCAGAAGCTGCACCCCCTCGTCCATGTAGGACTTGTCGGCGGATTGGTGCCGGTCGATCTCGCGCTGGCAGCGATTCTGCTCCTCGCGCCACTGGTTCGACATTTTCTCGAAGAAGGCGGTGTCGACGAGTCCGTCGAGCTTGTCGACATACATGGCGTGGATACGATCCTGAAGCCGCTTGTATTCGGCCTGATGCCTCTTGATAGCCTCCTCGTGTTCGCGCCGCTCGTCGGCGTAGCTGGCGTGCAGCGCATCGCGCACCCATTCCAGCACTTCGTCGTCGAATTTCAGCCGGCCGAGCAGTTCGGTGAACTGCTTTTCCAGCGCTTCTTCGCGCACATAGCGGCGGCGGCAGGAAGCCGGATTGCCTTGGCACTTATCGGCGTATCCGGTGCAGTGATAATAGACGTAGCGCTCTTTCTTGATCTCCCCGACCACCGCGCAGCCGCAGACATGACAGGCGATTAGCCCCGAAAAGGCGAAGTCGTGCTTGCCGCGCTTGGTCTTCTTGGCGAAGCGGCCGTCGAGGACGCCCTGTACGCGCTCCCATAGCTCAATCGGAACAAGAGGCTCGTGCTTACCCTGAATGAGCTTTCCGTTCCATTCGAACTGGCCGGTATAGAGGCGGTTGCGCAGAATCGTGTGGACCGTGCTCAATGGAACTTTCGCGCCGCTCTTTGCGTAGACCAGACCCGCTGCCTGCGCCTTCTTGGCCAATTCTTTTAAAGAAACGCCACCGCTGGCATACCAATCGAAAAGCTTCGACACGATCGAAGCGACGGTTGGGTCGGAGGCGATGATCTTCTTGCCATCGGGGCCAGTGATGTTGCGATAGCCAAGTGGCGCCTTGGTCGGCCAGATGCCCTGTTCGGCCTTTTCCTGCATGCCTTTGCGGGCTTCCTCGGAGAGGTTATCGATATAGTTCTTCGCCATTAGCACCTTGATGCCGTGCATGAATTTTTCCGAGGAGCGCGACTCTCGCGATAGCACGACGCCTTCCTTGGGGAAGTGCATCTCGACGTCCAGTTCGTCCACCGTGACCCAATCCTTGAGGTTGCGGTAGAGCCGGTCGGTTTTCTCGACTAGCATCACACGGATGGAAGGGTGCGCCTTGAGATAGGCGACCATTTCGCCGAAGGCGGCGCGGCCGGTCTGTTTGGCGGTTTCGACGTCGACATATTCCTGCGCCACCGCGAAGCCCTGCGCCGCGGCATACTCCTTGAGCAGCTTCAATTGCG
>JBKQMI010000095.1:0-2589 GCA_052146775.1 Methylocella sp. | reverse complement strand
CCAGCTCAGCATGATCGTGACAAATTCGCCGCCGATGAGATGTGCGATTTCGCCAGTTGTGTACGCCGCGTCCTCAAAGGTGGTGTTGTAACCATGGATGAAGAAGACGATCTCTTTGCGCTTTGATTGCGCAAGACGTCGACCTACTTCGGCTTGAAGCGAAGCGACCGCGCTTTCATGGGCGCTTACGACGTCGGGCGCGCGTAAGTAGCCGGCGCGTGTCGGTTCGATATCGTAGGGAGTACTAGGGAAGCTTCCAATTCGATTGACGCTGGAGAGGCGAAGTTGAGGCCCAGTCGGAGCATCGGAAGGCGCGCCATCGATATCGACGGTCAGTGATCCAAAGCTCATATAACGTGAGCGGTCGACACCATAGGACAGCGAGCCGTCCGGAGCGACGATAGGAGCCCGGTCGGTGACATAGAGCAGATCAATGTTGTTCGCGCCGTGGTTCGCCGAGGCGGCTTCGAACATAGGTTTTGCGCCCGCGCCGACGTAAATTGCCGGCGTCGGCATCGAGGAATGATCAGAATTACAAGCGCCGAGAATTGACGCCAGTGCGAGTCCCGCGAGAACACGTCCGCCGCTCCGAGAAAGAACCATAAGTGTCATGGGGCCCCTGACTAACGTATTACGCGATCGAGACACGTCGTGGGAAAGCAGACATTCGCAATTAGCCTCTGCGCGCCGTCAAATGCAAGAGCAAGAGCCTCGGCAAGGCGACTGCTGAAGCCGGTCGTGGCGCGCTACAAAAGCGGCGTCCCGCGCGTCTATTTCCGAGGCGACGCGGGCTTCGCCAGCCCGGACATTTACGGGTATCTCGATGCCGAGGGCGTCAAATACGCTATTCGCCTGCCGGCGAACCCCGTCCCGCAAGAACGGATCGGCCATCTATTGACGCGCCCGAAAGGACGACCGCCGAATGAAGTTCGGCGCTCCTATGCGAACTTCATCTATCAGGCCGAAAGCTAGTTGAAGCCGCGCCGCGGCGTCGCCAAGGTCGAATGGCATCCTGACGAACTCGATCCGCGTGTCGGCTTCGTCGTAACCGACGGGGCGCGCGGAGAACGTCGTCGCCTTCTACAAGAAGAGCGGCACATGCGAGCATATAACAAGGAGGGCAAGGGCGCGATCAGATGGACGCGGCTGTCATATCGGTCGTTCGGCGCCAACGCCGTCCGCCTCCAACTTTACGCGCTCGCCTATAATCTCGGCAATTTCCCGCGCGCGCCGGCGACGCCCGAGCCGATCAAAGACTGGTCGATGACGACTCTTAGGGAAAAACTCACCAAGATTAGCGCGAAGATCATCAGCCATAGCCGCTACGTCGCCTTGCGCCCCAGTCGAGGCTTGTTGGAAGACCCGGGAGAGGGCAAGGGTTCTCGATGCGACACGTCCAACATGGCGAGCTGGCTTTCGCGATTGCGGGCGATTCAGAACCGATCGCGTTTTACGCGGCGACTGGAATGGACATTTCCGGAACCTCGCCTGGGAGAAGCAACTTGGCGCCGGTCGCAACGACGATGTCTTCGACACTGACGCCCGGGCCGAACAGCTCCACCGTGAGCGAGAGGATCGCCCGATATGTCGTCTCATCCCAGTCGTTGAATTTGCGGTAGCGATACCGGGCGCCAATCCGCAGCAGCCCCGCCTTTCGCGCTCGTCACCAGTCGGGCGGAAGCAAGAGCGGCGCGGCGCCGGCCGGCGTCGGCAGCGGCAGTTTCGGCGTCGTCGGCGGCGGCGGCGCCGGCAGCAGGCCGCCCCAGTTGGTCCGGCTCGCCATCTCCGCCTGCAAGGCTTCGGATACGACGGGCCTGCCTTCGCGTATCTCCCATCCGCCGCCCAAGGCTTTGTAGAGCGCGATTAGATTGGTGGCGATGTCCGAGCGCGTCTGCGCCAGCCTGTTCTTTTGTTGCAGCAGCGCGCGCTCCGAGTCGACGACGCGCTGAAAATCCTCCGCGCCTTCGCGATAGCGGATGAATGACAGCCGCACCGCCTCCTCGGCCGCCGTGACCGATTTTCGGTTGGAGACGGTCGCCTCCTGCGCCTTGAGGAAGCCGATCAGCGCGTCCTCGACCTCGCGCGCGGCTTTCAGCACCGTATCTTGATAGTTGACGATCGCCTCCTCGAAGCGCGCGTCCTGCGCCCGCACATTGTTCGTGATCTGGCCGTAGTTGAGGATGGACCATTGGAAGCCCGGACCGGCGGTGAGGGCCAAGCTGTGAGGCGCGAAGAGCGTGGCCATGTTGCTGCTCTGCACGCCGACCTCTCCCATGAGGAAGAACCTTGGATAGAGATCCGCCTCGGCGACGCCAATGCGCGCGCTTTCCGCCGCGGCCTTGAACTCCGCGGAACGAATGTCCGGGCGGCGGCGTAAGAGCTCCGCCGGAATGCCGACAGCCACCCTCGCGGAAGCGACGGGGATCCGCTTTGGTCCGCTGAGCATAGACTCGACGGCGCCCGGCGGGCGCCCGAGCAGGGTGCTCAGGGCGTTTTTCGTTTGTTGCAAGCTGGCCTGGTATTGCGGGATATCCGCCAGCGTGCTCTCGTATATCGTCCGCGCCTGCGCTACGTCGAGCTCGGACGTCG
>JBKQMI010000094.1:0-5068 GCA_052146775.1 Methylocella sp. | reverse complement strand
GGATGGTCCTTGACCTTCTCCCAGATTTCCGCATCGAGGTCATCGGCGCCTGCGTTCGAGCCGCAACTCGAAGACGCGCAGCCGCCTGTAGCTTGTAGCTGTTGCGGCGCATCCGTTCGCATCGGCTGAAGCAAGGCGTCGAAAGGAATAAAGCTAAGTCCCATGTCCGCCGCCCCTTGTATTGCCGGTTCTCAGCTTTATTGCAACGATGGCGCCATCCCTTGGGCGGGCGCGGAAGCCGCTGGATCAGTTCGCGGGCGCCAGAGCCGGACGCGATGCGGCGGCGGGGCCCGCACCGGCGCGTACATTGTGGAGGCCATTTCGTACGTCGAAGTGCGTCTTGGGGCGCTGCTCCGTTTGGCGCCCATACTGAACGAACAGCGCGCATTTTCCTGCGCCCCGATGCGGCGGCTGGCGGCGCGTGCGGATAGATCGATCGGCTTTGGGCGGCCGGTCGAATTATTCGAAGCGTAAACGCAGAAGGAAACCCGTCGACCGGTCGAGCCGCTGAGTCAGCCGGCGATGCGCGCGGGCGCGGCCCGACGACGCCAGCCGGTCACGGGGTGCGTTCCTTTTTTCCACAGCATCGCGGAGAGGCACCCATCATTTTGGCAGGCGAGGTCGCTGGCGTCTATTCGGTCGCCTTGCGCCAGCGTCGCCGCGTGGCAAACGCAATTCTGAAGCTCGCGGATGTTGCCCGGGAATCTGCAACGCTTGAGCACCGGAATCGCCGTCGGCGCAATCGTCATGTTGGACTTCTGTTCGGCGTTGAAACGCCGTAAAAATTCATTGGCGAGGCGCATCAGATCGCCTTTACGCTCGCGCAGCGAAGGCGCGAGAATCGGCGCGACGTTGATGCAATAATAAAGTTCGGTCCTGAATTGGCCTCGCTTGAGGAGTTCTTCGAGGTTCCTGTTTGTCGCGCACACGAACCGCACGTCCACTTTGATCGGGCGCGTCCCGCCGACCCTTGTGATTTCGCCCTCTTCCAGAACGCGTACGAGCCGGGCCTGGAAGGACATGGAGATGTCGCCTATTTCATCGAGAAACAGCGTGCCTCTGTCCGCAAGTTCAAAACGCCCCTTGCGCGTCGTGAAGGCGCCTGTAAAAGCGCCCCGCTCGTGACCAAACAGCTCCGATTCCAACGTGGTCTCTGGCAGGGCGGCGCAATTCAGCTTGATGAAAGGCTTCGCGCGTCGCGGCGAAAGATTATGAATCGCTGCGGCGAATAATTCCTTGCCGGTGCCGGTTTCGCCGCGCAACAACACCGTCGAGCGGCTTTTCGCGACAATCTGGATTTTTTTGACAACGGCGCGCATTGCCGGGCTCTCGCCGATGATTCCCGTCAGGGCGCCGTCTTTCGGTCTTGATGAGCGCGGACGCGCGCTTCCCGCGAGGCGTGCGTTCGCCGGAACCAATGCTTCACGATTGCGAGTTCCGAGTTTTTGCAAGCGCAGGGTTTGACTGAGCAGATTAGCGATCATCTTCAGGATGCGGACATCGCGATCGAAGTGGACAGGCCTACAGTTTGTAGAGACGCGCTCGACAGTAAGAACCCCGACGACGTCATCGCCCTCCTTTAGGGGAACGCCGATGAGAAAGAAAGGCCGGCCCTCGGTCGCTCTCCAGGCCGAATACTCAGAACCTGCGAATAGATGAGACGCACGAACATTTTCGACGACGAGCGGCATTTTTGTCGCAACGATCTGTCGGATCGCGGGTTCCGGCAAACGAGCGAAATAGAGTCTGGCGCTGCTTTCCGACCATCCGGAGCCGATGACGACGTTTGGCTTGCCGGTTTCGCCGAGCAGCGAGATGAGCCCGTGGCGCATGTCGAAAAAGCGCGACATCGATTCGAGGATCCTGGCGAGGGTGACCTCGAGGCGGTCGCTCGAGACCAACAACTTTGAAATCTCGTAGATGCCGGTGAGAGTCGCTCCAACAGGATCGATGATGTGGGTCGCCGCGACATTCGTCGGGAAGATCGGCTGCTCGCCCATCGCATTCGCCTCGACCCGCCTATGATTGGCAGGGAACCACCAGGACTGGCGTATCCAGCACGTCCATCAGCTTCCGGCGCACGCCGCCGAGGGTCTGGACGGCGAGCGCGCAGGAAAGGCACTGGCCGGAGAGGCGCACCTCGACCCGGCTCCCTCTCACCGCCACCAGTTCGAGGTCGCCGCCGTCGTTCTGTACCGACGGGCGAAGCGCCTCGATCGTCGAAGAGATCAGGCGCAGGCGTTCGTCTTCGGTCATGTTCTATGATCCTCGAATGCTATGGCTGCGGGCATGCGGGGCTGCGCAGCCGCTTTGGCGAAACTGAGACTTGGCTCAGTCCAGTTCGTCGACGGAACTGAGCAGCCGGTGACTTTTCGCGGCGCCGGCGCCGTCAGCGGGCGCTTGTAGCTGAGGAGCCTCGGCCTTGGCGCGTTCGACCCAGGCGAGGCCTCCATAGACCAGCGCGAGGCTCACCTCGTTCAAAAGATCCAGAATGTCATGCCCGCTGTCGACGATGATCGGTTGTATGCCGTTCGCCATCAGCCTGCGGATCGATGAAGCGCCGATGGAGGCGGCGTAAACGGCGCGGCAGTCCTTCACGAATTCGAGCTTGGCCAGAACCTTGTCTTCCGGAGCGCCAGTGAGGCCGCTGCGTCCGCTTTCGCCAATGTGCTCGGCCTTGACGAAGGTTCCAACACCAACCAGATCGGCTCGTCCGGGGGCGACGTCGTAGATGACGAGGCTTTCGGCGCCGCCGAAATGAAGGTTGACCGTGGTTTTGTCATCGGAGGCGAAAGCTACTCTCAACATGACGCGTCGCTCCGGCGCTCGTCGTCGCGCGGCGTTCCTTGCCAATAGCGCGAGCGGTAGGGACGGATTTCCTGGTAGTGGGCGCTGAGCAGATTGGCGGCCTCGAATATGATCTGGCGGCTTCCGCCATAGCCAATCCATGTCTTCGCGTGAGCGCCGTAGGAGTCATATATCGGGAAGCCCGCCCTGAGCAGCGCGGTCCCCAATCGCGCGGCGATCTCGGCGCCGTGCGAGTTGGCGACGATCATTTCAGCGCCGCGCTCGCGGGCGAGCCATTCGAGATCCTCGAGATCGCCGATCACGACGCTCTCGATCGGCATCCGCGAAAGATGGTCCGCCCGCGCCGACGCGACGGCGGCGACGATTTCGGCGCCCATTCCCGTCAGGAAGCGGACGAGCGCGGCGAGATGGTCGGCGTCGCCGGCGACGGCGACGCGTGCGCCGCTGAACTGGAACTCGCAATCGACCATAGCGTCCTGCAGCCGGGCGCGGGCGCGCTCGACGCCGGAGGGGACGGCGCAGCCGGCGAGTTCGGCCAGCGTTTGCGTGAAGGCGTCGCATTCGTCGAGGCCCATCAGGCCGGCGAAACGGTAATCGGGAATTCCGGTCTTCTTCCGCAACGCATCGGCGGCGCACTCGACCGAATGGCCGATGACCAGCGTGGCGGCAGACTCCGCCATGGCGGCGATGGCGGCGCGCGTCGTTCCGCCATAGGTGAGCGTCGAATATCCGGCCTCGATCAAATGGCCGTCGAGAGAATCCCCGACATCGGGCAGGACGATGGGCGTGAGGCCGAAAGCGGCGATCCAGTCCGTCAGCGCGTCGATGTCGCCCGGCGTCAACATCGCCGACGCCAGCACATTGACCTGGCGGGGGCGCCGTGCCTGCGACGGCCCGGGAACGAGGGCGCCGACGATTGCCTCCAGCGCCGTGGCGAAGCCTGTTTCGAGGCATCCGAGGGCGTCGGTGGCGCTGACGGGGATCACAGCCACATTGTCGTATTTGGGGAAATTCTTGCGAAAGGCTGCGATGGTGCTCGGAACGTCGGCGCCCTGCATTTCCGACAGGCCGGTCGTGATTAGGCCGATGACGGCTGGCTTGTTCTTGGCGCAGATCGTGGAGAGAGCATCGACCACATTGCCGTCGGAGCCGAGCACGGTTGTGGTCTGATCCATGGCCGTCGTCTGCAACGGGATGGGTTCATGGAAATGACGCATGAAGAATAGCTTGTTGAACGCCGCGCAACCGCGCGCGCCATGCTCCAGCGGCATGGCGTCGGCGAGCCCGAGAAAAGCGAGCGAGGCGCCGATGGGCTGGCTGGCCTTCAGCGGGTTGACCGAGAGCGCCTTGGCCGGGAGGATGATTTCCGTCATGGCCGGCGCACCTCAAGCCGCCCGCCGCCGCAGCCAGGCGGGGCGGCGGCTGACCTGATCCCACACCGGCGAATGAACGGCGCGGTCGAGATTTCGGGCGAGTTCGATGAGGCCGTCATATCCGGCGTAGCCGATGGAGCGGACGTGATCGATGTCGAGGAAAGGAATGCGCGACTTCAAGGTGGGATAGATATAGCGATCGCCCGCAATCATGATGTCGGCCGCGCATTCGTGAAAGGTCGCGATGAGCGCGGTCTGGTCATTCTCCGATATCATGCGGGCGTCCGGCCCCATCAGGTCGCGGATGCGGGCCTTGTCCTCCTCGGTCGACTTCTCCGTCCCGGTGGCGACGACGATCATGCCGAGATCCTGCATGGCCGACACCACCGACCAGGATTTGTAGCCGCCGGTGAAGATCAGCACGCGCTTGCCGGCGAGGCGTTGGCGCAGCGGCGCCAGCGCCGCCTCGACTTTGGCCTCCTCGCGCGCGATTATCGCTTCCGTGCGGGCCGTCAGATCCGCATCGCCGAGCAGCCGCGCAAATCCGCGGAACGCCTCCGATGTATCGGCGACCCCGTAAAAGCTGCCCTCGAAGAACGGGATAGCGTAATCATCCTGCAGCTTGCGCGCGACATGCAGCATGGCCTTGGAGCACACGACCATATTGGCTTGCGCGCGGTGCATGGTCTGCACCTCGCGAAAGCGGGAATCGCCGGAGAATGTGCAGAGCATCCGCAGTCCGAGTTCGTCGAACAGCGCAGCGACGTTCCAGAACTCGCCGCCGACGTTCCATTCGCCGATCAAATTGACGTCATGCGTCTTAATTCCAATGCGTTCGGCCGAGGCGGGCGGCGGCGAAGGCTCGCGGGAGCCGATCACATGTTTGT
>JBKQMI010000093.1:0-7991 GCA_052146775.1 Methylocella sp. | reverse complement strand
CCGTCGATCTCGGCGTCACCTTCTTCGATACCGCCGAGGTCTATGGCCCCTATGACAATGAGAAGATCGTCGGCCGCGCCCTGCGCGGCGTTCGCGACAAGATCGTCATCGCCACCAAATTCGGCTTTCGCATCGGCGACGAGGGCGCCGGCTTTGATCGCGTGACAGGGCTCGACAGCAGCCCCCATAACGTCAAATCCGTCGCCGAAGCGTCGCTCAAAAGGCTTGGCGTCGACGTGATCGATCTGTTCTATCAGCACCGCGTCGATCCATCCGTGCCGATAGAGGACACCGTCGGAGCCATGGCTGATCTCGTCAAGGTGGGCAAAGTCCGCGCGCTCGGCCTCTCCGAGGCGAACCCGGAGACGATCCGGAGAGCGCATGCGGTTCACCCGATCGCGGCGGTCCAGAGCGAATATTCGCTCTGGACGCGCGACCCCGAAGAGGGCGTGATTCCGACCTGCCGGGAGCTCGGAATCGGCTTCGTGCCCTATAGTCCGCTCGGCCGCGGGTTTCTGTCGGGTCAAATCAAAAGCCGCGCAGACCTTGGAGAGAACGATTTCCGCGTCAATCTGCCCCGCTTCGCCGAAGGCAACCTCGAAGCAAATCTCGCATTGGTCGAGGCGATCCAGAAGCTCGCCGAGAAACGCGGCGTGACAGCGGCGCAACTGGCGTTGGCCTGGGTTCTACAACAGGGCGAGCACATTGTTCCCATTCCCGGCGCGCGCAAGATCAGCCATCTCGAAGAGAATATTCGCGCCGTGGAGCTTACGCTTGACGCGGCTGAAATCGCGGGCCTCGCCGTCGTGATGGAAAATGTTCAAGGAGACCGTTACGGCGAAAAGCAACTGGCGCTCCTCAAGCAAAATTAGGCTCGCGGCGGGGCGCTTTCACGCGCCATCGAGAGCGCTGATCGCGCCCGGCGTGACGTTCAGCATCTGCGCGCGACCCGCAAGACTGGCGAAGGCGGAAGGATCGGCCCCCGTCAGCCAGACCTGGCCGCCGAGGGCGCCCAGCCGATCATAGAGCGCGGCCCGGCGCGCCGGATCGAAATGGGCGGCGATCTCGTCGAGCAATACGAGCGGCGCGATGCCGCTCATCGCCTTGACGAGGCGCGCCTGCGCCAGCACCAGCCCGACGAGCAGGGCCTTTTGCTCGCCGGTCGATAATTGCGCCGCGGGCGCAAGCTTCACGCCATGGCGGACGCAGAGGTCGCTCGATTGCGGTCCGACCAGCGTGCGCCCGGCGGCTGCGTCGCGCGCGCGATTATCATGCAGAATCCGACGATAGACGTCCTCCGCCTCAAGCGCCGGACGCGTCTCGACCAAAGCGTCGATCTCGCCCTCCAGCTTAAGTTCGGCGAATGGAAATTGCCCGTCGCCCGCGGATTGCTCCGCGTCCTGGCCCTGGGCGATGAGGGCTATGAGCTTTGCGACCGTCTCGAACCGCGCCGCAGCCACGGCGATGGCGAGTTCGGCGATTTCGCGTTCGATCGAATCGAGCCAGATGCGTCCGGCGTGATCGAGGCGGTCTTCGAGCAGGCGGTTGCGCCCGCGCAACGCCCGCTCCAGCGCGTTGACCCTCGCGCCATGGTCGGCGTCGATCGAAAGCACCATCCGGTCGAGAAAACGGCGCCGCTCGCCGGCGGGGCCGGAAAACAGCCCGTCCATAGCTGGCGTCAGCCAGACGACGCGGACATGCTCGCAGAAAGCGCGGATCGAGGCCGCGGGTTCCCGGTCGATGCGATATTTGCGCGAGGTCGCCGCGCCATTTTGCGGCTCGATTCCGGTGCCAAGCTGAACCTGGCCGGACGGCGTTTCGATTTCGACAGAGACCGCAAAGCCGCCGGCGCCCTCGTTTCGCGCGCAATCGGCAAGTTCGGCCCGCCGCAGGCCCCGGCCCGGAGTCAGCAGCGACAGGGCTTCCAGCGCATTGGTCTTGCCCGCGCCATTGTCGCCGGTCAGCACGACAGTCTGACCGGTGACAGCGAGGTCGAGCTTGGCGTAGGAGCGAAAATCGGCGAGCGCAAGGCGCGTGACGGCCCGCCGCGCGGGCGCATCGCGCATCTGCGGCGCGGGTTCGGTATGCGCGGTCTCCTCAATCTTGTTCATGCGGCGATATTCTTCACAACTGGGGCCACAGAACTGCGCCATTCCGGCTTGGCGCTCAAGCCGGAAATGCTCTAGCCTCACAAGCCGCCAAACCCTTTTGGCGCGGGGTTCAACCTGAAGCGTTGCTGCATATGGCCCATGGGTCCGATCCTCCCGTCGACGCGCCGTCCCGCTTTCGCCTGCGTCAGCGGACCGACGCCGATATGGACGCGCTCGCCGAGCTTTGGGCGGCGAGCTGGCTGGAGGCGATGCCGGGCATTGATTTTGCCGCGCGAACGACCTGGCTGCGCGGCCATTTGCCGGCGCTGGAGGCGGCCGGCGCCGTCACCATCTGCGGTTTCGACGAAGTCGGACGGCTGCTCGGTTTCGCGACCGTCGATCCGCAGAACGGCTATCTCGACCAGATCACCGTCGCGCCCGAAGCCAAAAGCTCCGGCGCCGCGAGCGCATTGCTTGCCGAAGCCCGGCGGATTTCAGAGCTTCCTCTGTTTCTCGACGTCAACCAGGACAATCCGCGCGCGCTCCGATTTTACGCGCGCGAAGGTTTCAGGACGGTCGAGGCCGGGGTCAACCCGCGCTCGGGGTTGAAAACATGGCGCCTGCGCGAAGCGTAAGCGCGTCAACAAAATTCTCCGGCCCGTTCCTGGGCCAAAAAAATTCTTCGACAGCCACTTGAGAAATTTGCTCAATCGCGTCATTTAGGCGGCGCATGACATCGCGGCCGCGGAAAACGCGCCCCGCGCAAGCGCGCATGGAGATTTCGTTAATGCTTCAACAGTTTGTCACGGTGCAGGATTTTGGCGGCAAGCCGCTCAAACGCGTTCTGATGACGACTTCCGAGCAAGGCGTCCATGTCGCCGATCCCGGGATGCTTAGCGCAATCAAGTTCGGCATCTCCGCGCCAATCGCCGTGAAGCCCCAGCATGTTTTCAATTTCGTCGAGCCGATTTTCGACGACCTCATGTCGCAATGGCGGGCGAAAAGAAAGACCTGCGAGACGACCTGGGCCAAGCTCGGCCGCTTCCAGCCGATGGAAGACGACGAGGCCGCGTAAGCCGCCGGCCTCGCGGCATTTTCATTAAAACTCTATTCCGCCGCCGCCTGATCGGGCTTCAGCGCCGCCGCGCCTGTTTCGAACTGCAGCCTGGCGAGGCGGGCATAGAGCCCGTCCTGTGCGACGAGGCTCGAATGGTCGCCCTCCTCGACGACGCGGCCATTGTCCAGAACCAGAATGCGGTTGGCGTTGAGCACCGTCGCGAGGCGATGGGCGATGACCAGCGTCGTGCGCTCCGACATCACTTTTTCGAGCGCGGTCTGCACCAGCACCTCATTTTCCGAATCGAGCGCCGAGGTCGCCTCATCGAGCAGCAGCACGGGCGCGTCCTGTAGGATCGCTCTGGCGATGTCGATGCGCTGACGCTGGCCGCCCGACAGCGTGACGCCGCGCTCGCCCGCGCGGGTGTCGTAGCCTTCCGGCAGCGCGCGGATGAAATCGTCGGCGGCCGCGCGCCGCGCCGCGTCGCGGACCTCCTCGTCGCTGGCCTCCGGCTTGCCGTAGCGGATATTGTCGGCGATCGAAACGCCGAAGATGACCGGATCCTGCGGCACATTGCGGATGCGGCGGCGCAGCTCGGCCGGATCGGCGGTCCTGATGTCTACGCCGTCGAGGAGAATGCGGCCGGCGCTCGGGTCGTAGAAGCGCTGCAGCAGCTGGAACAAAGTGGTCTTGCCGGCGCCCGACGGGCCGACGATCGCGACCATTTCGCCGGGCGCGATCCTGAACGAAAGATCGCTCAGCGCCTCGTCGTCGGGTCGCGTCGGATAGGCGAAAGCGACATGCTCGAAGCTGATTTCGCCGCGCGCCGGGGTCGGCAGGGGCGTTGCGGGGACGGGCGCGACGATGCCGGGCTTCAGCGCGAGAATCTCGCCGATCCGGCCGGCGGCGCCGGCGGCCGATGAGATTTCGCCCCAGACCTGGCTGAGTTCGCTTAAAGAGCTCGCCGCCAGAACGGCGTAGATGAGGAATTGCGACAGCAGACCGCCCGTCGTGCGTCCCGCGAGAACGTCATGGGCGCCGAACCAGAGGATGCCGACGATGCTGGCGAAGACCAGAAAGATCACGATGATGGTGAGGCGCGCCCTGGCGGCGGCGGCCTTCTGCGCGGCGTCATAGGCCTCTTCCGCTGCGCCATGGAAGCGGGCGGCCGCCGCTTTCTCGGCGCCATAGGCCTGCATCACCCGCACCGCGCCAAGATTCTCGGAGGCGTAGGCCGAGGCTTCGGCGAGAGCGTCCTGCGCCGTGCGCGAGCGTTTGCGCACCAGCCGGCCCGAGGCGACGAGCGGCAGCACGATGACCGGAATGGCGATGAGAACGAAGGCCGAGAGTTTCGGGCTGGTGAAAATCATCAGGCCGATCGCGCCGATGAACAAAAAGAGGTTGCGCAAGGCGAGCGCCGCCGTCGTGCTGAAGGCCGACTTCATCTGCGTCGTATCGGCGGTCAGCCGCGACATCAATTCGCCGATGCGGGCGGTGTCGAAGAAAGTGGCGTCGAGGCGGCAGAGATGCGCAAAGACCTCTGAACGCAAATCGGCGATGAGCCTTTCGCCGAGCGTCGTCACGAAATAGAACCGCGAGCCCGAGGCGAGGGCGAGAATCGCGGCGATGCCGACCAGCGCGACGAAATACTGGTTGATGAGGCCCGCGCTGTCCTCGGTGAAACCGAAATCGATCATGCGCCGGATGGCGATCGGCACGGCCAGCGTTGCGCCCGACGCCGCGACGACCGCGATCAGCCCGCCTGCGATGCGGGCCTTGTAGCGCAAGACGTAAGGCAAAAGCGGCAGCAGCGCGCGGGGCGAAGCCTTCTTCCGCGGCTTTTCGGCCTGGTCGGAAAGGGTGGGATCGGCGAGGGCGGCGTCGGGAAGGGCGGCGGCTTCTGTCATGGGGCGGTTGTACCAGGGATAATGGTGGGACCGGGGGCGGCTCTCGCCTCTCTTAAGATATTTGTCGCCTTGCTTTATGACGGCATCCGCACCCATGCGGCAAGCCTTAAGCCACCCGGATCGCGCCCGTTGGTCCTCGATCAAGCGTCTTTGATCGAAGCGCGCGATCTCGGGACCTCGCCTTGGCGCCTCAGGCCGCCGACCCGGCGCGCAGGGCGAATTGCGCCTCGACCGCCGCCAAAAGGATGCAAAGCGCGATGCCTTCGGAGGCGTCGCGCACCTCCGTCAGCGACGGGAATGTCGGCGCGAGGCGCAAATTGCTGTCGTTCGGATCGCGCCCATAGGGCCAGGTGGCGCCGGCCGGCGTTAGCGCGACGCCGGCGTCCCGCGCGAGTTCGACAATCCGCGCGGCCGCGCCCGGCGCCGCCTCGACGCTGATGAAATAGCCGCCCTCGGGGACGCTCCAGCGCGCGGCGCCGGTCCCCGCGAGATGACGCTCCAGCGCGTCGATGACGGCGGCGAATTTTGGCGCGATCAGCGCGCGATGGGCGTCCATGTGCCGGTGAATCCCGGCGGCGTCGCGCAGGAAGCGGACGTGGCGCAGCTGGTTCAGCTTGTCGGGACCGATCGAGCGCTTCGACGCGCTGGCGAGATACCAGCGCACATTGGCGGGCGACGACGCGAAAAAGGCGAGGCCAGCTCCCGCGAGAGTGATTTTGGACGTCGAGGCGAAGACGAAGGCGCGGTCCTTGTGGTCGGCGCGCTCGCAGGCTTCAAGAATATTGGAGACCTCGTGGCGGGTCTCGGTCAGGTGATGAACGCTATAGGCGTCGTCCCAGAACAGCCGGAAATCCGGTGCGCCCGTCTCCATCGCGGCGAGCCGCGCAACCGTCTCGGCGGAATAGATCTCGCCGGTCGGATTGGAGTATTTGGGCACGCACCACATGCCCTTCACAGATGGGTCGGCGACGAGCGTCTCGACGGCGTCCATGTCGGGTCCATGGCCGGTCATGGCGACGGGCAGCATGCGGACGCCGAATTCCTCAAGAATGGCGAAGTGCCGGTCATAGCCGGGGGCGGGGCAGATGAACGCCGGGCTTTCTTCCTTCGACCAGGGTCTCGCCGAGCCGGGGACGCCTCTCAGAAGCGCGTAGACGACGCAATCATGCATCAGGGCGAGGCTCGAATTGTCGTCGGCGACGACATTTTCAGGCGGCGCGCCCAAAATCGGCGCGAACAGCGCCCGCGCCTCCTTGAGCCCCTGCAAATTGCCGTAATTGCGGGCGTCCTCGCCCGCCGCGCTGAAATAATCGCCATTGCCGGGCAGGGCGAGCAGGGCGTTTGACAGATCGAGCTGATCCGGCGCCGGCTTGCCGCGCGTCATATCGAGCCTCAGGCCTTTGGCGCGAAAGGCGTCATAGCGGGCTTGCACGCTGACTCGCAGCGCCGCAAGCGCGGGCGTCGGAAGATCGGCGATCAGGCTCATGGGGCGCTCATACCATATCGTGCCGCAAGGAGATTTCGCCTGTTTCATAACGCGCCCGGCGCATCGGCGCCAGCGCGCCTTCGCCGCAGGCCTGCATTAGAGTCGCGCGACAAGGTTGCTGAAACGGCGCCGGGAGTGATATTTGGCCAAGTGGCGAGGGCTGACGGCGGTTCGCGTTTAATTGCGCTCATAAGGACGGGGGCTCATCAGCGTGACGCGCGACAAGGTTCTGGTCACAGGCGCCTCGGGCTTCGTCGGATCCGCCGTGGCGCAAGCCCTGGCGGAATCGGGCTACGCCGTTCGCGCGCTGCTGCGTCCAACCGCGCAGCGGCTGAACCTCGTTGGTCTCGACGCCGAAATCGTCGAGGGCGACATGTGCGATCCCGGCTCGGTCGACAAGGCGATGACCGGCGTCCGGTTTCTCTTCCACGTCGCCGCCGACTATCGCCTCTGGGCCCGCCATCCGCAGGAGATCATGCGCACCAACGCCGAGGGCACGCGCATCCTGATGCGCGCGGCGCTCGCGGCCGGAGTCGAGCGCATCGTCTATACGAGCAGCGTCGCGACCATCGCCTGCCCGACAGGCGAAGCTCCCGCCGACGAAACGAGGAGCCTTTCCGAATCCAGCGCTATCGGTGCGTATAAACGAAGTAAAATCGTGGCCGAGAAAATCGTACGTGATATGATCGCGCGCGATGCATTGCCTGCGATCGTCGTGCATCCCTCGACGCCGATCGGTCCGCGCGACATCAAGCCGACCCCGACCGGACGCATCATCGTCGAGGCCGCGATGGGCCGCGTGCCGGGCTATGTCGATACGGGCCTCAATCTCGTTCACGTCGACGATGTCGCCCGCGGCCATGTCGAGGCGCTCCGCAAGGGCCGAATCGGCGAGCATTATATTCTTGGCGGCCAGGACGTTCCGCTTGCCGCCATGCTGAAGGACATCGCCGAACTCTGCGGTCGCAAGCCGCCGCGGCTGTGCTTTCCGCGACCGCTGCTCTATCCCCTGGCCCTTGTGGCCGAGGCGGCGGCCCATCTCACCCAAAAGGAGCCGTTCGTGACGATCGACGGTTTGCGCATGTCGAAGCATCGGATGTTCTTCACCTCCGCCAAGGCCGAGCGCTGCCTCGGCTATACGGCGCGCCCCTATCGCGAGGCGCTGAGCGACGCTTTGGCGTGGTTCGGCCAGAACGGGCATCTGAAATGAACGATCTGGCGCCCTCGAAGACGCATACCGGCGAGAATTTCCCGGTCGCCTCAAGGCTGATCGCGCCGCGATGCCGCGCCATCATTCTCGCCTATTACCAGTTCGCCCGCGGCGCCGACGACGTCGCCGACGATAGCCTACTGTCGCCGCAGCAGAAGCTCGATGGCCTCGACGCTTTCGAGGCGACGCTCGCCGGAAAAAGCGACGCCGTCGCCGCCGCTTTGCCGCTGCGGGCGGCGCT
>JBKQMI010000092.1:0-16914 GCA_052146775.1 Methylocella sp. | reverse complement strand
GCAGGCGCGGCGGGGACGGGCACCGGCGCCGGGACGGCGGGCGCAGGAACGGCAGCTGCTGCCGCTGGCTCGGGGGCCGCTGGTGTTGAAGAAGGAGCCGGTGATGGCGCTGGCGCCGATGCCGCCGCGGGCGGCGGTTGAGGCGCGCTCTCGGGAGCGCTCGGCGCCTCGGCCGCAGGAAACAGCTGCCGATACAGACGGGGATAGTATTCCTTGTACAGGCTCGGAAAGTAATAGGTCAGCAAAGCCACCGCCACGAGAAGAAGGAAGGGCGCGGCCCAAGGACCGGCCGAATTTCCGTCTCCAGCATCCCGAGCGGCGCGTACCTCGATCGGCTTCGCCAAATGTCTGGGCAAACGCGGCGGCTCAACACTGGGGAGATCCGCGATCGAGGCGGGAAGCAGTTTGGGAATAATCCCGCCCGGCGTCAGCAGGCCCACCAATTTGGGCGTCGCATAGCCGATGGCGTCGCCGACAGTCCCCGGTCCTAGCGCCAGCTTGCTGGCGATGGCGGCGATGACGCCGCGGCCGAGGGCCTTTTCCACCTGCGGCCCCGAAAGCGCCGCGCCCTCGCTATCGCCCAGCCAGGAGGCGACCTGATCGCCAAAGCCGGAGCTCTTGAATTGATTGAGGAATCCGCCAACGCCGTCGGGGTGGTCCTTGATCAGGCCAACCAGCTCCTGAAGCAAAGCTTCACCCTTCGGCCCCAGTCTGAAGCGGGAGCCAACATCGGCGATCAACTCATCAAATAGCGCCATCGGTCCGGCTCCGGGGGCGCTCTTCGCGCCTCAGCAAGGCTCCGCTGACCACAGAGAAACACTATGTCCTTCACATTACAATATTTTTACGCCGCCGCCCGGGGGCGGAAGATCCGCGTCGCCGGCCGCGGCCCAGCGGGGCGGCATCGGGAGGGAACCGCATTTCATATTCGCGCCATTTGTCAAAACGACGCAGGCGCCCCTTGTCTTCGCGGCTGCATCGCCGTATGTTCAGGCGTGTCGTGTTTTTAACCGACGACGTGGCCTCGCAATATCGCGTCCGCTAACGACCTCCTTCTTAAAACACCGATGCGACACCGGCGCCATCGATTGGCGTTCGCTTACTTACGATCCTAAGGATGCACTATATGACTACGGGAACTGTGAAGTGGTTTAATCCGGACAAAGGATACGGCTTCATACAGCCAGACGATGGCGGCAAGGACGTGTTCGTCCACATCAGCGCTGTGGAACAATCAGGGCTGCGGCACCTGCAGGAAGGCCAGAAGATCAACTATGAAGTGATCGCGGACAAACGGACCGGCAAATCCTCCGCCGGCAATTTGCGCGCAGCCTGACGCACGACGCCCTTCGATATAAAGCCCTGGCGGAAGCCGGGGCTTTTCATTGGCGGCCTATCGACGCGCGACGCTCGGACCAAACGCCTCCGGAAGAAGGGCTCCGATAGAAAAGCTTGCGCGGACCCCCTCGGGTCCCGCGACGTGAACTTTGCTGTCTTTTCCGGCGAATTCGATGATGCGCTGGCGGCACGCGCCGCATGGCGTCGCCAGCGCATCGCCGTCGGCGACGATGAGAATTTCGGCGATCTCTTTTTCGCCCGCGACGACCATCGCGGCGATCGCGCCCGCCTCCGCGCAAGCGCCGACCGGATATGAGGCGTTCTCGACATTCGCGCCGCGATAGATCGCGCCCGACGCCGACCTGACCGCCGCGCCGACGGCAAATCGCGAATAGGGCGCGTAAGCGTTGCGGCGCGCGGCTGACGCCGCCTCGAACAGTTCGTCGATCGCATTCATGAATGGCGCCGGTTTCGGATCGCGCTCGGCTCATCGGGACCCGAGGCCTCGGAGCGAGAATCGCCCGCGCAGCATGAACTGCCCGGCTCAACGCGGCCAGGCTTTTTACGCCTCAAGTCCTTCGAGAGGCCTCAATTGGCCTCGGAAAGCCCACGACTCCGCGATCCGCGGACTGATGGAAAATCGTAAAAAAACGCGGCGGCAACGCATCCGCCACCGCGTTCGCCCGGAGCGTGCTTCCAAGCGATTCTTAATGATGCTTCCGCAGCGTCCGCGTCACTCGGGAGTCGCCTTCTTCGGTCCGCCATGCGACGCGTGACCGCCCTTGCGGCCGGCTTCGGACGCCAGTGCATGGTTTCGCGAGAAGCTGCGTTTGTTTGGATTGACGCTTTGGCCGCCCTTGCGGCCGGCTTCGGCCGCCAGACCCGGATTTTGCGAAAAGCTGCGCTTCTCATGCGGCACGCTTTCGCCGCCCTTGCGAGCGATGGCGCGCTGCTTCTCGGGATCCATGGAAGCGAAGCCCCGGGTCGAAGTCGCCGATTTCTTGGTGGTCTCAACTGCGCTCATTGCCTTGCTCTCTTCAGGATTTGCAGAACCCCGCATATGTAATGTCTGGCAGCGGCAAAGGTTTCGAAAATTTATTCAAGATCACGTTACAACTTTGGATTTTATTTGCTGCACTGCGTTAAATTATTTGCGCTTGCGAAGTCCTATTCTATTTCAGCACAGCTCTAGAATCCAACTCCTATGATGATAGCGTCGGGACAAGCGAGAGAAACGCAGGTCGAATGGAGCGAGGCCGCGCCAAGTTGCGTCTCCCGGAAAGTCGTGCGGCGCGGCCCCGGCGCCTCCTGTCTCGATTGAGCCGGAGGCCGCTTCCGCAATTGCGGGTGCGCGGACCTCCCGAGAGTCCCGGGCGGCGGCTCATCGCACTCGGAGGTCCGCCCCTCCGTGCCGGCGATGAGAAAGAAAATACTTGCGGACAGCATGACTCGCGCTGACTTTCCAATAAACTCAATGGGTTGATTGTCACGCGCGGCCAAGATGGCGAAATCCCTCCTGGCTCATCATTTGACTGCGTGCTCCTTCCACAAGAAACCCGTCATCAAAGTGCCTGGCGCGAGGCCCCCGCGATTAACGTCGCGGCGACCGATGCTCATGCATGATCTTAAGTTGGCGCGGCTGATGTCTGATTGCGCACATTTGGCCGCCGCAGCCTCGAATTGCTCCATTTCAGAAACTGTGCGGCGGCCTGGCGGCGGGCCGGCTGCGACGCCGACCCCTGGACGGCTCAGGCCGTCAGGGCCGCCCGATCGGCGAAGATGCGGATGGCGCCGCGTGTTGCAATGCGGGACGCGGGCAGCGCGGGATCATTGGCGAGGACGCGGGCCAAAACCTCCTTCTTCGCCGCCCCCGACACGAGAAACAGGATGTCGGCGCTGGATTCGAGAGCCGGATAGGTCAGCGTGATGCGCGGCTCCGGCATCGCGCCGATCACCGCCGTCGCCCACGCGCAGCGCTCCTCCAGCGCCGGCGTATTCGGAAACAGCGACGCCGTATGTCCGTCCGCGCCGAGGCCAAGCAGCGTCACATCGAAAAGTGGCCGCGCCGGATCGAGCGTCGGCGCGCCATAGAAATCCTGCAGGCTGGCCTGATAGCGCGCCGCGGCCTCCTGCGGCGATGCGGCGTCGGTCGGAATGCGATGCGCCTCGCCCGGCTGAACAGGCAAGCGGCTGAGCAGCGCTTCCGACGTCATGCGGAAATTGCTGTCCTTGTGGTCGAACGGGACGAAACGTTCGTCGCCCCAGAACAGCGCGACCTTGCGCCAGTCGATCTCGCCGCGATAGGGCTCCGCCCCGAGCAATTGATAAACTTGGCGCGGCGTCGAGCCGCCGGAGAGGTTGAGCGCCAGCCGTTGCGGCGCGGCATTGATGCGGGCCGCTATGAAGGCGGCGACGCGATGGGCGAGATCGTCCGCGTCGGCGGCGACGTCGATCTGTGGTTCCGGGCTCATGCGGAGTTATCCTGCAAAGTTCATGCGCCAAAGGCGGCGGCTCCATTCGCGCGGGGGTTTTATGTCAGCGTCCGCGCGTCAATGCAGTGCGGTCAATCCATGATCCTGCAAGCCTTCGATGACGCCGTTGAACACCAGCCCGACGCCCATGGCTGAGACGAAGAAGCCGACGATGCGGGTCACGGCGTCAATGCCCATCGGGCCAAGCCGGTCGACCAGTTTTCCGGCGTAGGCGAGACAGAGATAGGTGACGAACATCGCCGCGAGAACAGCGACGACGATCGGAGCGAAAGCGCCGAACCTCCAGGTTTCGACCTGCGTCGTCATGCCGAGAACGGTGGCGATGGCGCCGGGACCGCACATAATCGGCAACGCCAGCGGCACGAAGGCGATGTTGGCGTTTTCGTCCGCCCCGCTCGCCGGAACCATTGAGCCGCGCCCGCGCGAGGCGGAGAATAATTCGAAGCCAATTTTAGTCAGAATGATGCCGCCGACGATGCGCACCATGCTGAGCGGAACGCCGAAAAGCCGGAGGATGAGCGACCCGAAGAACAAAAAGAAAAGCAGCAGCAAAGTCGCGTAGAGGCTGGAGCGCGCGGCGACCCTGCGATGCTCGGCGAGATCCTTGCCTTCGAGCAGAAGCAGGAAGACCGGCAACGCCTCGAACGGATTGATGATTGCGAGAAGGGTCGCGAAAGTGCTGATGAAAAGAGCCCATTCCTTCGTCATGCGTTTCTCCAGGCGAGCTTCGACCGGCGACCCCGGAGCCCGTGGTAACATAGCCAAGGCTTCGATCAAGCCACGGAAAGGGCGCCCCCTACGCGTCGGCTCGAAGAGCGCGCAAGAGCAACCTTTTCGCCCAGCGCGTTTTCGAAGGGGGCGGATGCTGGTTCCGCGTAAAGAAAGTATTAAAAAGCAAACAGTTACGATGTTTTTTGATTCTGCGGGGTCGAAAGACGCTCTCGAAGCGCGCTTTCAAGTCGGCCCGCCGAAGCGGCGCTTGCCGCGCGCCGCCGCCCCACGTAAAGCTGTCGCCGAACTTGGCCTTGACGTTTGGCGACGCTCGACGACGCTTGGCGACGCTTGGCCGGTCCAGCGCTTTTCGTAGATTTGGAGGACATATGAGCGACCTGACGCGCGGGTGGCCCGCGGCCGCGAAGGGTCCGACCATCCGCGCCTTCGCGGCGCTCGCCGCCTTGATCGCCTTTTGCGCCCCCGCCGCCGCGGCGGAAGGTCTTGACGGCGCGAAGCTGCCGCTGCCCCTCGGACTGCCCTTCGTCGGCATCCTGCTGTCGATCGCCCTCGGACCGCTCGTCGTCAAGGAGTGGTGGCATATCCATTACGAGAAGGCCGCCGCCTTCTGGGCCATTTTGACGCTCGTCGGCCTCATCTCCGTCAAGGGCTTCGACGCCGCCGCCGCCGCCCTCGCGCATAATGTGGCGCTCGAATATCTGCCCTTCATCCTCATGCTGCTGGCGCTGTTCACCGCGGCGGGCGGCATCTCCATCAAGGGCTCGCTGAAGGAATCGCCGCTCGTCAACACCGCGATCCTCGCCTTCGGCGCGGCGATGGCGAGCGTGATCGGCACGACAGGCGCCTCAATGATCCTCATCAGGCCGCTGATACGAGCCAATGAGGGGCGCCGCTTCAACGCCCATGTCGTGGTGTTCTTCATTTTTCTCGTCTCGAACATCGGCGGCGCGCTGACGCCGCTCGGCGATCCGCCGCTGTTCCTCGGCTTTCTGCACGGCGTCGATTTCTTCTGGACGGCGCAAAGGCTGTGGCCGGAGACCCTTTTCGCCATCGTCGCCCTTCTGGCCGTCTTCTTCGTGATCGACCTCTATTTTTTCAGGCGCGAAGCTGCCCGTCCGGCCAGCCCCGCCGTCCCCTTCGGCGTAACGGGCCTCGTCAATGTCGCTTTGATTGGCGTCGCGATCGCCGCCATCGTCGCCAGCGGGCTCTGGCGGCCGGGCGTCGCCTGGACGCTCCTTGGAACGAAGATCGAGCTGCAGAACGTCGTCCGCGAAGCCGCGATGATCGGAGTCACAATCGCATCCCTGTTGCTGACGAATAAGGCGTCCCGCGCCGAAAACGGCTTCGACTTCGAGCCGATCCGCGAGGTCGCCTATCTCTTCGCCGGCATTTTCGTCGCCATCATTCCGGTCATGGCCATGCTCCAGGCCGGCAAGAACGGTCCCTTCGCCCCGGTGATCGGGCTTCTCGAACACGCCGACGGATCAGCGAACAACGCGGTCTATTTCTGGGCGACCGGGCTGCTCTCCTCCTTTCTCGACAATGCGCCGACCTATCTTGTGTTTTTCGAGCTCGCTGGCGGCGAGGCCGCGAAGCTGATGGGGCCACTGGCGCACACGCTGGCGGCGATTTCGCTCGGCGCCGTGTTCATGGGGGCGAACACGTATATCGGCAACGCGCCGAATTTCATGGTCTACGCCATCGCCCGCAATGCCGGCGTCAAGATGCCCGGCTTCTTTCCCTATATGCTGTGGTCGGGCGCGATCCTGCTGCCGCTGTTCGCGGCTATCACATATTTCTTCTTTTGATTGAACTGGGGCGCCGACACAATCGGAGAGGAGCCGTAATTCGCGCGCAATTTTAAAACGTGTGGTCCGATACGGATTTCACGAACCTTTCTGGATAATTCAACGTTTCCGTAACCTGGCGGCGTGCGAGAATGATCTTCCGCGAATCGGCCAGGAACTTGGGAGAGGGCGCCATGCGAGCGTTCGTCGGCGTCGGTGTTTTGCTGTGCGGCCTGCTTGGCGCCGAAGCGGCGCAGGCGCGGGTGCAGATCAACGTCGATCTCAGCTCGCAGACCATGCATGTGAACGGCGATGGCGCGGACTACGACTGGCCCGTCTCCACGGCCCGCGCAGGCTACGCGACGCCGCGCGGCCATTACCATGCGGGACATCTCGAGCGAATGCATTATTCTCGTAAATATCACATGTCGCCGATGCCCTACTCGATCTTCTTCGCGGGCGGCTACGCCATCCATGGCACCTATGAGACAGGCTTTCTTGGCCGTCCGGCATCGCACGGATGCATTCGCCTTTCGCCGGGCCACGCCGAAATCCTCTATGGCATGGTTCAGGAACAGGGCGCCGACATCCAAATTACCGGCTCCGCGCCGCGGTCCTTTCCCTTTTCGCGGTCGCTCAGGCGTCATCGCGAGGTCCGGCCAGCGCGCGCGCCGCGCGCAGAGGTGGGCTATGGCGGCGCGTCGGGCGACGGCTGGGCCAGCCCGGCGCCTCTGTCCTATGCGCCGGCGCGGCGTTCAGTGGTTCCCGCCGGGGCGGGCCGGATGATGAATCCCTTCATGCGCCCGGACTTTTAGAATTCCGGACGCTCCGATGGAATCGGAGCCGCCGCTCTGTTTCTCTGTTTGAGCATTCGAGAGTTGAAAGCGGGATAGGGGCAGGACACCGGCTTCGGCGAAAGGCTCGCTCGCCGGTTCACGTGAACACGCAGCCCGACGAGCCGTCAAATGTCGCGGCCATTCACGTCGAGCCTCAGTTTGTCGACGGCGTCCTTGAGATCCGGCTGGGCGGGATAGATTTCGAGGGCCTTATTGAGGACTTCGAGAGCGCGTTTGTCGAGACCCTCGCGCTGCAGGATCACGCCCATCCCCGTAAGAGCGCCGAAATGACGCGGCTCCAGCTTGATCGCCTTGTCGATATCGGCCATGGAGCCGTCGAAGTCTTGGCTCAGAAAGCGGACCGTCGCACGCTGGTTCCACGCCTCGGCCCAGTTCGGTTCGAGCGCCACCAGTCTGTCAAGCAAGGCGAGGGCGAGCGGATAATTCTTCATCCGGCTCGCCAGCATCGCCCGCTGCATGACGAGATCGGCCGTGTCGGATTGCGACTGCAGCCAGACATGCTGGATCGCGTCGGCGACGCCTTTGGCCTCGTCGGGATCGGCCGCCGCGCCAAGGCGCTTGAACAATTCGTCGAGCGCGCGCTGGCGCAGCGCGGCCGGCTCAGGTCTTGGAGCCAGCGCCTTTTTCAGATCTTCCGCCCGCGCCTTGTCCCTGGCGGCCTTCGCCGCCGCCGCGTCTTTGACGGGATCTGAAGATTTCAGCGAGTCGGGCGCGCGTCTCTCAGTCAGATTCGGCGCTTGTCCGAAAGGCGGACCGCGTCCATCGCGCCGGAAGTCGAACTGGCCGGGCGCCTGATCGCCAGGGGCCGGTCCCACGTCGTCGCCAAGAACGCGCCAATCATTCGGCAGCCCGGGCCATTGCTGTCCGCCCGCTCCGGCCATGGCCGGAGCGCCGAGGCTTGCGACCTGCAATTGCGCCAGACAAGCTGAAATGAAGAACCAACGCCGCATGGGCTCAATCTAGAGAGCCGGGAGCGAAAGGTCAAAAGCCTTGTCACCCGCGTTCCCGCGGCGCGCGAAAAATTGATCCCGCGCTAAAATCAGCCCTGGCGGGCCTTGTAGCGCTTCTGCGTCTTGTTGATGATGTAAACTCGGCCCTTGCGCCGCACCAGCTGGTTGTCGCGATGACGCCCGCGCAGCGATTTCAATGAGTTACGGACTTTCATCAGACGCGTTCCCAAAAAATGAAGAACCGGCCGAAGGGGCCGGTGCGGATGGATTGAGGGCTCATATGCCTCATCCAGCGCTTTTGATCAACCCGAATCGCAAAATCGCGGGCGCGGAGGCGGTCGAGGCTCGCCTCGCTTTGGCCAGACTTCTGCAATCAAAGGATGAACGCGGAGGTGCGCGATCCTATGCGCCGCGCACGAGGCATGATCTTAATAAAATGGCAGAGTTTTTCGGGCGAGATCATCCAATAAAGTAAAGGAGCGCATGATCTTAAAAAGAATGGCGGATATTTTTGTCGGGATCGTGCGGTGAAGCAAAGCCGCCCTTCCGCAGGGGTTTTGATGCGCGCTCGTTTCTGGCTGAGGCTCGCCCTTATGGCGCCGGCCTTTTCGTTCGCAAACATCGCCGCGGCGCATCCGCATGTCTGGATCACCGGGCAGGAGCAGGTGATTTTCGGGCCGAAGGGCGAGATCATGGCGATCCGGCACGCCTGGATTTTTGACGAGATGTATTCGGCTTTCGTGACCGAGGGCGTCGGCAAGAAAGGCCAGCTCCTGACGAAGGAGGACCTCGCGCCGCTCGCAAAAAGCAATGTCGAGGATCTGGCCGAATTCGGCTATTTCACCCACGCCAAAATCCAGAGCGTCAAGGTCGAATTCGGCGAGCCGACCGACTATTCGCTGGAGGAGCGGCCCGACAAGCTCGTGGTGCTGCGCTTCACCATGCCGCTGAAAACGCCGGCGACCGCAAAGCTGTTTTCCTTTCAGGTCTATGATCCGACCTATTTCGTCGCCTTCGAACTCGACAGACAAAATGGCGTCAGCTTCGTCAACGCGCCGAAAGGCTGCTCGACCAATGTGGCGGGAGCGAAGCCTCTGGCGGCGGAGGAATCCAAAAAGCTGACCGAGTCATTTTTCAGCGGATTGTCGCCGGGGACGGATTTCGGCGTCAAGCTCGCATCCGCCGTCGTCGTCGCCTGTCCCTAGCCGCGGAGGGAAGCTTGAAACCATCTTCGCCTTCGTCGCGTCTGATCCTGCTGGCGCTCCTGTCCGCGGCGGCGATTTCATCGCCCGCGCTCGCCCAAGGCATCCATCATCCCTTCGCGGTCGGCCCCTATGAGGGCGCGGCGAACGCCACTGGCGTCGGCGGCTGGATTCTGGCGCAGGAGGCCGGCTTCTACCGCCTCCTCACGGGCGCCATACGCGCCGCGAAGGAGAGCGGCTCCGCGACATGGACGCTCGCCGCCCTGAGCTTCGGCTATGGCGTGTTCCACGCGGCCGGGCCAGGCCACGGCAAGGCGGTGATCGCCGCCTATATGGTCGCCAATGAGCGGGTTTTGCGGCGCGGCCTCGCCATTTGCCTCGCCGCTGCGATTCTGCAAGGCCTCGTCGCCGTCGCCCTCGTCGGCGCGGCGTTCCTCATTCTCGGCGCCACAGCGAAACATATGACCGCCGCCGCCAATTGGATCGAGATCGCGAGCTATGTCGGCGTGACGATCCTCGGCGCCTCGCTGCTCGCCGCGAAAGGCGCGGCCGTCGCGAGCGCGTGGCGGCAGCGGCCAAAGGCCGCCAGGGATTTCGTCTTGGGCGCCTTCGGCCCGTTGCGCGCGGCGGGCGGGCCGATGCAAACCGCCGGCGCGCAATTCTTCGCGCAGGACTGCGCGTGTCTTGGGCATGGACCCGGCTGCGGACATTTCCATGCGCCTGACGCTTCGACGCTCGACGCCGGATTTTCGTGGCGGCAGGCTTGCCTGACTGTGGCGGCGGCCGGTTCGCGGCCCTGTTCGGGCGCCATTCTCGTCCTTGTCTTCGCCTCCGCGCAGGACATCTTTCCGGCGGGCTGCGCCGCCGTTCTCGCTATGTCGCTCGGCGTCGCCATCACGACGGGGGCGTTGGCGACCTCGGCGGTCTACGCCAAAAAGCTGGTCGCGCATTATGCCAGAGGCGATTCCTGGCGCGCGATGATGGCCGGCCGCCTGTTCGAGGCCGCGGCGGCTCTGACCGTCCTCGCCTTCGGCCTCGCGCTGCTGACGGCGGCGCTGCATGGCGGCGGCATGCGGGGATAGTTTCGGAGCTTCAGGACGATGCTGCAGGTCCTCGCCAACCGCACCTACCGCCATCTCTTCGCGGCGCAGGTCATCGCCCTTGTCGGCACCGGCCTCGCGACGGTTGCGCTCGGGCTTCTCGCCTTCGATCTCGCGGGCGCCGACGCCGGCGCGGTGCTCGGCACAGCGCTCGCCATCAAGATGATCGCCTATGTCGGCGTCGCGCCAATCGCGGCGGCCTTCGCCGAACGCCTGCCGCGGCGGGGGACGCTCGTCCGCCTCGATCTTTTCCGCGCCGCGATCGCGGTGTTTCTGCCCTTCGTGACGCAGGTCTGGCAGGTGTATGTCCTGATCTTCCTGCTGCAATCGGCCTCCGCCGCCTTTACGCCGACGTTCCAGGCGACCATCCCCGACGTGCTGCCGGACGAGAAGGACTACACGTGGGCGCTCTCTCTTTCCCGGCTCGCCTACGACCTCGAAAATATCGCAAGCCCGATGCTCGCCGCCGCCCTGCTCGGCGTCATCAGCTTCCACGCCCTCTTCGGCGGAACGGTCATCGGCTTTCTTTGCTCCGCAGCGCTCGTCGTCTCGGTCGCGCTGCCGAGCCCCGAGGCGAGCGAGCGCCAGAGCGTTTATGAGGGCGCAACGCGCGGCCTTCGCATCTATCTCGCGACGCCCCGCCTGCGCGGCCTGCTGGCGCTCAATCTCGCGGTCGCCGCCGCAGGCGCCATGGCGATCGTCAACACGGTGGTGATCGTGCAGGCCGAATTCGGCCTCGGCCAGCGCGCGACCGCCATCGCGCTCGCCGCCTTCGGCGGCGGTTCGATGCTCGCGGCTCTGATCCTGCCGCCCCTCCTCGACAAGATCCCCGACCGCGCCGCCATGCTGGCCGGCGCCGCCGTCCTGGTCGCGGGGCTGTTCGTCGGCGCGCTCGCGCCCAGTTTCGGGCCGCTGCTGGCGCTCTGGTTCGCGCTCGGCCTCGGCTACTCCCTGGCGCAGACGCCCTCGGGCCGTCTGCTGCGCCGCTCCTCGACGCCAGAAGACCGCCCGGCCCTTTTCGCCGCCCAATTCGCGCTCTCGCACGCCTGCTGGCTGATCGCCTACCCCGCCGCCGGCTGGCTCGGGGCGAAGGCCGGGCTGCCCTTTACATTCGTGGTTCTGGGATTGATCGCGGCCGCCGCGACCCTTGGCGCGATAAGGCTTTGGCGCGCGCGGGACCCGGAGGCGATCGAGCACCTGCATGACGGGCTCGACGAAAGCACCCCGCACGTCGCTGGCGCGGAGCGCATCGGCGACGGCTACCGGCATGTCCACCCCTATGTCATCGACAACCGGCACAGCAAATGGCCGCGTCCGGCGTGACGCGTTCACGGTAGCGGCGCGCGGGGGCGGCTCGCCCGCACCTGACATTTTTTACTTCAATTTTGCCTGTTTTCTTCGCAGCCGGGTGAACTTTAGAGCCTGTTCGCGCGTTTTCCTGCGGGCGGGATGCCGACTCTTACGAGGCGTTGGAGAGTTCAATGGGATTCACTGGAAGAATGGGCGCAACAATCATTGTGGGCGCGGCTACTGCTTGCGCGTTTTCGACCGCGGCTTCGGCCCAGGTTCGCACCTTCGGGCCTGCCGCGCCTTATCTGGCGACGGGCCGGAGCGTCAGCGTGCCGCCTTATCATCAAGCGGGTCAACAGACGCTCGACGGGTCGGGCCAGAAAGACCGGATGCGCCCGGGCGACGATTCGAGCCGCGCCGAGCCGGCCGGCGGCGACCAGTCCGCGCCGAAGTAGCCGGAGTCGGCCGCGGCGGTTCGATCCTATCTCGCGATAACGCGCGGGGCGCTGCTTTTGCGCGCCCTTGACGCCCTTGTCGCCGTCGCTTAGCGGCCCGCGCGGGCCGGCCGTCACGCGAACGTCCACATTCTGTGCGCCAAAAAGGTCCAAAGCGTCACGACGCCGGTCGTCGCCACCTGCGCCGGGAGATAGGGCGCGCCGGCGACATTCACCAAGAGCGACATGAAAAAATAGGTCAGCGCGGCGGCGCCGAGGGCGACGAGCGCGAAGCGCCCGCCCGCCTCCCGGTGCGGCAGATCGCTGCGGAACGTATGGCGGCGATTGAGCGCATAGGAGATGAGGGCGCCGAGGATGCTGCCGGCGAGCGCCGCGGGCGGCGCCGGCGCGTGGGCCAACTCAACGAGGCCGATCAACAGCGCATAATGGACGCCTGTCGCGACGAGGCCGACGCCCGCGAAAGATGAGAACTGGCGGAAAAGCTGCGCCATCGCTATAGCAACAAACCGTCGGCGGGAGTCCGCCGGGAGCATCCTGTTCGCATCGCCGCCGATCGCGGCGTCGATCCGCCCGCAGACCAACGCGGAATCGGCCGGATCGTCAAGGAGGAAACGCTATGAACGCATCTCTTCGGCTGAAGTTCTCCGCCTGTCTGGCCGCCGCCGCTCTCATCGGCCTGACGTCCTTCGCCGCCAACGCCGCTCCGCGCGTCGGCGTCCTTGAGTGCAATGTCGCCCCCGGCGTCGGCTTGATCGTCACATCGAACCGCGCCTTGTCCTGCGTCCTGACGCCGCACCGCGGTCCCCGGCAATATTATGTCGGAACGATCCGCAACATCGGCCTCAACCTCGGCTTCACCACGGGCGGCCGGTTCGCCTGGGCTGTGCTGACCGCCGGCAGCGCCCTGCCGCAAAACGCGCTTGCGGGCGATTTCGTCGGCGCGAGCGGCAGCGCCTCTTTCGGCGGCGGCGTCAGCGGCAATCTGCTGGTCGGCGGCAACAATCGCTCGATCAGCCTGCAGCCCCTGTCCCTCGGCGTCCAGGCCGGCCTCGACCTTTCGGCGGGCGTCGGCGCCCTGACGTTGGAGCCGGCCGCACCGCCGCCGGGACGCTGATTGCGCCAAAGGCGCACTCCAAAGGTTGCGGCCGGGGTTTCGGCTGAATAGATTTCCTGTTCGCCCGCTCCGTCCGCGCCGCACCTTCGAGAAACCCTCATGTCCGCTTCCCCCGCCAGCAAATCCTCGCACGCCAAAACGATCATCATCGGTTCGGGACCGGCGGGCTACACTGCGGCGATCTATGCGGCGCGGGCCATGCTGGAGCCGATGCTGATCGCCGGCTTCGAGGCGGGCGGCCAGTTGATGATCACGACGGACGTCGAAAATTACCCCGGTTTCGCGGAGCCGATTCAGGGTCCCTGGCTGATGGAGCAGATGAAAGCGCAGGCCGAGCACGTCGGGGCGCGCTTGATCTCCGACCATATCGTCAAGGTCGAGCTTGGCCGTCGGCCGTTTCGGCTGTTCGGCGACAGCGGCGAGGCCTATGCCTGCGATGCGCTTGTGATCGCGACGGGGGCCAAGGCCAAATGGCTGAATTTGCCCTCCGAGCAGAAGTTCAAGGGGTTTGGCGTCTCGGCCTGCGCCACCTGCGACGGATTTTTCTATCGCGGCAAGGAAGTCGTCGTGGTCGGCGGAGGCAATTCAGCCGTCGAGGAGGCGCTTTATCTCAGCCATCTCGCTTCGAAGGTGACGGTGGTCCATCGCGGCCCCGCTTTCAGGGCCGAACGCATCCTGCAGGAGCGCCTTTTCAAATGCGCCAATGTCGAGGTGATCTGGGACCATGTGGTTGACGAGATCCACGGCTCGGAGGATCCTTTGAGCGTCACCCATGTCAGCCTGAAGAACGTCAAGACCGGAGCGGTGCGCGCGCTGGAGACGCATGGCGTCTTTGTCGCCATCGGCCACGCGCCGGCCTCAAGCCTCTTCGAGGGCCAGCTCGACATCAAGCCGAACGGCTATATCAGGACGGCGCCGGACTCGACCGCGACGAGCGTGCCGGGCGTCTTCGCGGCGGGCGACGTGACGGACGATGTCTATCGTCAGGCGGTGACGGCCGCCGGTATGGGCTGCATGGCCGCATTGGAGGCCGAGCGCTGGCTCGCCTCCGAGAATCACAAGCGCCTCGCGGCGGAGTGATCTTTTTCCGGCGCCGTTGCGGATTTCGAAATTCAGGTCATTCTAGCCCCGGAAGTCGAGTTTCGACGCGAAAACTCGGCCCGAACGGATAGGGGACCGCCATGAGCTTCAGCCGCAAATCCTTGCTCGCCTTATCGTTTTTGGCCGTCGCCAGCTTCGCCGGCGCCTGCTTCGCGCAGACCGCGCAGCCCGCGGCCCCGGCCAAGGCGCCCCCGCCGGCCGCCTCCACCGCCGCGCCGGCCCCGTCCGCCGCAAAGGCCGCCGCGCCTGCGACGCTTCTCGACATCAATTCAGCGAGCGAGGCGGAACTTCAGGCGCTGCCGGGGATCGGCGACAAACGCGCCGCCGACATCATCAAGAACCGGCCCTACAAGGGCAAGGATGAACTCGTACAGAAAAAGATCATTCCAGCGGGCGTCTACGCCAAGATCAAGGGCCAGATCATCGCCAAGCAGAAATGAGGCTCCGCGCCGGGACGTCGTGTCCATGGCGCAGGGCTGCGGCGGGCTGGCCATTCATCTCGCGCGCGACTTGTGGTAATCGCAACGCAACGCTGACGCTTTCGATCGCAAGCCAGCCTCGTCGCGAAGGATGACCTCATGTTTCCGAAGCCTGCTCCGCAGTTGCTGCCGAACACCTATGCCTATGAAACGACGCCGATGGTGAAGGCCACCGGCTTTCGCGAATATGACGCCCGCTGGCTGTTTGAGAAAGAAATCAATCTGATGGGCGTTCAAGCGCTGGGCCTTGGCCTCGGCGCCCTGCTGCGCGAAATGGGCGTCAGGCCGGAGCTCGTCACGGGACACGACTTCCGCTCCTATTCCGCCTCGATCAAGCTCGCGCTGATCACGGGCCTGATGGCGGCGGGCGTAAAGGTGCATGACATTGGCCTTGCGCTCTCGCCGATGGCCTATTTCGCCCAGTTCGATCTCGACGTTCCGGCGGTCGCCATGGTCACCGCCTCGCATAACGACAATGGCTGGACCGGCGTGAAGATGGGCGCGGCGCGGCCCGTGACCTTCGGCCCGGACGAGATGGGCCGCCTCAAGGAGATCGTGCTTTCCGGCAAATTCGAATATGCCGACGGCGGCTCCTATCGCTTCGTGGAGAATTTCCCGGCCCGCTACGCCGCCGACCTCACCGACCGGCCGAAGCTGACTCGCAAGCTCAAGGTCGTCGCGGCCTGCGGCAATGGCACGGCGGGGGCCTTTGCGCCGCAAATTCTGGAAAAGCTCGGCTGCGAGGTGATCCCGCTCGATACGGAGCTCGATTTCACCTTCCCGCGCTATAATCCGAACCCCGAAGACCTCGAAATGCTGCACGCCATGGCGGCGAAGGTGCGCGAGACCGGCGCCGATGTCGCCCTTGGCTTTGACGGCGACGGCGATCGCTGCGGCGTCGTCGACAACAATGGCGACGAGATCTTCGCCGACAAGATCGGCGTCATGCTAGCGCGGGATCTCTCGAAGCTCTATCCCGCACCGACCTTCGTCGTCGACGTCAAGTCGACCGGGCTTTTCGCCACCGATCCGGAACTGTTGGCCCGGGGCGTCAAAGCCGATTACTGGAAGACGGGGCATTCCCACATCAAACGCCGCGTGAGCGATCTTGGCGCCCTCGCGGGCTTTGAAAAATCCGGCCATTTCTTTTTCAATGCGCCGGTCGGGCGCGGCTATGACGATGGCCTCGTCACCGCGATTCACGTGCTCGATATGCTCGATCGCAATCCGGGCAAGTCCATGGCCGAGCTTTACCGGGCTTTGCCGAAAACCTGGGGCTCGCCCACCATGTCCCCGCATTGCGATGATGAAAAGAAGTATGGCGTCGTCGAGAAGACATTGCAGCGGCTCCAGGCGATGGAGGGCCAGGGGGCAACGTTCACGGGGCAGAAAATCCGCGATCTCGTCACCGTCAACGGCGTGCGCGTGACGGTCGAGGACGGAACCTGGGGCCTCGTGCGCGCGTCTTCGAACAAGCCGGAACTCGTCGTCGTCGTCGAAAGCCCGGTGTCGGAGGCGCGCATGCGGGAGATGTTCGCGGCCCTCGACGCGGTTCTGCGCGAGAGCCCCGAGGTCGGCGCCTATAATCAGACGATTTGACGCCGCGGCGAAACGCAAAGCTTTGCCGGCGCGGTCGCCTTGACTGGAGGCGCAAATGATGGAGCGCGATCGCGAACGATCGTGCTCCATCCTTGTTTGTCGCAGCGGCGAAAAGCGTCAGTCGTTGCCGACGAGCGTTCCGACCGCGACCACCGGAGACGCGCTCGTGAGGGCCGTCGCCCCGGCCGCCGGGGCGTTGCTGAAGCGCCTATCCGCGAGAAACGTGGTCACGATGCCGGGCGAATCAATGGTGGCCGCGTTCCAGATCGTCGCGTCGATGGTCCCGCCGCTGAGCGTGTACTCGACCGGACAGTTCGTGCAGCTGTTGCCTTGAAACACGGTTCCCACCATGGCCCCCGTGCCTTGATCCTGGTAGGGACCGCTTGCGTTCTGATAGAAGGAGAAGTGTTGAATTCCT
>JBKQMI010000091.1:0-4944 GCA_052146775.1 Methylocella sp. | reverse complement strand
GCCGTGCCGCGCGTAATCATAAAAATCTGCGGCCTGTCGACGGGGCCGACGCTGGAGGCCGCGATCGACGCCGGCGCCGATATGGCGGGCTTCGTGTTCCATGAAAAAAGCCCGCGTCATATCGACCTCGCCGCGGCGCGAAGCCTTGGCGCGCTCGCGGCGGGCCGGATCAAGAAGGTGGCGCTGACGGTCGACGCCGGCGACGATGCGCTGGGCGCCGTCGTCGAGGCGCTGTCGCCGGACTATCTGCAACTCCACGGCTCGGAATCGCCGGCTAGGGTCGAGGCCGTGAAGGCGCGTTTCGGCCTGCCGGCGATCAAGGCGATCGGCGTGGCGACCGAGAACGACGTTCGAAAGGCGAAGGATTTCACCAGCGCGGACATTGTTCTTTTCGACGCCAAGCCGGCGCCGGGCGCGGAGCTTCCCGGCGGCGCGGGAGTGGTCTTCGACTGGCTTTTGCTGCGCGATATAAGCGCGAAAAACTGGATGCTGTCGGGCGGGTTGAGCCCGGAAAACCTCGTGGAGGCCCTCAAAGCGACGGGCGCGCCCGGGGTCGATGTGTCGTCGGGCGTCGAGAGCGCGCGGGGAATCAAGGACGTTTCGCGCATCAACGCCTTCGTCGGCGCGGCGCGCGCGCTTTCATCGCCCGCGGCAAAGGTCTAGATTCATTGTTTCCGACGCGCTTTCTTCACGCGAACCGGTTTCCACTTCGCTCGAAAGCGCTTTAAAAGAGCTGAAAATCCACCCCTTCGAGGATCGCCCGTTGAACCAGATCGCGCCCAATTCCTTCCGCAACGGTCCCGACGAAAACGGCCGCTTCGGCATTTTCGGCGGCCGCTTCGTCGCCGAGACCCTGATGCCGCTGGTGCTCGACCTCGAACAGGCCTATGCGCGAGCCAAGGTCGATCCCGCCTTTCACGCCGAGCTGCAAGGGCTGCACAAGCATTATGTCGGGCGGCCGAGCCCGCTCTATTTCGCCGAGCGCATCACCGAGCATCTTCGCGCCCAGGCGGGCGAGGGTTTTGGCGCCAAGGTCTATTTCAAGCGCGACGAACTCAACCACACCGGCGCGCACAAAATCAACAATGTGCTCGGGCAGATTCTGCTGGCGCGGCGCATGGGCAAGCAGCGCATCATCGCGGAGACGGGCGCCGGCC
The DNA here is from genome assembly GCA_052146775.1 of Methylocella sp. GTDB lineage: Bacteria > Pseudomonadota > Alphaproteobacteria > Rhizobiales > Beijerinckiaceae > Methylocapsa. The sequence continues at coordinate 3,787 of JBKQMI010000091.1, read as the reverse complement.
AGCATGGCGTCGCCACCGCCACCGCCTGCGCGCGCTTCGGGCTCAAATGCGTGGTCTATATGGGCGCGGTCGATGTCGAGCGGCAGAAGCCCAACGTTTTCCGCATGAAGATGCTGGGCGCCGAGGTGATTCCGGTGCAGTCGGGCGCGCGCACCTTGAAGGACGCGATGAACGAGGCGCTGCGCGATTGGGTGACCAATGTCGCGGACACTTTTTACTGCATCGGCACGGCGGCGGGGCCGCACCCCTATCCGGCGATGGTGCGCGATTTCCAGTCGATTATCGGCACGGAAACGCGCGCGCAAATGCAGGAGATGGAAGGCCGCCTGCCCGATTCATTGGTCGCCTGCATCGGCGGCGGCTCCAATGCCATCGGGCTGTTTCACCCCTTCCTCGACGACGCCGGCATTGAGATTTACGGGGTCGAGGCGGCGGGACACGGCGTCGACGTGCCGAACGGCCACGCGGCGTCGCTGACCGGCGGGCGCCCTGGAGTGCTGCATGGCAACCGCACCTATTTGCTGATGGACGACGACGGCCAGATATTGGAGGGCCATTCGATTTCCGCGGGGCTCGACTATCCCGGCATCGGCCCGGAACACAGCTGGCTGCATGAATCCGGGCGCGTGAAATATCTCAACGCGACCGACAAGGAGGCGCTGAACGCCTTTCAGCTTTGCTCGAAGCTGGAGGGCATCATCCCGGCGCTGGAGCCTTCCCACGCGCTGGCCAAAGTGTTCGAACTCGCGCCGCGAAAGCCGAGGGATCACCTGATGGTGATGAACATGTGTGGCCGCGGCGACAAGGACATTTTCACCGTCGCGGAGATTTTGGGCGGGATGTGAGGGCGGCGCCCTTTCGCGGGGCGCCGTTTTCCGCGGGCGGGCGCCGGCGCGAAGCTATTGCTTCGGCGGGTTTTTGTAATCGATCTTGATGCAGTCGGCGCCTATTTCCTTATTGTTCAAAATTCCGGGAGGGAAGCAAAACTGTAGGTCGCCGGTGGCGCTGTCGATTTGCCACGCTCCCAGAACCGACTCATATTCACCGCCGCCAGTGGGCCCGGCATGAATCGACGTTTGCACATTGGGCGAGACCGCAAGCACGGATTTGTGATTCTTCGAGCGGTCGCACGTATAAGACATGTATGTCGATCCCTTGAGGATATGAACTATTGTCGTGCAGTAATATATGTTGCGCATCGTGTTATCGAACACGATCGCGCGAAACGTATGGGTCATCGACTCTTTCACGATACCCGAGGTTCCGCTATACGGGAACACCTCGAAAGAAGCCGCGAAGGCGGTTCGCGCCACAAAAAACAGAGCCGTCGCCAACAACAAAACCTTCTTCATGACGGCGCCTTTCGATGAATCAATGCGAGCTTCGCACGGCCGGATCATAGGCCGATATACTTCGGGATCAAAAAGCGGCGCCGCTCCCCCGCTTGGCCCCTTTCCGCCGGCGAGAAACGCGCGAGCGCGCGCAAGAAGACCCAACCGCCGGATAGAAATCCAGGCGCGCGTTCCCTTCGTTGTTGCGGCGCCGCGACGATTGATTTAACAATCACGGCTGATAGCTCGGCTGTGGGAGGGAAGAGCCATGACGCAAGCCGATACGGACGTGGCGGACAAGCGGCCGCTTTCGCCGCATCTGACCGTCTATAAGCCGATGCTGACGATGATGATGTCGATCGCGCATCGCATTTCCGGCGTCGCGCTCTATCTCGGCGCGTTTCTTCTGGCGCTCTATCTGCTTGGTCTCGCCTTTGGGCCGGGAGCTTTCGGCGCCGTCTCCTGGATCGCCAACGGCTTTATCGGCCATGTGATCGTGTTGGGATTCAGCTGGGCGCTGTTTCATCATCTGGTCGGCGGCGTGCGTCACGCGCTGTGGGACCGGGGCCTTTACATGGACCCCAAGGGCCGCGAACTGCTCGCGCAGGCGACGCTCGGCGGCGGAATCGTCCTGACGCTCTTGACCTGGATCCTGTCGACCCTCGCCAATTAGGCCGAAGTTTCATCCGCGACCGCCTGGAGGCAAAAGCGCATGACGTCTCGAACGGAATTCATTAGCGGCAGAACGGGGCGCGGCGCGGCCTATGTGTCGGACGTCTCCGGCGCCGAGCATGACAAATTCATGCGCCTTTCGGCCCAGGCGCTGCTGCCGCTCGGACTGCTGGCGGGCTGGTTCATCGTTGGGTTGTCGGGCAAGTCGTTCGAGGCGGCCCGCGCCGAAATTGGCCGGCCTTTCCCGGCGCTCGCGCTGATCGTCTTCATCGCCATCGCCGCGCCGCATGCGCGCAAGGGCGTCGAGTCGATCATCGAGGACTATGTTCATGACGCGGCGCAAAAAGAAAAGGCGCTCCTCGTCAACAAATGGGCCTCGATCGCCGTCGCGCTCTTGTGGACCCTGGCGATTCTTCTGATCGCGGCGCCAAAATAGCCGGTCAATTCTCTATTCGAAAAAGGCGTTCTGATGGTTGCAATGAGCGGAGCTTCGGCGAGCGCCAACGTCAATGGCCGGGCCTATGAGATCGTGGATCACAGCTTCGACGTGGTGGTGGTGGGCGCCGGCGGGTCGGGCCTGCGCGCGGCGGTCGGCTGCGCCAAGGCGGGCCTTCGCGCCGCCTGCGTGACAAAGGTGTTTCCAACGCGCTCGCATACGGTCGCGGCGCAGGGCGGCGTCGCGGCGGCGCTCGCCAATATGGGGCCGGACGACTGGAAATGGCATATGTACGACACCGTCAAGGGCTCCGACTGGCTCGGAGACCAGGACGCGATCGAATATTTGTGCCGTAACGCGCCCGAGGCCGTCTATGAACTCGAACATTGGGGCGTGCCCTTTTCGCGCACCGAGGACGGCCGCATCTATCAGCGTCCGTTCGGCGGCATGACGACCGATTACGGCAAGGGCCCGCCGGCGCAACGCACCTGCGCCGCCGCCGACCGCACCGGCCACGCCATGTTGCACACGCTCTATGGCCAGGCGCTGAAACACGACACTGAGTTCTTCGTCGAATATTTCGCGCTGGATCTGATCATGGATTCGCGGGGGCGCTGCCTCGGCGTCGTGTGCCTCAAGCTCGACGACGGCACGATCCATCGTTTTCGCGCCGGCCTGACGGTGCTGGCCACTGGCGGCTATGGCCGCGCCTATCTTTCCGCCACCTCGGCGCACACCTGCACCGGCGACGGCAACGCCATGCTGCTGCGCGCGGGGCTGCCGTTGCAGGACATGGAGTTCGTCCAGTTCCACCCGACCGGCATTTACGGCGCCGGCTGCCTCATCACCGAAGGCGCGCGCGGCGAAGGCGGCTATCTCGTCAATTCGGAAGGCGAGCGCTTCATGGAGCGCCATGCGCCATCCGCCAAGGACCTCGCCTCGCGCGACGTTGTCAGCCGGGCGATGACTATGGAGATTCGCGAGGGTCGTGGCGTCGGCAAGGACAAGGACCATATCTACCTGCACCTCGATCATCTCGATCCCAAGGTGCTGCATGAGCGCCTGCCCGGCATTTCCGAAAGCGCGCGCATCTTCGCCGGCGTCGATCTCAGCAAGGAGCCGATCCCCGTCTTGCCGACCGTCCACTACAATATGGGCAGCATCCCGACCAACTATCACGGCGAGGTCCTGACCAAGGTCGATGGCGACCCCGATGCGACCGTATCGGGACTGATGGCGCTGGGCGAGGCGGCTTGCGTCTCCGTCCATGGCGCGAACAGGCTCGGCTCGAATTCGCTCATCGACCTCGTTGTCTTCGGCCGCGCCGCGGGCCTGCGCGCCGCCGAGA
>JBKQMI010000090.1:0-2792 GCA_052146775.1 Methylocella sp. | reverse complement strand
ACACGTTCCAAAACCTGGAAGGAAATCGCTCGGCGCTGCTGTGGAAGGTGCATCATAGCCTGGTCGATGGCGTGTCGGGCATGGAGTTGCTGAACGTGATGTACGACTTTCGCGCGGAGCCGGCGGAAATCCCGCAGCCGCCGGAGCCGTGGGTGCCGGCGCGGCCGTCGAGCCTGATTCGGCGGTTCGGGGAGGCGGTGCGCGATCAGATTCAAAGCACGGTCAGCTCGACGATCAACGCGGCGGTCGAAGCGGCCGAGGATCCGGCGTCGGTGGCGGAGCGCGCGCGGCAGCTGGGGGTGGCGGCGCGGCTGATGAGAGAGCTGGCGACGCGGCGAATAGTGGCGACGCCGTGGAACTCGACGCCGGTTACGCAGGACCGGATCGTGGCATGGACGCGCCAACCGTTCGCGGATTTTCGCGCGATCAGATCGGCGTTCGGCGGATCGATCAATGATGTCGTACTGGCGATTTTGACCGAGGGCGCGGCGCGCTACTTGCAGCATCATGGGTACGCCGTCGACGGACAGCAACTGTGCATCGGATGTCCCGTCAACGTGCGGCACAAAGAGGAAAAGGCTTCGCTGGGGAATAGGGTCTCAATGATGTTCCCGACCACGTCGGCGGCGCCGATGGATATCGTCGAGCGGCTGAAATTGATCACCGAGGAGACCGAGCGAATCAAGGCGTCCGGGTCGGCGCAGGCTCTGGAGACGATGATGCGGCTCAGCGACGCAATCCCACCGGGCGTGATTCGTCCGGCCGCGCGCGCGGCGACCACGCTGATCGATGCCGCAGCACGGCTGGCGAAGTGGACAGATTGGAAGCCGCGGCCCGACGGCTTCGCGCTGCCTGCGATGGGGATCAATTTCGTCGCGACCAATGTGCCGGGCGTGCAGGTGCCGCTTTATGTAAACGGACACGTCTGCCTAGACATGGTACCGCTGGTACCGCTGGGCGCAACTCTGGGATATGGAGTCGCGATAATAAGTTACTATCGCAATCTATACTTCGGAATGTCCGCGGACCCGCGCGTGATGCCCGATGTTGCACTGATGAAGGCGTTCGTCGATGACGCGTTCGCGGAGCTGAAGAGGCGATGCGTGGAACATTCGGCAGAAAAAGCGGGACAGGAGCCGGCGCTGAAGAGCGCGAGTGGCGGATAGGAGGCAGCAGCAGAGTCGGCGAAACGCAGCGTCGATTTCGCTGAAGTTGCTTCAGTTCCTGCGGGCGTAGGACTTGCCGCGTTTGAGGAGTACGAGGCGGCGGTTACCGTGGTCGGAAGTGAGGACGGGTTCGAGGTCGAGGGCGTCGCGCTGATGGGTCTCCCATACATAGACGGGTACGATGATGAAGCCGGGGGGAGCGTCGCCTAGACGGCCCTCGAGAACGGGCGCGTTGCGATCGAGATAGAAGAGCAGCGGCGCGATCTCTTCTTGAAATCTGTAAATGTAGAGCGGGTCGGCGGGGGCGACGACGCGGGCGATTTCTTCGGCGGCGGGCCGAAATTATTCGTCGCGGCATGACCGGACTTCAATCCGCGTAATATAGACGAAGTTGAAAACGACGAGCCCGGCGCACAGGACGGCAAATGCCAGGTCGCGGCGCGGCGCCATGCAAGCGGAGGAACGGCGACGATCCACCACGCGAGCATCACCGCGGCTGCGGGCCATACCGGCAGCAAATATGAGCGGCGCTTGTAGGCGGCGATGCTGAAGAAGATGACGGTAGCGAAGTAGAAGATCGCGAAGAGGCGGACGGCAGCACGGGCGCGATCGGAGGCAGCGGGCGTTGGGGGACGGTCGCCCTCATCCGCGGTGCCAAGCGCATCGCGGCCTCTCCCGGGGTGGGAAGTAGAATCAAAGCCGCGGCGAGTGAGTAATGGAGTGAGCAATGCGTAAGCGGCGGCGAAAGGGACTATCAGGCTCAGCGGGGCGGAGTTGAGCAGGACGGGTTTCAGGTAGTACCACGGCGCCATCGCGCCCAGCGAGCCGAAGAAGCGGCCGACATTTTCGGTGTCGAGCTGAAGATTGAGGAAGGCGAAGCGTCCGCCGAAGTAACATGCGAGATACCAGCTCGAAGCGATCGCGGCGCCGAGGATGATCGCGCCCGGATCGAGCATCGTCAGGATTTGGCGTCCACGGTGCTCGGCGATCATGAAGATTACGATCGAAACGCCGGGAAGAATTGCGCCGACGGGGCCCTTGGCAAGCACGCCGAAGCCGATCGCAGCCGCCATCAGATAGAGCGCGGGCAGGCTTGATTCGAAGCGCGCGGCGGGGCCGGAAGCGGTCGCGTCGCGGGGCATCCACCGCAGAAATGCGAACAGGGCGAGCGACTCGAAGAAGCACAGCGTCATGTCGACGCGGCCGTAGCGGCTCTGGGTGACGTACTGATACGAGCCGGCGAGGGCCAGTCCGGCGAGGACGGCGGCGTCGAGGCCGAGGAATTCGAACGCGAACAGCATCGTGAGAACCGCGCCGGCAATCGCATAAAGCGCGGATGGGAGGCGGAGGTTGGCGGCGGTCACTTTGCGGATTCCGGCGAGGCGATCGATTGCGACCGCGGTCCAATGGAACAGCGGAGGCTTGTACATCGGGACGATGCCGTTCTCGACCGGGAACAGGAGCTGGCCGTGCTCGACCATCTGCTGGACGAACACACCTTCGACGGCCTCGTTGCCGGTGCATACGTCGCCGGCGCCGAGCCGATGAAGCGTCAGGACGGCCATCAGGAGAGCGATCGCGGCGATCGCACCGGCTGACTTCAGGTTCATGCGAAGGCCATCGGCC
>JBKQMI010000089.1:0-5840 GCA_052146775.1 Methylocella sp. | reverse complement strand
TCGAGCCAGCGGGCGAAGGGGCTCTGGGGCGTATATTTGGAGGGTCCGCTCATAGGGCTCGTCTCTGGCGCTTGAGGTGCAGGGCGGGCGGGGTCGCTCAGCCGATCTTGATCTTCGTGTCGGTGAGGAAAGCATAGGCCGGCACTTCGAGATTGCTCGGAGCGGGACCGCTGCGGATGCGGCCCGAAGTGTCGTAAGTGGAGCCGTGGCAAGGGCAGAACCAGCCGTCGAAGTCCCCTTCGTGGCCGAGCGGAATGCAGCCGAGATGCGTGCAGACGCCGATGACGACCAGCCACTCGGGCTTCTTGACCCGCTTGGAGTCGGGCTGGGGATCGGGCAGATCATCCATCGGCGTGTTTTCCGCCGCGGTGATTTCCAAGGCCGTGCGATGTCGCACGAAGACCGGCTTGCCACGCCATTTCACGGTGACGATTTGTCCCGGGATGATGGCCGAGAGGTCCACCTCGGTCGAGGCGAGCGCCAGCGTCGAGGCGTCGGGGTTCATTTGCTCAAGCAGCGGCCAAACCGCCGCGCCGGCCGCCACGGCCGCCATGGCGCCGGTGGCGATGAAGAGAATGTCGCGGCGCTTGGGCTCTACAATAGTCTCGTCGCTCACTCTGGACCCTTCCATAATTCCTGACAGTTCGCGCGGTCTGTCGTCCCGCCCGCCGCCGCCGCGGAAGTCCTCCACCCGGAGGGCCGTCGGTTTTACGCGCCAAACCTCCGCCTTGTCCACAATGCGGCAAAGGGAAATTTCGGCAAGCCCGAAATTTGACGGGACGAGCCGCGTTTTCGCCACCTTGACACAAGATTGCGCCGCGGCGAAACCTAGTCTCGCGGGAGCCGCGCCGCGATCGAGACGACCACGGCGGGCGCCGGCGAGACCATTCGCCGCAGGGAGCGTAACCGCGAAAAATGACCATGTTTTTCGCGCCGGGGGCGCTCACCCTCGCCCTGTTCGAGCCCGACATTCCGCAAAACGCCGGAACCATGCTGCGCATGTGCGCCTGTCTCGGCGTGGACGCGGCCATTATCGGGCCGGCCGGTTTCGCGACCGGCGACCGGCATCTGCGCCGCGCCGGCATGGATTATCTCGATCATGTGAAGCTCGCGCGACACGCCTCCTTCGCCGATTTCGAGCAATGGCGGGCTTCAGGGCCGCGGCCGCGCCGCCTCGTGCTGCTGTCCACCAAGGCGTCCGCCTGCTATTTCGACGCCCGCTTCGAAAGCGGCGACATTCTGATGGTCGGACGCGAATCCGCCGGCGTCCCGCCGGAAGTCGCGGCGCGCGCCGACATGGCCGTCGCCATTCCGATGCGAGACGGGATGCGCTCGCTCAACGTCGCCGTCGCGGCGGCGATGGTCCTGGGCGAAGCGCTGCGGCAGACGCGCATGGGCTGACGGGCGGGCGCTGGCGCCGAAAGCGGCCCGCCAACCCGCCAAATTGACAAGCGGGCGGGGCGGAGACACAACCGCGCTCCAATCGGAGGCCCGCCATGACCATCGCGCTCGACCTATCGCAGCAACGCAAGGAGACCGCCGAGGCGTGGTTCCAATCCCTGCAACTACGGATTTTCAAAGCCTTCGAGGCGCTGGAGGACGATGCGCCCGGGCCTTTCGCGCCGGAGGCGCCCGCGGCGGGACGGTTCGCCGTTTCGCCCTGGAGCCGAGTCGATAACAACGGCGCGCCGGGCGGCGGCGGGCGCATGGGCATTCTCAAGGGCCGCGTGTTCGAAAAGGCGGGCGTCCACGTCTCGACGGTGTTCGGAACCTTCGCGCCGGAATTCGCGGCGCAAATACCCGGCGCCGCCGAAGACCCGCGCTTTTTCGCCGCGGGGATTTCGCTGATCGCGCATCCCTGGAACCCCAATGTCCCCGCCGTGCACATGAACACGCGCTTCGTTTCGACGACCAAGGCGTGGTTTGGCGGCGGCGCCGATCTGACGCCGGTGTTGGACCGGCGCCGCGTCCAGGACGACCCCGATACAATCGAATTTCACGCGGCGATGCGACGCGCCTGCGACACGCATGGCGAGGTCGCCGATTACGCGCGGCTGAAAAAATGGTGCGACGAATATTTTTATCTTAAGCACCGCGGCGAGCCGCGCGGGATCGGCGGGATTTTCTACGATTACCTCAACAGCGCCGGCGACGCGGAAAACTCGGGCTGGGAAAAGGATTTCGCCTTTACGCGCAATGTCGGCGAAGCGTTCTTGAACGTCTATCCCGCCATCGTGCGCAAGAATTTTTCCACGCCCTGGAATGAGGCCGACCGCGAGGAGCAGTTGATCCGGCGCGGGCGCTATGTCGAGTTCAACCTGCTCTATGACCGGGGAACGATCTTCGGCCTCAAGACCGGCGGCAATGTCGAGTCGATTCTCTCGTCAATGCCGCCGAGCGTGAAATGGCCGTGAGGCCAGCGTAAAAGCTCCGCCCCGCTTACCCCTCCAGCAACCGCCGCGCGATCACCTGCGCCTGAATTTCCGCCGCGCCCTCGAAAATATTGAGGATGCGCGCGTCGCAGAGCACGCGCGAAACCGGATATTCCAGCGCGAAACCGTTGCCGCCGTGGATTTGCAGGGCGTTGTCGGCCGCCGCCCAGGCGACGCGCGCGCCGAGCAGCTTGGCCATGCCGGCCTCGAGGTCGCAGCGCTTGCCTTCATCCTTCTCACGCGCCGCGAAATAGGTGATTTGACGGGCGATATGGATTTCCACCGCCATGCTGACGATTTTGCCGAACACGCGCGGGAAGGAGAACAGCGGCTTGCCGAACTGGATGCGCTCCTTGGCGTAGCGCAGGCCGAGATCCAGCGCGCATTGCGCGACGCCAAGCGCCCGCGCCGCCGTCTGGATACGCGCCGATTCGAAGGTCTCCATCAGTTGCTTGAAGCCGTTGCCCTCGACGCCGCCCAAAAGATTCTCCGCCGGGACCTCGAAATTATCGAAGCCGATCTCGAACTCCTTCATGCCGCGATAGCCGAGCACTTCGATCTCGCCGCCGGTCATGCCCTTGGCGGGGAAAGGCGTCTCGTCGGAACCGCGCGGCTTTTCCGCCAGCAGCATGGAGAGGCCCTTGTAGCCCTTCTCGTTTGGATTGGTGCGCACGAGCAGCGTCATCAGGTCGGCGCGCACGGGATGGGTGATCCAGGTCTTGTTCCCCGTAACCTTGTAAACGCCGCCATCCAGCACGGCGCGGGTGCGCAGGCCGGCGAGATCCGAGCCATTGTTGGGCTCTGTGAAGACGGCGGTGGGCAGGATTTCGCCCGAGGCGATCTTCGGCAGATATTTCTCTTTTTGCGCCTGCGTCCCGCCGACGAGGATCAATTCGCCGGCGATCTCGGAGCGCGTGCCGAGCGAGCCGACGCCGATATAGGCGCGCGACAGTTCCTCGGAGACGACGCACATGGCGATCTTGCCCATGCCGGAGCCGCCGAATTCTTCCGGGATGGTCAGGCCGAAGACGCCGAGATCGGCGAGGCCTGTGATGACGTCGAGCGGGATATATTGGTTCTTGGCGTGCCATTCCTGCGCGAAGGGTGTGACATTATCCGCCGCGAATTTGCGCATTTCCGAGCGGATCGCCTCGAGCGTATCGTCGAGGCCGGTCGCGCCGATGGTCTCCGCCGCTTCGTGATGGTCGATCAGCTCCGCGAGACGGGCGCGGTTGGCCGGCGTATTGCCTTCGAGCACGAGCCGGGTCATGGCGTCGCAACGATGCGCCGCGATTTGTTCGCAGGACAGGCCGAAGTCGGAGAGCCGGACGATCTCGCCCTGGCTCATCGGAATGCCGCCGAACACTTGCGCCAGAAACTCGGCGAAGCCGATCCGGGTCAAAAGCTGCTCGGTCTCGCCATAGGCGCCCTCGGCCGACAGGCGCTCGGCGTAATGGACGAGTTCGTTGAGGCTTTGCTTATAGGTGGCGAACCAGGAGAGGCCATGCGCCGCGTGCTGATCGGCCTCGATCAACTCGGCTGACAGCTTGTTGTCCTTGCTCACCCGGGCCCGCACGGAGGCCAGCGCCTCGCCGTAAAGCGCCTCGACGGCTTTAAGCGCCGCATGGGCGTCGGAGAGCCAGTTGGCGGTGTCGGTGTGCGTCGCTGTGGTCATGATGGTCGCTCTTAAGGCCGGGGTGGGAAAATCCGGCCCCTTCATGCCGACATTTCGCCCAAGGCGCAATATCGGCGCGCGGGGCGTTCTGGCACGGAGAGGACGTGGCTAGCGCGAGCGGAGCCCGCGAAGCGGCGCCGGCGACGCGAAACGTTCAAAAAGTTAGCCATCGCTCGAAATCGTTCATATCGACGCAGACATACTCCTTCTTCTGAAAGGCATGACGGTCCGACAGAGAAAATGAGGGGGCGTAAAGGGCCTTTTCCTTGGACCAGTCTCGATAGGGCGCGCCGGCCTTGGCGGCTAGAAATCGCTCCACATGCTCGCTGAATTTCCTCAATGCGTCGGAGCCGTGTCCGGCGGCGGAGCGCTTGCAGGAACCAAACCGAATGCGGCGATTGGTTTCGTCGAGCGCGATCACGTCGATTTCGATGTCGCCGCCGTCGGCCTTGTTCCAATAGCCGGAAACGAGTTCGGTGAGCGAGAAATCGCCAACGCCCTTGCGGGAACACTCCTGCGTGATCTGACGCACGAGCTTTTCGAAAGCATAGCCCTCATGGGTTTGGAGCGAAACATCCGCCTTGCCAACCGCTTCCTCGATGGGACGGATGCGGGCGAGCCGCACATTGCGCTGGATCGCCGCGAGCCAGGCGCTCAGAAAATTGTCGGTGATGACGTAACGCGCGTTCCGTTGCTTATCGGTCGAAAGAATTGGCTGGAGTTTTTCCACCATGCCGTATTTTTCGATGAGGATCTTTAAGTAGCCGGCGAGTTGATTGTCTTGCGCCGGACCGGCGCGATCGTATTCCTCCTTGAGTTGTCCATGCGAAAGCGGGCCGTGCCGGGCAAGGAGATTCAGAACCGTGTCGTAGCGTCCACGCAATTCCCGCAAAAACCAATTGTCGGCTTCGTCTTTTAACGGGCTCGAACCCTCGAAGAACATTTTGCGGAGCGTGTCTATACGATGCGTCTGGGAGGGCGTCAGGGCGCCATGATCAAAACAATCCCGGTAAAATTTCGGCACACCCTCGAATAGCGTCCAAAGAAATAGTCTGTGCTGCGCGTCAGCGACGTCATGCGCCCGGAACATTTCGAAAAGTGTTTCGAAATCCCAATGACCGACGTCCAGCCTGTCGGTGACACGGTTAAATAGAGGCGATGCGCGATCTTCGAGAACCGCCGTCATTTCGGTGTGGATGGAGCCGAGCGTGAAAAGACCGCCGCCAATTTCTGGTCGTGAGCGAGCGACATCGACGACTGACTGCAAATGCGATTGAAACTCCGAAAGAGATTTTCTATGGAAATATTGGAACTCGTCGAGCGCAATGATCCAACCTAACTTCCACGAATTATACAATAGATCGGCGATCGATTGGAAATCTTTACAAACCCGCCTTGCGTCTTCTTGTGGGGCTCCCACGTCTTCGACCGAATCCTCGAAAGCTTGAATGACGCCACGCTCATCACTATCGGGAATTTGCACATAGATTGCAGTCTCAGTGAGTTGTCGCCGCCTGAGCGCCTCGTGAATCAGCGATGTTTTGCCAATCCGCCGCCTGCCCGAAATCGAGCAAAAGAAAAACCGCCCGCGCGCCAAAATCTTATCGATCTCGGCAAGCTCGACGCGTCGTCCATAAAAGCCCCATTCCGCCATCGCCAGACCTTAGTGTAAAAGTTTTTATATTAGCAATTATAACAATAATTTTCCCATTATTGCAAATGCTTATGCCTGC
>JBKQMI010000088.1:0-6919 GCA_052146775.1 Methylocella sp. | reverse complement strand
TTCTTGCGCGCGCCGACTCGCCCTGGTATCCGACGATGCGGCTGTTCCGTCAGCAAAGCCGGGACGAATGGGGCCCCGTTTTCGATGCGATCGCGCGGGAGGTCGACGCGCGCGTCAATGCGCGGCGCCAGCCCCCCGCGCGCGAGGCCGGATCCGCCGGCGTTCATTCGATGCAGCCGGCTTCAATCGGCGATTCGGCGCTGATCGCGATTCCCGGCGCGATCGGCGAACTCATCGACAAGATCACGATTCTCGAGATCAAGGAGAGCCGGGTCGGCGACGCCAAGAAACTCCGCAATATCCGCTTCGAACTTGCGTTGCTGCGGAAGCTGAAAACCGAAGCGGGCTTTTCCGGCGCGAAGCTCGACCGAATGGAGGCCGAGCTCAAGCGCGCCAACGAAATTCTCTGGAACATCGAGGACGCGTTGCGCAGCTGTGAGACGCGACGCCAGTTCGACGAGGAGTTCGTCTCGCTCGCGCGGCTCGTCTACACCTCAAACGATCAGCGGGCCGCGCTCAAAAAGCAGATAAACCTCCTGTTCAACTCAGCCATCGTCGAAGAAAAATCCTACGCCAGCGCTTCATGAGCGAGGCTGGCGCGTGGCGCGCGAAAGCGGCGTCCGCGCTCAATCTCGCGCCGACTCCGCCGTTGCGCGGGCAACTCTACGCGCCTGCCTCGGCATGGCGTTGCGCCGTCGGGAAAACTCGATCCGGTTCATCGATCCGAACCTGCCGGCCTCCGTCGAACAGGTCGCGATCTCGCGCCTTCGCTCCCCCGGATCGCGGGTCGAACCGAGGCTGCGCCGGCATGGCGACGCCGTACCCCCGAATTTGCTCGACCGCGACGGCGGCGCGCGGATCCCGCTGATTAAATAAAGACGCGAGGGCGCGCACTGTCGCGGAATCCTTACACGTAAAGCTTGCCGCCCTTCTCCAGGAACTCCGCGCTCTTCTCGGCCATGCCTTTTTCGCGCGTCTCGATGGCGGCGACCTCGTCGCGAAGATCCTGCGTGATCTTCATCGAGCAGAACTGCGGCCCGCACATGGAGCAGAAATGCGCGGTCTTGTGGGCGTCTTTCGGCAGCGTTTCGTCATGGAAGAGCCGCGCCGTTTCGGGGTCTAGCCCGAGATTGAACTGATCTCGCCAGCGGAAATCGAAGCGCGCGCGGGACAGCGCATCGTCGCGCAATTGCGCCGCCGGATGACCCTTGGCGAGATCGCCGGCGTGGGCGGCGATGCGATAGGTGATGACGCCGGTTTTCACGTCGTCGCGGTCGGGCAGTCCAAGGTGCTCTTTCGGCGTCACATAGCAGAGCATGGCGCAGCCGAACCAGCCGATCATCGCGGCGCCTATGCCGGACGTAATATGATCATAGCCAGGCGCAATATCGGTGGTCAGCGGTCCCAGCGTGTAGAATGGCGCTTCGTGGCATTCCTTCAGCTGCTTTTCCATGTTGATCTTGATCTTGTGCATCGGCACATGGCCTGGGCCTTCGATCATGACCTGGCATCCTTTCGCCCATGCGATCTTCGTCAGCTCCCCGAGGGTTTCGAGTTCGGCGAACTGCGCTCTGTCGTTGGCGTCGGCGATCGAACCCGGCCGCAGCCCATCGCCGAGGGAGAAGGAGACGTCATAGGCGCGCATGATGTCGCAAAGCTCGTCGAAGCGCTCATAGAGGAAGCTCTCCTTGTGATGGGCGAGGCACCAGCGCGCCATGATCGAGCCGCCGCGGGAGACGATGCCCGTCGTTCGCCGCGCGGTCAGCGGCACATGGCCGAGCCGGACGCCGGCGTGGATGGTGAAGTAATCGACCCCCTGTTCGGCCTGTTCGATCAATGTGTCGCGGAAAATCTCGAAGGTGAGCTTCGTCGGATCGCCGTCGACCTTTTCGAGCGCCTGATAGATCGGAACGGTGCCGATCGGAACCGGCGAGTTGCGCATGATCCAGTCGCGGGTGTTGTGGATGTTGCGGCCGGTCGAAAGATCCATCACGGTGTCGGCGCCCCAGCGGATCGCCCACACCATTTTCTCGACCTCTTCCGCGACCGAAGAGGCGACGGCCGAATTGCCGATATTGGCGTTGACCTTCACCAGAAAATTGCGGCCGATGATCATCGGCTCGAGTTCGGGATGGTTGATGTTGGCGGGGATGATCGCGCGGCCTCGGGCGATTTCGTCGCGCACGAATTCGGGCGTGATGAAGGCGGGGATCGAAGCGCCGAAGCTTTCACCCTCGGCGAGCCGAGTCTCGGCGCCCTCCGGCGCCGTTGCGCGGCCGAGGTTCTCCCGCGCGGCGACGAAGATCATCTCCTCGGTTATGACCCCCGCGCGGGCAAATTCATATTGCGTGACGAGCGCGCCCGCGCGGCCCTTTCGCGGCGACGTACTGGCCGGGCAGGGTGGCGCGAGGCGGTCGGGCGAGACGGCGCCATTGTCCTCGGCGCGCACGGCGCGGCCCGCGTAGATTTCAAGGCCGGCGCGGCGCGCGAGCCAAGGCTCCCGCAGGCGGGGAAGCCCGGCCGAGAGATCGGTTGCGAAATCGACTTCGGTATAGGGTCCCGAGGCATCGTAAACGCGAACCGGCGGCTCATTGGCGGACGGATCGAGCGCAATCTCGCGCAGCGGAACGGCGACGTCCGCGCAGCCGGGGCGATAATAGATTTTCCGCGAGCCGGGAAGCGGGCCGGAGGTCACGGATTTCGGCGCGAGATTTTGCGGCTTGTCGTGAATGTTCATCTGGTCCTCCGCTCAAGGTCTCGACATATCTGGAAAGCGGCGGCGGGGGCGGCGGGAGACGAACGGATTGCGTCGATCCTTTTTGCCATCTTGCCGATCCCTGCGCTGGCATTACCCAGGTTCAGGTTCAATGGGTGTGATCTCAGCCGCCGTCTCCGGCAGCACCCCAAGGCGAACGCTTAACCTAGCCCGTCGCTCGCGATTGGGCAACCGGCCGGATGAACTCGGCTAATCGGTTCTGGTGCGAACGGCTGGGTCATCAGAAAATATTGCACCGTCAAGGCCCGGGATAAAATGCTTAGGCGTCGGGCCGCTGCATCCAGCGGATCAGCGGCATCAGCGGCAGGATCCAGGCGAGGCCCAAGATCGCATAGACGATGATCTGCACCGGCGGCGAAGCTTCCTGCAGCGGACGCGCCTGCGCCAGCGCCATGGCGACGAGCGAATAGACCACGACAAACCCGATCATGACCGCCGCGCCGATGAGTTTGCGCGTCCGCATGCGCATGCGCCCCTCCAAAATTCGCCGTGCGCCTGCGACAGGCCGCGCATGGACTTCGCCGGAACAAGCCCTTATGTCGACGATTTAGACGATTTGCCGGAAATATCCTAAAACACCGCCTCGCCTCGACGACATTGACAACAAAGGAGCCGCATGACGTGGGTTTATGATCCGCTGCCGGTCGGCGCGCCGGCCATTGGCGCGCGGGCTGAACGCCGCCGCCTGGCCCTCGCTTTCTGGCTCTGGAGCCTCGCCGCGCTCGTCTTCCTGATGGTCGTCGTCGGCGGGGCGACGCGCCTCACCGAGTCCGGCCTTTCGATCACGCAATGGAAGCCGATCTCCGGCATCATTCCGCCGCTCAGCGCCGCCGACTGGCGGGCCGAGTTCGAAAACTACAAGCAGATCCCGCAATATTCCGCCGTCTTTCCGGACATGGATCTTTCCGGCTTCAAGTTCATCTTCTTCTTCGAGTGGAGCCACCGCCTGCTCGGGCGCCTGATCGGACTTGCGACTCTCCTGCCGCTGGTCCTTTTCTGGATGCGGGGCATGCTTACGTCCTCGCTCAAGCTGAAGCTTTTGGGCGTCTTCGCGCTCGGCGGTCTGCAGGGTTTCGTCGGCTGGTGGATGGTGAAGTCGGGGCTCGCCGACCGCGTCGAGGTGGCGCCGGAGCGCCTCGCCATTCATCTGCTGCTGGCCTCGGCGTTATTCGTGGCGCTGGTGTGGCTGGCGTCCTCGCTTCGCGAGCGAACGGCTCCCCGCGCGCCCCGCGGGCTGCGGATCACGGCCAACACCTTCGTGCTGGCCGTGCTCGCGCAGATCGGGCTCGGCGCGTTGGTCGCCGGGTTGCGGGCGGGCCGCGCCTACAACACATGGCCGTTGATCGAGGGGCGCCTCATCCCGCCGCTCGATCAGCTGACATTGCTCTCGCCGCTCTGGCGCAATTTTTTCGACAATCTGCTGACGGTGCAGTTCCAGCACCGGATGGTCGCCTACGCCGTGCTGGCCTTTGCGCTGGCGCAGGCGGTAGCGACGTGGCGCATGCTGGGGTGGGGCGGCGGCGCGGCCCGCGCGACCGCGCTGGCCCTCCTCGCAGCGGCGCAGGCTTCGATCGGGATCGCGACGCTCGTGCTTGTCGCGCCGCTCTGGGCCGCGCTTCCGCATCAGGCTTTCGCGATGATTGTGCTCGGGCTGGCGGTCGTTCACGCGCAGGCGCTGTCGGCGAAGGCTCCTTAAGCGGCGCCTTCGCGCTAGAGCCCCAGCCGGCCATATTCGATCTTCGGGCAGCGGTCCATGACGACCTCTATGCCCTGCGCCCGCGCCAGCGCCGCCGCCGCGTCGTTGCGCACGCCAAGCTGCATCCAGATGACGAGCGGGCGCCAGTCGAGCGCCAGAACCTCGTTGACGACGTCGCCGGCGTCGGCCGAATTGCGGAACACGTCGATCATATCGACGGGCTCGGGCAAATCCTTGAGCGCGCCGACGCAGGGCGCGCCAAGCAGCGTCTTGCCCGCCAGCGCCGGATTGACGCCGATGACGCGATAGCCGCGCGACGAGAGGAAAGCGAACACCTCATTTGAAGGCCGCGCCGGATTGGGCGAGACGCCGACGACGGCGATGGTTTTGACCTTGCGCAGCACGCCGCGCAGATAATCGTCGGGATAGGCTTGCTCGGGCATGGGCGATCCTTTAAAAATGAGAGAAGACTATGGTATCGTCGTACCACATCAGCTAACTGTCTGTTCATTTTATTGTTTCTTTCCTAGCGCCGGATTCAAGGCGCTTGACCGCAGCCCGCTGACGCCCTAGTAGAGCGCATCCACCGCGCAACTGCGCGGCTCTTCACGCTGGAATTTCACACCATGTTCGGCAAGACCTATTCCGCCAAACCGACGGATATCGAAAAGAAATGGGTGTTGATCGACGCCTCCGGCCTCGTCGTCGGACGGCTCGCGACGCTCATCGCGCTGCGTCTGCGCGGCAAGCATAAGGCGACCTTCACGCCGCATATGGACGATGGCGACAATATCGTCGTCATCAACGCCGAGAAGGTGGTGTTCACCGGCCGCAAGCGCGAGCAGAAGGTTTATTACCATCACACCGGCTATCCGGGCGGCATCAAGGAGCGCACCGCGAAGTTCATTCTGGACGGGCGTTTCCCCGAGCGCGTCGTCGAGAAGGCCGTCGAGCGCATGCTCCCGCGCGGACCGCTCGGCCGCCGGCAGCTCGGCAATCTGCGCGTCTATAAGGGCGCCGAGCATCCGCACGCGGCGCAGCAGCCGACGACGCTCGACATCGCCAGTCTCAACCGCAAGAATTCGAGGACCGTCTAAATGGCCGAGACTTTGTCTTCGCTTCAGGATTTGAAGGGCGCGACCGCCGCGCCGCAGCCCGAGGCGCCGCACTATGTGCAAAAGCTCGACGCGCAGGGCAGAGCCTACGCCACCGGCAAGCGCAAGGACGCCGTCGCCCGCGTCTGGATCAAGCCGGGCTCCGGCAAGGTCGTCGTCAACGGGCGCGCGCTTGAGGTTTATTTCGCCCGTCCCGTGCTGCGCATGATCCTGCAGCAGCCTCTCGGCGTCGCCAAGCGCGTCGATCAATATGATCTCACTGTCACCGTCGCGGGCGGCGGCCTTTCGGGCCAGGCCGGCGCGGTGCGTCACGGCCTCTCCAAGGCGCTCGTCGCCTATGAGCCGGACCTGCGGCCCGCGCTCAAGAAGGAAGGTTTCCTGACCCGCGATTCGCGCGTGGTGGAGCGCAAGAAATACGGCAAGAAGAAAGCCCGCCGCAGCTTCCAGTTCTCGAAGCGCTAAGGTTTTTGGAACTCGACGATCAGGGCGGCCTTCGGGCCGCCTTTTTTTCGTAGGCGCGTCGCGTGCCAGCCCACGTTTTGGGAAAGAGCTCATGGCAGACATACCGGCGGGCGTCACGGTACTTTTATCACTCACGTCTTCTGTCCTCGTCGTGTTCCTTACGAACGCATTAAATGCCCGTCGTTCTACGAACGAAAAATTATGGGAACTTAGACGAACTGCCTACGGTTCGATATTGGCCGAGCTAACTGCTGCGGAATGGGTTCTCGACAGCGCTGACGAATATATAGAAGAAGATGAAACGAGATATTTCTATGATGTTGATCCCGCCTGGAGCAGGCACAGCCCGCTCATCGGCGGTCACATGGAAATAGCCAGAAAATCATATGTTGATAATTACCTTATAATGTCAGAGCGATTCATAGAGCTATTTGAGAGTTTCCTTCGTTCTCTCGACAATAAGGACCCGAATCTTTCGCTGCCGGAAGAATATGAGGCATTTGCCGCAATAATTCGTGCGGCCCGTCCAAAGTTGTTGCAGCAAGCGAGGAGGGAAATGCCGCTTCCTCGGTCGGCGGGCGGCGGATTCGTTTGAGGAGGAAGGCCCATGAACGCGAGCGCGGCCCAATGACCACCCGTGTCGCCGCGCGCGGCCTGCCCTGCGGTCATTTTGGCGTGCTATGATTACTAGATGACAAGCTTGGACATAAGAGCGCTGCGTGGACTTCTCATCACTCTCATCATTATGGGAGCGATGCTGTTTCTCGCGGCCGGGACGCTCCTCTACTGGCAGGCGTGGGTCTTCCTTGCCTTGTTCGGCGCCTTGGCGCTCGCCGTCACGCTCTACCTCATCAAATATGATCCGGAGCT
>JBKQMI010000087.1:0-11420 GCA_052146775.1 Methylocella sp. | reverse complement strand
GATTCCCACATGACGCAGCCATCGGCTGGCACGCTGAGCAAAGTACCCGAAGTCACTCTTGGGTTTTGGGTCATCAAGGTGCTTGCGACGACATTGGGAGAGACCGGTGGCGACGCCGTAACCATGTCGATGGATCTCGGCTATGCGATCGGCAGAATCATCTTTCTCGCCATTTTCGCCTCTCTGGTCGTTGCGCAAATTTCCGCAAAGGCGTTTCATCCCTTCCTGTACTGGATCACGATCATCGCGACGACAACCCTCGGTACGACGATGGCGGATTTCGCCGATCGCTCCCTCGGCATCGGCTATCTTGGCGGATCGTCGATTCTGTTCGCAGGGCTGATCGCCTCGCTGGCCGCATGGCGCTGGGCGGAGGGCTCAATTGACGTCAACACCGTTGCGACGCCCCGGGTCGAGATATTTTATTGGGTCGCGATCCTGTTCTCGCAGACGCTCGGCACCGCGCTGGGCGACTGGATGGCCGACACGAACGGGCTTGGCTATGAGGGCGGCGCCGTCGTCTTCGCCGCCGGTCTGGCGGTTGTCGCCGCCGCATATTTCTGGACGAAGATCTCGCACACGCTGCTGTTTTGGGCGGCGTTCATTCTGACGCGACCGCTCGGCGCAACGCTCGGAGACCTCCTCGACAAGCCGCATGATCATGGCGGACTGGAGATCAGCCGCTATCTCGCATCAGGCATTCTCGCGGCGATCATCGTCACTCTCATCCTCATCCTCCCGCAACGGGCGGGCGCGCATCCGGGCGTGCGCGAGCAGGAGGCATGACGCAGCCACGAGAAAATGACACCGGGATCGTGATGTCGGGTTCACGGCGAAGGCCGGGCGCCGTTTTGCGTCTCGAACAGAACCCTGTTCAGAATTCGGCCAGGCGCCATGAAAGCAAAAACAGCCGGAACGCCTAGCCCGAGAATTACCAGCCCCAGCATTGCTTTGCGGTGCTTTTCAATTTTGCCGGCCTGGGCCAAACGCACGGCGCGGTAAAGCAAAACCAGTGTGAACACTGCCAGTAGATGCAGCCAGCTAATCGGTCCGAGGTTTGGGGGCATGGGCCGGTCGAAAATCAAAAGCGCCGATATGCAGGCGATTACCATCGCTCCTGACCAAACGCGACCCATCATCCGATGCGTCCGCGATCCTTTCGGCAGGATCAATTGCAGCGGTCCAAGCAGCAGCGAAACTACAACCGCCGCGACATGCGCCAGGATAACCCACGGCGCTTCCGTGAGGGGCGCAAGGCTCATCGTCAGTTTCTCCGCAACAAGCGACCGCCCAATGCTACCCATTCATTGCTACGCAGTGTTGACGCCATCCTTTCGCTTAAGCAGCCCGCCCGGCCCTCTCAGTGAGCGGCTTCCTCGCGCGACTCGCGCGTCCGCGTCTGGCCGCGATCGCCGACGAGATCCCAGCGCGTCGCAAAAATGGCGTCGCAAATGCCGGGGCTGCCGAAGCCGTCGCTGAAACTGACCATGCCGCGCCGGTGATGCTCCGCATGAGCTTTGCTGGTCACCATCCCGGCCAGCGCATCATAGAAGCGCCCCTTGAGGCCCCCTGCTCCGCGCGGGATCTTGAGCGAGAAATCGTAGCCCGCATGTTCGTAAAGGCCGCCGATGGCGCCAAGGCCCGCGACAAGGCAGTGGAAGGAAATATCGGCGCCGGCGCGCACGAGCACGAGCGGAATGAGATAGGGCAGCACGATTTCGAGGAAGAAATCGGCGAAGCTCATATAACAGGCGCTGACGCCTCTGCTCCCGGTGGTCGTGTGATGCACGCTGTGCCCGAGCTTGCGCATCAGGGTCGGCCGGTGCAGCAGCACCCGATGCGAGATATATTGCACGACGTCGTGGCCGACGCCCATGAAGGCCATCGCGGCGAGGAAATGCCACCAGGCGAGATGCGGCGCGCCGACGAAGGCAAGCCCGAGATACTGAACCGCCACCATCGAGGGCAGCAGCATCAGGAACTGATTGGCGAGCACGCGCGGCATCAGCGCGAAATAGCTCATGCGCTCGACCGGGCGGGTCTTGAAGTCGGAGAGCCGGCCGGTGCGGTCGCACCATTCGAACCAGAGCCCGACGCCGTGATAGACAAGCATCTGCACGGCGAAGGCGAGCACCGAAAGCGGAAGCCACGCGGGCAAGGCGCCGGTCGCGTCAGTCACGTCGAGCATCCTTCTCAAATTGGAGCGTCATCTTTAGCTCTCCATCTACCCCGCCGCCGGGGCCAAGGGCAACTTGGCGGGCGCAAATCACATGAAGCCTCTTTGACCAAAAGCCGCGAGCTTCGGTTTGATTCAGCGCATAACGCCGGCGAAATCACCGCAATTTTTGTTTCATCATGTAACGCATCTCTCTGTTTCAAAAGGCGCTGTTAGATTTATTCCAAATGGCGCGCCTGCCTGCTTGCCAATCCGCGCGGATAAATTAGGACAGGGCATCCGCCGCAACGCCAAAGGACCAGATGAATGAGCGCGCCCTCGCCCGAAAAGCAAATCCTCGCGCGGGAGACCGCGAAAATGCTGATCGAGGTGAAGGCGATTCTGTTCAACGCGGAAAAGCCTTTCCTCTTCACCTCGGGCTGGGCCAGTCCAGTCTATACCGACATGCGCAAGATCATCTCCTATCCGCGCCTGCGCATGCGCCTCGTCGACTTCGCGGTGACGACGATCGAGCGCGAGATCGGCTATGAGCGCCTCGACGTCATCGCCGGCGGCGAGACGGCGGGGATCCCCTACGCCGCCTGGCTCGCCGACCGGCTGATGCTGCCGATGCAGTATATTCGCAAAAAGCCGAAGGGCTTCGGCCGCAACGCGCGGATCGAGGGCGACATTCACGAGGGTGGGCGCGCCCTGCTGGTCGAGGATCTCGCCACGGACGGGCGCAGCAAGGTGAGCTTCTGCGAAGCGCTGCGCGAAGCGGGGCAGTCTTGCGACCACGCCTTCGTGTTCTTCTTTTACGATATCTTTCCGCAGACGGCGGCGATCATGCAGGAGCTTGGCGTCACGCTGCATTATCTCGCGACCTGGCGCGATATACTTGCCGCCGCGCGGGCGAACAGCTACTTCGAGGCGCGGACCCTGGACGAGGTCGAGAAATTCCTGGGCGCCCCGGCGGAATGGTCTGCCGCGCATGGCGGCGCCTCGGAGCTTAAGGGCTGACCGGACCGCAGGCTCGCGAAGGCGCGTAAGATCGCGGCCTCGGCTGGTCCAGTTTGGCCCCTTGATCGGTCAAAAAGGTGTTTCACGTGAAACACCTCTGCGGGAAAAGCGCTCGTTTTCCGCCCCTACAGGCAGAGGCTCGCTGGCCGCGAAAATCGCCTCGAAATGACGCGTGAATTCGGCCGCCGCCACCGCGTCCTCGACGATGATGAGGTCATTATCCTGGCGTTTCAGCCCGGAAGCCGAGAAATTGGCGGCGCCCGTGCGCAGCAGCCGGCCATCGATCTGATAGGCCTTGAGGTGCATCAATGGCGCGCCGGCGCGCTTCAGGCCGATCGCGATCGCGGGGTTCGCGAGCAACGCCCCGAACGGCGCCGTCGGTTCGCGTTCGCCGATGCGGCCGCTGTCAAGATAGAGCCGGATTTTGACGCCCCGCGCCGCCGCCCGGCTCAAGGCCTCCATCACCGGCCAATCTGTCAGCACATAGGCGGCCATGTCGATGCTGGTCCTCGCCTGATCGATCAGCGCCACGTCGATTAGCTCCAGATTTTCCGACGGCGCGTAGTGGATCGAGGGCGCCTGTTTCGAGGCCGGCGTCGGCGCGCCGACCGCGATCAAAGCGAGGGCGAGACCGACGGCCGGCGAACCATGAAATGCGGCCATTTGATGCTTCGAGCGTTTGATGACCGACTCTGGCTGCCTGATTCGACTTGTCCGGGCCTTGCCCGCGTCCGCGCATTCGATTCATAGAGGGGCGCCCTTGCCAGCGCAGCCGCCGCGCCGCAAAAGGGGAGCCGGCGCCATCGCCCGGCGAGTCGCATTTATAAGGGAAGAGAAACATGGGTCGCAGCCTTCGGCATGAACGGCAAGTGCTCAACGCGGACGAGATCGCCCTCGTCGAGGCGTCCCATCACCCTGGCCTCGGCGCCCTGTCCGACAAGGATCTCGCCGAGCTGCGCAACCATGTGCGCGAGCGGCGCGACCGCGCCCGCGACATAGCCGCCCGCCAGCGCCGCGAGATGCGCGGCAAGGCCGAGCCGAGAGGCGCGCGGCCCGCCGCCGAGGATGCCGGATCGCGCGAGAAGCGCGACGTGCTCGCCGCCGCCATGCAGCGCCTCAACAGGGAGGCGACGCGACGCGCGGCGAAGGCCGCGCGCGACTTCATGAAGGACAGCCTCGCCCGCGCGCTGGAGATGCGCCGCGCGCGCGAGGCGCAGACGCAGCACCCCGGCGCCGGCGCGACGCCGAACGAGGGCATGCGCGTCAAGGAGAGCGGCCGAAGCTTCCTGCGCGACCGCGCCAAACTCGGCGAAGTCAGCCAACACAACAAGAACATGCAGGCCAAGCACGACAACAGGTAGAGGAGACGACTCCCGGCGCAACGGCGCCCCTTTTGTCGCGCCCGCGCTACCGCGCCTCGGCGAATTTGTTGAGGATGTCGGCGCGCCCGCTTCGCCCGATGATGGTTATGCCGTCGCCGGGGTTGACCCGCGTCGAGGGCAGCGGCCGCTCCGCCCTGCCGCCGCCCGCCTGCTCCACCGCGACGATGAAGAAGCCGCCTTCGGCCGTGCGCTCGATCTCCTCGACGGTCAGGCCGGCGAAGGCGCCGCCCTCGGCTGCGATGACGACTTCGAGCTCAAGTCCCAGCGTCCGCAGATCGAGCTCGATCTGACGGCGCCGCTCCGGCGATTGTATGACGCCCGCAATAGACGGAAACAGGATCATCGAGGCGATCTGCTCCGCGCCGACATGCGCCGGCAGCACCACCGCGCTGGCGCCAGCTAGAAACAGCTTTTTCTCGGTAGAGGGCTCTTCGCCCCGCGCAACGATCTGGATAGAGCTGTTGAGGCTGCGCGCGCTCAAGGTGATGAAGACGTTCACCGGATCGGACGAGACGACGGTCGCCAGCGCGCGCGCGCGCTCGATGCCCGCCTGTTTCAAAACCGCCTCCTCCGCGGCGTCGGCATGGATGACGAGATAGCCAAGCTCCTTCGCCTCAACGAAGCGGTCGTGATCCGGCTCGATGATGACAAAATGCGCTTTTCCGGCCCTGAGTTCATTGGCCAGCATACTGCCGGTGCGGCCGAAGCCGCAGATGATGACATGGTGACGAAGATCATCGATTTGCTTGTTCATGCGGGTCAATCCCAACATTTGTTGGATTTGGGACAACGTGAAGAACTGGACCAGAGCGGCCGTCAGATAGATCATGCCGGTGCAACCAAGCACTATCAGCGCAATCGTGATCGCGCGCAATTCGAGCGTGTTGAGCGGATGGACCTCGTCATAACCGACCGTATAGATCGTGAGGACGGTCATGAAGAGCGCATCGCCGAAGCTCCACCCATTATGCATGTAGCCGAGCACAGCGAGGGCGCCTACGATCAGGATGAAAACGACGCCAATGACGAGATTGCGCGCGAGCGAGTTTGAAAGCCAATTCATGGGCGCGCGCGGGGTGGAGGCAAAGTCATCCCCAAGTCTTGCCGCCAATCGCGGCGCGGCTCAAGCAGAGAATGCCGGCCGGGCGCCGGACACGCGACCGATGACCTTACGCGGCGGCGACGGGTGTCAGGGGCGCCAGCGCCGCAAGCTCCGCCTCGGTGAAGACATGGCCGCGAGTCAGGAATCGAACGCCTTCGGGCGCCTCCAGCGAAAAGCCCGCGCCGCGCCCCTTGACGACGTCGATGATGAGTTGGGTGTGCGACCAGAGCTTGAATTGCGCCGCGTCGATATAGACCGGACATCCGGCGATCTCGCCGAGCAGAACGTCGCCCGACCCGGTGCGGAATTCGCCTAGCGGAAAGCACATCGCCGAGCTGCCGTCGCAACAGCCGCCGGACTGATGGAACAAAAGCGCCCCGTTCGCGGCCCTTAAACGGCCGATCAGCACCTTGGCTTCGTCCGTCGCAATCACGCGCTCGACCATCGGACCGCTCCCGCTCGACGACTAAACCCCATTATACTGCGCCTCGCACGCGAGGGAAACACTCCGCCGTGGCCCTCTTGTCCTCGCCTCAGGAGGCGTGAAGCGCCTTGGCCTCGCGCCGCCGGGCGGAAAGGAGCGCCTCTGTATAACCATTCGGCTCGTCGCGGCCCTTGAAGATGAGGTCGACCGCCGCGTTGAAGGCCGGACCGTCGAAGTTGGGCGCCATGCGCCGGTAGATTGGATCGGCGGCGTTCTGGCGATCAACGACGAGCGCCATGTTCTTCAGCGTCGTCAGCACTTGCTCCCGGGTGGCGACGCCATGACGCAACCAGTTGGCGATGTGCTGGCTCGAAATGCGCAAGGTGGCGCGATCCTCCATCAGGCCGACGTCGTGGATGTCCGGCACCTTGGAGCACCCGATCCCCTGATCGACCCAGCGCACGACATAGCCGAGTATGCCCTGGCAATTGTTGTTTAGCTCCTCCTGAATGTCGTCGGGGCGCCAGTTGCTGAGGCCTAGCGGAATGGTCAGGATGTCAGTCAGCTTCGCCCTCCGGCGCTTGCGCAGCTCGGCCTGGCGCGCGGCGACGTCGACCTTGTGATAATGCAGCGCGTGCAGGGTCGCCGCCGTCGGCGAAGGCACCCAGGCGGTGTTGGCGCCGGCCATCGGATGGGCGATCTTCCGCCTCACCATGTCGGCCATCATATCTGGCGCCGCCCACATGCCCTTGCCGATCTGCGCGCGCCCGGGCAGGCCGCAGGCGAGACCGATGTCGACATTCCAGTCCTCATAGGCCCTGATCCACGTCGAGCCCTTCATTTCATCCTTGCGGATCATGGCGCCGGCCTCCATCGAGGTGTGAATCTCGTCGCCCGTGCGGTCGAGAAAACCGGTGTTGATGAAAAAGACGCGATCGGCGGCGGCGCGAATGCAGGCCTTGAGGTTGACCGTGGTGCGCCGCTCCTCGTCCATGATGCCCATCTTGATCGTGTGCCGGGGAAGGCTCAGCATATCTTCGACACGGCCGAACAATTCATCGGCGAGGGCGACCTCGTCCGGCCCATGCAGCTTGGGTTTGACGATGTAGATCGACTGGCCGCGGCTGTTGCGGATGTGCCCGGGGCCTTTCAGATCGTGCATCGCGACGAGGGTGGTGATGGCGGCGTCGACGATCGTTTCGGGGACCGCGCGGCATTCCGCGTCGAGAACGATGTCGGTCATGACATGATGGCCGACATTGCGCACCAAGAGGAGGCTCCGTCCGTGCAGCTTCATCGGCGCGCCGTCGCGGTCGATATAGGTGCGGTCGAGCGCAAGGCGCCGCTCCACGAGCAGTCCGTTCTTCTCAAGCGTCGCGGTGAGGTCGCCCTTCATCAGCCCGAGCCAGTTGCGGTAAACGCCGATCTTGTCCGGCGCGTCGACCGTGGCGACGCTGTCTTCGAGATCGACGATGGTGCTGAGAGCCGCTTCGAATATGACGTCGGAAAGGCCCGATTTGCTCTCGGCGCCGACGACGGTCATGGGATCGATGATGAGTTCGATATGGAGGCCGTGCTGACGCAACAGAATGGCGAAGGAGCTGCGCCCGGTCGCCCTGTAGCCGGAAAAACGGCCCGGGTGGCGCAGGCGCGTCTCAAGCCCGTTGTCGAGCTCGACCACAAGTTCGCTATTGGCGATCCTGTAGCTGATCGCATCCTTGTGGCCGCCCTTGGCGAACGGAACAAAATCGTCGAGCAGCGCTTGCGCATATTCGACGACGCGGGCGCCGCGGATCTTGTTGTAGCGCGCGCCTCGCTCGGCGCCGCCCGTCTCGGGGATCACATCGGAGCCATAGAGCGCGTCATAGAGACTGCCCCATCGCGCATTGGCTGCGTTGAGCACGAAGCGCGCGTTGGAGGCGGGAACGACCAGTTGAGGCCCCGACACACGGGCGACCTCCATCGTATTTTCGGTGCGGATCGCAAAGTCCGCCGGCTCGGGCGCGAGATAGCCGATCTCGCGCAGAAACGCCTCATAGCCCGCCATGTCGATGGGCTTGCCGCGATGGACGAGATGCCAGGCGTCGATCCGCGCCTGCAGATCGTCGCGCAGGCGCAACTGGTCGCGAATGCGGGGCGAAAAATTTGCGACAAGGCCGGCGAGTCCGGTCCAGAACGGTTCCGGGGCGACGCCCGTTCCGGGCAAAACTTCGCGATCGACGAAGTCTTTGAGATCGGTCGCGATGCTGGTTTTTCCGATTTGCGCGTAAGCCATCAGCCTCTCGTCTCCTCGACGTTTGCGTGCGCCTCGCTCTCTCGTTTCCTTCCTTTTTCACGCCCCATTCGGGGTACCGGCCATCGTATAATTGCAGAACAAGGCCGGCGCCAGCGCCGCGGCGGAGCCCGCGAAAAAATCGCGGCCGCGGCAAAGCTTTTAGGCGGCCTTCTAGCCATCATTGCGAAGCTTCGCATTGATTTGTCGCATGAGTTTCGAGGCGCCCGCGCGCTTTCAAAGCAAGGGTTCAGCCGCTCTCCCGCGCCAGCAGGGCGATGAAAAAGCCGTCAGTCCCGCTCGTCGCCGGCGAGAGCCTGACGCCTGGCCCGAGCTTCGACGCGAAGGCGGCGAGCTGCGGTAGCCCCGCCGCCGCCGCCATGGCCTCGGCGGGGACGGCCTGAAAAGCGGGGTTCGCCGCGAGGAATGCGCCGATGCGGTCCTCATTCTCCTCGCGCAGCAGCGAGCACGTCACGTAAAGGATGCGTCCCTGCGGCTTGACGAAGCGCGCGGCCGCAGCGAGCGTCTGATCCTGGTCGGCGATGCGCTGCTCCAGCGCGCCGGGCCTGATGCGCCATTTGGCGTCGGGGTTGCGCCGCCACGCGCCGGTCCCGGTGCAGGGCGCATCGATCAGCACGAGATCGCAGGCCCCCGCAAGATCGGCGAGCGCGTCCTGCCCCCGGCGCGGCGCGCGGACCTGGACATTGCGCGCGCCCGCCCGCTCGAGGCGCTTGTAAATCGGCGCGAGCCTTCGCCCATCGTCGTCGGTCGCGTAGATCTGACCCTTGTTCTGCGTGAGGGCGGCCAGCGCCAGCGTCTTGCCGCCGGCGCCGGCGCAAAGGTCGAGCGCCTGCTCGCCGGGCTTTGCGGCGGAGAGGAGGGCCGCGAGCTGCGAGCCCTCATCCTGAATCTCGACCCTGCCCTTGATGTAATCGGCCTCGGCCGTGAGCGCGGGATTGCGGCCCTCAGGCGTTAGAGGCACGCGGAGCCCAATGGGCGAGAGCGGCGTTGGCGCCGCATTGAGATGCGAAAGGCTCGCCAGCGCCTTTTCGCGCGCGCATTTTAGGGTGTTGACGCGCAGATCGACAGGCGCGCGCAGGGCGAGCGCAGAGGTCTCCGCAACGAGGCGATCGCCGAAGACGGCGGCGAAAGAGGGCTCAAGCCAGGCCGGGAAGTCGCCCGCGACATGGGCGGGGGCGCCTTCGAGACTCGCCTCGTTGAAACGCTTGCGCTCCGCTTCATCGAGCGGCGCCGGCGCGTGCCCCTCGCCCGAGAACAGCGCCTCAACTTCATCAAGATCAAGGCCCCGCGTCAGTCGCAGGGCGCCGAGGACGACCGCGCGGGGGCTCTCCGCGCCCATGACATAGGCGGCCGACGCGCGCCGGCGCAGAGCGTCGAAGACGAGCGTGCCGACGCCCGAGCGGTCTTTCGAGCCGGCGAAGCGATGGGCGAGGCCCCAATCCTTCAAGGCGTCCGCGGCAGGGCGCCGCCGCGCCTCGATATCGGCCAGAACCTCGATCGCCGCGGCGACGCGCGCGCCCGCGATCATAGCGGCGAAACGGTTGGCGGGAACAGGATGCGGAGGGCGAAGATGATCCACATGGCGAGCAGCGTCGCGACGCCGACGAGCCAGAGAAGTCCCCGCGCGGGCTGCCTGTTCGACGTCACATGCACGAAGGCATGGGCGATGCGTGACAAAACAAAAATCCATTCCATGACGATGAACAGATAACCGGCCTCGCGCGTCAGGATCGCCAGCGGGACCAGCGCGAAGAACAGCACGGGAATCTCGAACTGATTGCGGAGCGAATCGCCCGCAATCCTGCCCGGCTCAGGATCGCCCGCGCCGCCGAGCTTCGCATTGCGCGCGTAGACCACGCGGAAGCAGATGGCGAAGATCAGCGCGACCTGAACGAAGACGGGCAGAAGGATGGATTGAATGGACAAAAGGCCTCACCCGTTAAAAAACGCAGAAACTTACGTGCCGGTCGGATAGTTCGGGCTTTCGCGCGTGATGGCGACGTCGTGGACGTGGCTTTCGCGCAGGCTCGCCGCCGAGATGCGCACGAATTGCGCCCGCGCCTGGAAGGTCGTGATGTCCGGGGCGCCGACATAGCCCATGGCGGCGCGAAGGCCGCCGGCGAGCTGATGCACGATGGCCGCGACCGGCCCGCGATAAGGCACCTGCCCTTCGACGCCCTCAGGCACGAGCTTTAAGTGATCCTTGATGTCCTGCTGGAAATAACGGTCGGCGGAGCCGCGCGACATCGCCCCGACCGAGCCCATGCCGCGATAGGATTTGAACGAGCGGCCCTGATAGAGATAGACCTCGCCCGGGCTTTCATCGGTGCCGGCGAAGAGGGACCCGATCATGACGGTGTCGGCGCCGGCGGCGACCGCCTTGGCGAGATCGCCGGAATATTTGATGCCGCCGTCCGAGATCAGTGGCACGTTGGCGGCCCGCGCCGCCTCGGCGCAGTCCATGATGGCGGTCAGTTGCGGCACGCCGACGCCGGCAACGATGCGGGTGGTGCAGATCGAGCCTGGCCCGATGCCGACCTTGACCGCGTCGGCGCCGGCATCCATCAGCGCCTCGGCGCCATCGCCGGTGGCAACGTTGCCGGCGACGATCTGGGTCGAGTTCGACAGCCGCCTGATGCGCCGCACCACCTCGATGACGCGGTCGGAATGGCCGTGCGCGGTATCGACCACCAGCACGTCGAGCCCGGCAGCAAACAGCGCTTCCGCCCGCTCGATCCCGTCATTGCCGGTGCCGGTCGCGGCGGCGACGCGCAACCGCCCCTGCCCGTCCTTGCAGGCCATCGGAAAGCGCTGCGCCTTTTCGATGTCCTTTACGGTGATCAGCCCGATACAGCGATAAGCCGCATCGACGACGACCAGTTTTTCGATGCGGTGCTGATGCAGCAGGCGCTTGGCTTCGTCCTGGCTGACGCCCTCGCGCACGGTGATGAGCTTGTCCTTGGTCATCAGCTCGGCGACGCGCTGGCCGGGATCGGTGGCAAAGCGCACGTCGCGGTTGGTCAGAATGCCGACCAACTTACCGG
>JBKQMI010000086.1:0-3311 GCA_052146775.1 Methylocella sp. | reverse complement strand
CGGCTGCGTAGGCGGCCTCCATACGACATGGCGGATAAGCAGAGTCTAGCTCATCAGTTGGTCGCCATGGGCGGCGCCAAACGGATCAATTGACGCCTCTATTGGGACCAAAAAGCGCGTCGAGACGATCGAGCAGGATCTGCTGGCCGGGGAGGATCTTCTGGCGGGCCATTGGCAACGCGAACCAGGCGGCGCGATCGATTTCCGGAAAGGATTGCATGCGCCCGCTGCGAGGCGGCCACTCGATCTCAAATCGGTTGCTGCTTATACAGGTCGCATCGAAATCGGCCTCTATGGCGAAGGCTTCGGTCTTTTTCCGCGCGCTCTGCTGAACGCTGCCAAGCGGCGTTAGCGCGCCCGCCGGCGCGGCGCCTAGTTCTTCCGCGAATTCGCGGCGGGCGGCGGTTTCGGCATCCTCGTTCTCGGCCACTTCGCCCTTGGGAATCGACCATGCGCCAAGGTCCCTATTGCGCCAGAACGGACCGCCGGGATGCACGAGAAGTACAAAAAGCCGGCCGTCGATGCGCTTATACATCAAGACGCCAGCGCTCCTGACGCTCATCTCTTCCGAGCCTAAAACTCTACTGCAAAGTCAATTCCAACGCCTCGGTATCGCGCTCCGCCAAATGGGTTTCGAACCATCGCGCAGTCTTGTGTGAGGTCGATGGCCGAATCATCCTGACCTTCTGATCGCAGTTTGATTTGTCGATTCGGAAGCGAAACCGCGCGCGAAGGTGTCGCTATAGCCCTTCATGATCGCCGGCATCGACATTCACGACAGCGGGCAGGCCCGGCCAGAAACGCCGGAAGCGGCGTCAGCTCGCGATCGGTCTCGCTGCTTCCGGGCGGGATACGATGCCGCCATATATGCCGTCGACGTGGCGCCCGTCGGACGATAGCGGGGCTGCGAGAACCTCGATCCACTGGCGACGGCCCGGCTTGACGCGAAGCTCGAACGCCGCGGCCAAAGGCTCGGCCGTTTCAGCGACCATCTCAAAAAGCCGGCGCACACGCGCGGTGATGCGCGGCGCGAGCATTTTCGAAAGCCTTTTTTCTTGAGAAGCCAATCCCAGGAGGCGACCTGCTTCAGGCCCGGTCCACGTCGCTTCCCATTCATTCGTCCCGTCAGATCGCTGGAACACAAAAATGTCAGCCGCAATTGCGTCCGGTCCCGGAGCAAGATCGGCGGCTGTCGGCATGAGCCGGCTTCCACGCTTGTCGCGCCAGAATTCAAGCTCCAGCCTCAAAAGCGGGTCGCTCGCATCGGCGGCGTCAAGGCGATTGAAAAGGCGCGCGAGATGGGGCGGCAGCAGGGCGAGCGTGGTCAAGTCATTCCCCCATGTGCTTGGTCTCCGGCGGCCATCCAAAGCGCCAAGGATCAACATGAGGGCGCCGAAGACTCCTCTCCTTGATCTGCGTCAACACTTTACGCATCGAATTTATGTTGAGTAAATAGTCAGTCAGATGATCGAGCGCAACGTGACGCATATTCCCGAGACCTCCATCGAGGAGAAGGTTTGTTTCCTCAAGAGCCCGTCGGCCTATCGCCCTCAGCCGGCGAAGGTCGAGGTTGAGGAAACCCATATGTCGTGGGTCTTTCTGGCGGGAGAACGCGTTTATAAGCTGAAAAAGCCCGTCCGGCATTCCTTTCTCGACTTTGGGTCCATCGAAGCGCGCGAAAAGAACTGTCGCGAGGAGCTTCGACTCAACCGTCGTCTGGCGCAAGATATCTATCTCGGCGTGGCGCCGTTGACCCGGAGCGACGACGGACGCCTCTCGATAGACGGGGAAGGGCGTCCGGTTGACTGGCTGGTCGTCATGCGACGCCTCCCACGGGATCGCATGCTCGACAACGCCATCCTCGCCCACACTCTCAGCCGCACGGAAATAGCGTCCGTCGCCGAGCGGCTTGTCGGCTTCTACAAGCACGCTCAGCCCGCGGATCTCGCGCCGGCGGCCTATGCGGCGCAATTCATGGAAGAGCACGCCCGGAACGAGGCGGTGCTGACCGCCCCGGAATTCGACCTCGATGGCGGGCGCATCGAACGGCTTTTGGGTCTTGTCGAGGACACTTTGCGCAGCGGCCTCCTGGAGGCGCGCGCCGAAAGCGGTCGGATCGTCGAGGGACACGGCGACCTGAGGCCGGAGCATGTCTGCCTCAGCCAACCGCCGGTCATTATCGACTGCCTGGAGTTCAATCGGCGGCTCCGCCTTGTCGATCCGGTGGATGAGCTCACCTATCTCGGCCTCGAATGCAGCCGGCTGGGGGCGGACTGGGTAGAGCCAGTCCTCTTGAGCGTCTACGTCAAGAGTTCAGGCGACGACACGCCATCGCCGGAGCTCGTTTCATTCTATCGAACCTACCGCGCCTGTTTGCGCGCCCGATTATCGCTCGTCCACATTCTGGAGCATGACCAGCGCAAGCCGAAGAAATGGTTGCCTCTGGCCAAACAATATTTGGACATTGCGGCGTCAGCCAGCCTTAGCCACGGCGTTCCTGCGGCGCAATGATCCAATCGCCTTCGTCAAGGGCGATCGAAAGCGGGGTCTTGAGCATGAGCCAGTCGGCCCGATCCACATTCGACTCCCCGCCGCCGCGCCAAATCATTCGCGTCTTTCTCTGCGGCGACGTGATGACGGGGCGCGGCATCGATCAGATCTTGCCGCATCCGTGCGACCCCCGCCTGCATGAAGATTATGTGCATTCGGCGAACGGATATGTTCGCCTCGCCGAACAGGCGAACGGATCGATTCCAGCGCCGGTTGCGCCGTCCTATATCTGGGGCGCCGCTTTGGACGAGCTGAACCGGAAGGCTCCCGACGCCCGCATCATCAATCTCGAAACCAGCATTACGCGCAGCGACGCCTTTGTGGACAAGGGCATCAACTATCGGATGAGTCCCGAAAACGCCGATTGCCTGACGGCTGCCGGCGTCGATTGCTGCGTGCTTGGCAACAACCATGTCCTCGACTGGGGGCGCGCCGGGCTGCTCGAAACATTGGCCACGCTCGAACATTTGGGGATCAAGACCGCTGGGGCCGGCCGCGATCGGGCGCAAGCGAGCGCCCCGGCGATTCTCGAGATCGCCGGCAAAGGACGCTTGGCGGCATTTTCCTTCGCGTCGCCGACGAGCGGCGTTCCGTGGAATTGGGGCGCGACTTCAGCGGCCGCTGGCGTGAACCTTATCTCCGACTTCACCGACGAAAGCGTCGCGCGGATCGCGGACCAGGTGGAGAGCTTACGGCGGCCAGGCGATCTGGTCATTGCATCCATTCATTGGGGAGGAAATTGGGGATATGAGATTCCAGAA
>JBKQMI010000085.1:0-9960 GCA_052146775.1 Methylocella sp. | reverse complement strand
CCTGCGGTGTGGACGCGGATGACGCTCGGCTCGCAGTCGTTCTGGTCGATGATTTCAATCGCGCCGTCGAGCACGACGAAAAAATCGATTCTGCGGTCGCCGCGTTCGAACAGGATTGCGCCCCGGGGCAGACTCTCCTGCGTTCCGAACGTCGCGGCGCGCGCAATCTGTTCGGGAGTCAGCCGCGGAAAGGTCTGCCCCTCGCGCTCATAGGGGTCGGTCGGATCGATCGGCGGATCGTTTTCGGGCCTGGCGTCCAAAAGCGGTCTCCTGACCTAAGGCGCCGCGAAAATGCGCCTGGATCGATTCCAATAATTTAGAGCGGGATGCGGGCGAAAAAGTGCCTACACTTTTTCTTATCCCGCTCTAAGAACAATTCAGCGCCGCGACGCCGTTGTGGCCTCTTGGGTCGATGGGACCGGCCGATTCCGGCTCCCTCGATCATTGACCAGTTCCAGGCGACGGCGACGTAACGATTTGGTGAGCGCGAAGGGAAAAACAACGTCAGGACGAAGCGGCTTTCGACCCGGCGAGGCCTCGCGCGGCATCGCTGTCAGCGCCTTCGTAAAACGGCAAATCGATCAGGAATCGCGCGCCCGGCGGCGCGGTCTCGGCGTCGGGGGCGTCGGCCCGCACGGGCGGCGCGAGCGTCAGCGAGCCGCCGTGCGCACGGACGAGATCTGACGCGATGACGAGGCCAAGACCGGTGCCGCCGGCGCGGTCCGAGGTGAAAAATGCCGAGAACAACTTTGGCCGCGCCGCCGGCGGGACGCCGGGTCCCGTGTCCGCTACCTCGATCACCATCCGCACGGAGGGCGAGGCTTTATCCGCCGCGAGGCCGCCGGCCGTCGCAGCCGCGCCATCGCCATCTCGGGCGACGCTCCGCCGCCGCCCGCTAACGCGAACTTGCGCCGGCCAGCCTGGCGCCGGGCCGGCGCTCTGCAGCGCCTCCGCTCCATTGCGGAGAAGGTTGACGAGGACGCGGAACATCTGCTCGGCGTCGGCGACGATTTCGATGTCGGCCGGCACGTCGTTGACGATCTCGACAGCGCCGCCCGGCTGAAGCGCGATGCTTTCGGCCGCCTCCTCGACGAGCGGGCGCAAGGCGAATCGGCGCAGCCGCGGCGGCTCGTCGATGGCGCGGCCATAGGTCATGGTCGCCTGACAGAAGCGGATAGCGCGGTCGAGCGTCGCGACGAGCTTTGGCGCGAGCCTCTGGGCGAGCGGATCGGTGACATTGGCGAGACGGTCCGAAAGAAGCTGCGCCGAGGCCAGCATGTTGCGCATGTCGTGATTGATCTTGGCCACCGCGAGGCCGAGCGCCGCGAGATGCTTCTTTTGATTGAGCTCGCGAACAAGCGACTCCTGCATGATGGCGAGGGCGGCTTCGGCCTCGCCGATCTCGTGGTTGCGGCCGGACGGTGCGATGATGCGCGCGGCGTTTTCGGGGTCCGCTCCAAACTCGGTGATGTTCGTCGTGAGGCGGCGCACCGGCCCCAGCACCATGATGTTGGCAGCAAGCGTGGCGAGACTCGCGACGATCGCCGACATGATGAGGGTCATCACCAGAAGACGCTGCGAGTAGGACTCCATGCCGCGTTTCAGGCGGTCCTCGTTCAGCGTGATGGCGACGGCCTCGCCGCCCATGGGCGCGTCCCCCAGGATCGTGATGACGCGCCCCTTCGGCGCCAGCATGGTTTCGATGGCATGCGCCATGGAGACGTCGAGAGACGGCTTGCGCAGATCATAGACGGCGTCGACGGCGGGCGGCAGGTCCGACGAGGCGAGGATTCGCTTCGCGCCGCGCATGTCGAGAACGATGACGCGCGCGCCGACGCTATCCAACAGTTGGCGCGACAAATCGGGCGGAACCATCGCGCTCGGCGCGGCTTCCAGCACAAGCGCTGCAGTATAGGCGGCGCTGAGCCGGTTGCGCAGCCAGTTTTCGCGATAGATGGAGATCGCCGGAAGATAGACCATCGTCGCGGCGAGCATGACAAAGCCGATGTTGAGCAAAAGGACCCGCTTGGCGAGCCCGAATCCGAAACGGCGGCGGTTTTTTTGCGCGAGCCCGGGCGCGGCCCCATTCGCGGCTTCGCCGGGCGCGCCGAGCGCGTTCGGCTGGGCGTTGGGAGGCATCGCGAAATCGCTCATCGAACCGCCTGTTTCTTCCGCCGCGAAGGCGGGGCCGCCGGCCCGCCCTGAAACCTCCGTGCCTGGAACGGCCCTCCAGGCGCCCCGTCCACGGGCCGACCTCAGAAAAAGCCGACAGGAGCCTTTGGAGAAAGGCTCGAACGGAAGCGTGCGCATCCTCCTCGATATGGAGAGCGCGACGCGGTTGATCAACTCCCCGGCTGAAAGTCCGATCCTTCCTTGCCGCGAATTTCCCCCTCGCCTGCCCAAAGGCCGCCCCGATGGCGCGCGGCCGGGCGCCGGTTTTGCGCCATTGGCCGGCGCGGCGCAACGTCGCGGCGCGCGCCGCAGCGCTGCGAAGCGGCGGGCGCTCCGGCGCGAATGACCTGTTTTTAAGGCCGATGCGCCCTTTCGCGGCGGTCCCGGCCGCGTCGCGCCATGGATGGCCAAGGACCCGGCGAGAGGCGAACCATTCGATTACGAGGGCGACATCGCGCGGCGGATCTGAGATGAATACGCCCGATCCGGGAGGGGCGCGGGACAGGCGTCGATCGAACGAATGGCGAGAGAGATGGCGTAAAGACGCGTCCGGCAGTTCGCGCCAGACCGATCGCCGCTCGCTTCAAAAACCGCGGCGATCATGATATAAGCTTCAGCTGAGGCTTTGGTTCAGTCATCTTTTTGGGGGCATGGCATGCACATCGCAATGGTCGGGTCAGGATATGTCGGGCTGGTGTCCGGAGCCTGCCTCGCCGACTTCGGGCATAATGTGGTCTGCATCGATACCGACGTCCAGAAAGTCGAATCGCTGAAAGCCGGCAAGATGCCGATCTTCGAGCCGGGGCTCGCCGATCTCGTCGCCAATAATGTGCGCCAGAAGAGGCTTTCCTTCTCGACGGATCTCGCCTCATCGGTGCGCAAGGCGGAGGCCGTCTTCATCGCCGTCGGAACGCCGTCCCGGCGCGGCGACGGCCACGCCGACCTCTCCTATGTTTACCAGGCCGCGCGCGACATCGCCGCGGGCCTTGACGGCTTCACCGTGGTGATCACCAAATCGACGGTTCCGGTCGGCACCGGCGATGAGGTCGAGCGCATCATCCGCGAAGCCCGGCCGGACGCCGAATTCGCCGTCGTCTCCAACCCCGAATTCCTGCGCGAAGGCGCGGCGATCGACGATTTCAAGCGCCCCGACCGCATCGTCATCGGCGTCGACGACGAACGCGCCCAATTGGTCATGCAGGAGGTCTACCGCCCCCTTTACCTCAACCGCGCGCCGTTCCTCTTTACGAGCCGCCGCACGTCGGAACTCACCAAATACGCGGCGAATGCCTTTCTGGCGACCAAGATCACCTTCATCAACGAAATCGCCGACCTCTGCGAGCGCGTCGGCGCCAATGTGCAGGATATCGCGCGCGGCATCGGCCTCGACAACCGCATCGGCTCGAAGTTTCTGCATGCGGGGCCGGGCTATGGCGGCTCCTGCTTTCCCAAGGACACGCAGGCCTTGATCAAGACGGCGCAGGATCATGGCGCGCCGATGCGCATCGTCGAGACAGTCTCGGCCGTCAACGACCAGCGCAAACGCGCCATGGCGCGCAAGGTCTTCGCCGCGCTTGGCGGATCGGTGCGCGGCAAGACCATCGCGGTGCTCGGCCTCACCTTCAAGCCGAACACCGACGACATGCGCGATTCGCCCGCGATCTCCATCATCACCGCGCTGCAGGACGGCGGCGCGCGGATCAACGCCTTCGATCCCGAGGGCATGGATCAGGCTCGGCTCGTCCTCGACGACCTCACCTTCTTCTACGATCCCTATTCCTGCGCCGACAAGGCCGACGCTCTCGTCATCGTCACCGAATGGGACGAGTTCCGCGCGCTCGATCTTGAGCGCATCAAGACGCTGCTGACCGCGCCCATCATGATCGATCTGCGCAATATCTATGACCCGGCGGAAATGGCGCGGAAGGAATTTCAGTATTCGGGCGTCGGGCGGGGGTAGCCGCCGCCCTACGTTCCACGCGGCTTCGCCCGCGTCGTCGCCGCGGCGCTCGCGGGATCGTCCGGCCACAGATGACGCGGGTAGCGGCCCTTCATTTCGGACTTCACCGCCGCCCATGAGCCGCGCCAGAACCCCGGCAGATCCCGCGTGACCTGGATCGGGCGGGAAGCCGGCGAGAGCAATTCCAGCGTCAATGCGATCCGGCCGCGCGCCAGCGCCGGATGTCTGGAGAGCCCGTAAAGCTCCTGCACCCTGACCGAAAGGGTCGGGCCGCCCTCGGCCGCGTAATCGAGCGCGATGCGCGATCCGGCCGGCGTCTCGAAATGCGTCGGGGCCTCCGCCTCGACGCGGCGCTGCATGTCGAAGGGCAGCAGCGCCTTGAGGGCGGTCTCCAGATCGTCGGGCGTAATCGCGGCGAGACTCGTCCGGCCCTCGATGTAAGGCCCGAGCCAGTCCGCGGCGTCCGCCGCCAGCGCCTTGTCGGAGAGATCGGGCCAGGAATCGTCCGGCTCGGCGCGGCGCAGAAAGGCGACGCGATCGCGCCATTGCGCCAGCGCCTTCGTGAAGGGCAGCCGCGCGATCCCGCCGCCGTCGGCGGCCAGCGCCGCGATTCCGTCGGCGAGCGCGCGGGCGGATTCTGGACCCGCCGGAACAGGCAGATTCTGTTCCGAAAGGACGATAGCGCCAAGCCGGCGCCTGCGGCGGGCGCGCAAGGCCGCGCGCTCGCGGTCGAAACCGACCTCCTCAACGCTCGCGATGCGCTGTCCAGCGACGCTTTCGAGATCGGCCTCGCTGAGGGCCGCCGCCGCGATGATGCGGGCGGCGCCCGCGCGCCCCGAAATTTCCGCGACGGCGAGAAAAGGTTCACGCGACAGCGCGGCATGCGGCTCAAGCATGGCGGCGCGCCCGTTCGCCATGAGGAATTCGCCGGCTGCGCCGCGCGCTTTCGCGATCCGGTCGGGAAAGGCGAGCGCGACGAGTTGGCCGCAATCGATCGTGTCCGTCGAGGCGGGCTTTTCGCCGCCGGCTCTTTGCGCGAAGGTCCGCGCCAGGCGGCGGGCGTCGTCCGCGCGGGGCGAACGCTCGCGCCGGAAGCGGTCGAGACGCTCTGCAAGGTCGGGCGAATCGCCGCCAAGGCCGCGCTCGACGAGGAGGGTCGCGACCTCGGCCGCGGCGGAGGCGGCGCCCTGGGTCGCGGCGGCCACCATCATTTTGGCGAGACGCGGCGGCAAAGCGAGGCGGGCGATCGCCGCGCCTTCGGCCGTGAGCGCGCCATCTTCGTCGATCGCGCCGATCTCGCGCAGCAGCGTGCGCGCCTCCTTGAGTGCGGGCAAAGGCGGCGGATCGAGCCATTTGAGCGTTAGCGGGTCGCGCACGCCCCAGGCGGCGAGATCGAGGACGAGGCCGGAGAGGTCCGCCGCCATGATCTCGGGTGGCGCGAAAGCCTCCAGCGCACCGGACGCCGCCGCCTCCCAGAGGCGATAGCAGACGCCGGGCTCCGTGCGGCCCGCGCGACCGCGGCGCTGGTCGGCGGCGGCTTTCGATACCCGCACGGTCTCCAGCGAGGTCAGGCCGCGATCGGGCTCGAAGCGCGGCTGGCGGGTCAGGCCGCAATCGATGACGATGCGCACCCCCTCGATCGTCAGCGAGGTTTCGGCGATCGATGTCGCCAGCACGATTTTTCGCGCGGGCGGCTTCACTGGGGCGATGGCGCGGTCCTGCGCGGCCCGGTCGATCGCCGAATAGAGCGGCGCGATCTCGATTTGCCGATCGCCAATCCGCTCGGAAAGAAGCGCGGCGGTTCGCCGGATTTCCCCCTGGCCCGGAAGGAAGGCGAGAATTGAGCCCTCCGCCTCGGCGAGCGCGCGCAGCGCCGCCGCCGCCATGGCGGCCTCGATCCGCTCGTCGGGCTTGCGGCCAAGATAACGCGTCTCGATCGGAAAGGCGCGTCCCTCGCTGACGATGACCGGCGCGTCATTCAGGAGTTTTGCGACCCGCGCGCCGTCGAGCGTCGCCGACATGACGAGAAGCCGCAGGTCCTCACGCAAGACGGCGGCGGCGTCGAGGCACAGCGCCAGCGAGAGGTCTGCGTCGAGCGAGCGCTCGTGGAACTCGTCGAAAATCACGAGAGCGATGCCGGAAAGGCCGGGATCGTCGAGAATCATCCGGGTGAAGACGCCCTCGGTCACGATTTCGAGGCGCGTTTTCGCCGATACGAGCGTTTGCGCGCGAACCCTGAGGCCAACTGTTTCGCCGACGCGCTCGCCGAGGCTTGACGCCATGCGCTGGGCGGCGGCGCGCGCCGCAATGCGGCGCGGCTCCAGCATGATGATTTTCTGGCCCCTGACCCAGTCCTCGCTCAGAAGAACGAGCGGGGCGCGCGTGGTCTTGCCGGCGCCGGGCGGGGCGACAAGAACCGCCTCGTTGCGCGCGGAAAGCGCTCCGCGCAGTTCTCCGAGAACGGCGTCGATGGGAAGCGGCGGTTCAAAGGTCTGCATGGGCGCTGTGATGGCGGTTCGGCGCCGGGCGGGCAAGAAGAAGAACGGGGATCTTAGCCGGCCTCCAGGCGCCGTCGAGCCTCGATCAGCCCCGCGGTCGATGAATCGAGGCCCGCGGTCGAAAGGCTTGCGTCGGCGACGAGCGGGGCGAGCTTCACCGCCAGCTCCTTGCCGAGTTCGACGCCCCACTGGTCGAAGGAGTTGATGTTCCAGATGACGCCCTGCACGAACGCCTTGTGCTCGTAAAGCGCGATCAGCCGGCCGAGCGCGCGTGGGGTTAATTGCTTGTAGAGAAAGGTGCTCGACGGCCGGTCGCCTTCAAACAGGCGATGCGGCGCGAGCGCCGCGATGGCTTCCGGGCTCAGCTTCTCCGATTCGAGCCGGGCCACGACCTCGTCGATCGAGCGGCCGAGCATGAAGGCCTGAGACTGCGCCAGGCAATTGGCGAACAGCAGTTCGTGATGCTTTTCATCGGCGGCGGTCGGTTCGGCGGCGATGAGGAAATCGATCGGCGCGATTTCCGTGCCCTGATGCAGCAGCTGGAAAAAAGCATGCTGGCCGTTTGTGCCGGGCTCGCCCCAGATGACGGGCGCGGTCGCCCGCGCCGTCCGCGCCCCGTCGAGCGTCACGGACTTGCCGTTCGATTCCATGTCGAGTTGCTGCAGATAGGCCGTAAAGCGCGCCATGCGCTGATCGTAGGGGATCACCGCATGCGTCGCATAGCCCCAGAGGTTGCGGTACCAGACGCCGAGCAGCGCCATCAGCACGGGGATGTTGCGCTCCAGCGGCGCTTCGACGAAATGCCGGTCGGCATCCTCGCCGCCGCGCAGAAAATCTTGGAAATTGTCCTTGCCGATGCCGATCGCCAGCGAAAGCCCGATCGCCGACCAGATCGAGTAGCGCCCGCCGACCCAGTCCCAGAAGCCGAACACGCGATCGCTCCTGATGCCGAAGGCGCCGACCCTGTCGAGCTGGGTCGAGACGGCGCAGAAATGATCGGCCACCGCCGCCTCGCCGAGCGCCGCCGCGACGAATTTCCGCGCGGTCGCGGCGTTGGTCATCGTCTCGATGGTCGTGAACGTCTTCGAGCAGACGATGAAGAGCGTCGTCTCGACAGGGACGCGCAGCATTGTGTCGGCGAAATCGGCGCCGTCGACGTTGGCGACGAAATGAAGCGTCAGATGGTCCGCGACAAAGGGCGACAGCGCCCGCGCCGCCATGGCGGGGCCCAAATCCGAGCCGCCAATGCCGAAATTGACGATATGGGTGAAGCGCGCGCCATTGGCGGCGGCGATTGCGCCGTCTCGCACGGCCTCGGCGAACGCGAAGATTTTGGCGAGTTCCGCGAGAACGTCCGGCATGACGTCGCGCCCGCCGGCGAACATCGGCGCACCGGAGAGATTGCGCAGGGCCATGTGCAGCGCGGGGCGATGCTCCGTGACGTTGACCGGCTCGCCGGAAAAGAGCGCGGCGCGACGCGCCTCGACATTCGCTGCGCGGGCGAGATCGATGAGGAGGCCAAGCGTCTCGTCGTCGAGGCGGTGCTTGGAGAAATCGAACAGGAGATCGCCCAGCGCAACATGGAAGCGGTCAAATCGATGCGGATCGGCCGCGAACAGATCCGCGACGGTGCGCGCGCACCACTTTTGCCGATGCGCTTCGAGCGCGGCCCAGGCCTTCGCAATTTCATTGCCCGACATGGCGAACCTCGACTGACCGCGACGCATGGCTATCTAACCGATCCGGCGTGTCACGGCAAAGACCGGCGCATCTTCGCGCGAGGGATCGTGCCGTCCCGACGCAGAACCGCCGGACCTTTCGGCCCGGCGGATGATTTTCGCGAGAGGCGGGCGGCCCGGAAAAGTCCGCCGGGCGCCATCCCTCACATATTGTAGGCGCGCTCGCCGTGCGAGGTGATGTCGAGGCCCTCCATCTCGGCGTCCTTCCTGACCCGAAGCCCGATCACGAGATCGACGAGCTTTTAGAGAATGAACGAACCGACGCCGGACCAGAGCAGCGTGAATCCCACTGTTTTCGCCTGAATGATAAACTGCGCGAGCATATCGTAATCGCCGGGCGCGCCCGTGCCGGGCACTTTCGTGTAGTCGGTAAGTCCGACGCCGCCGAAGAACGGCGCCACCAGGATGCCGGTGCTGAGCGCCCCGACGATGCCGCCGATGCAGTGCACGCCGAAGACGTCGAGGGAGTCGTCATAGCCGAACCACTTCTTCACATAATCGACGAAGAAGAAGCAGATTGCGCCGACGCCAAGGCCGAGCACGACCGATCCCATCGGTCCCGCGTAACCCGAGGCCGGCGTCACGGCGACGAGGCCGGCGACGGCGCCCGAGATCATGCCGAGCAGCGAAGGTTTCCCCTTCAGCGCCCATTCGACGAACATCCAGGAGAGAGTCGCGGCCGAGGTGGCGACGAAAGTGTTGACGAAGGCGAGCGCCGTCGTTCCATTCGACTCGAGGTTCGAGCCGGCGT
The DNA here is from genome assembly GCA_052146775.1 of Methylocella sp. Lineage (GTDB taxonomy): Bacteria > Pseudomonadota > Alphaproteobacteria > Rhizobiales > Beijerinckiaceae > Methylocapsa. The sequence continues at coordinate 840 of JBKQMI010000085.1, read as the reverse complement.
TGAAGCCGAACCAGCCAACCCACAGCAGGGAGGCGCCGATCATCGACATGGTGACCGAATGGGGCGGCCCGACTTCGCGCGGGAAGCCAATGCGCTTGCCCATCACGAGACAGCCGACGAAGCCGGCGATGCCCGCATTGATGTGGACCACGGTGCCGCCGGCGAAATCGAGAGCGCCCATCTGATTGAAGAAGCCGGCGTTCGCCGTCACCGCGTCGAGCGCGGCTTGCGCGGCCTGCTTGGTCGCATCGTCCTTCGCAGCCGCCAGCGCTTTGGCGGCGTCGCCGATGGCGTCCGGACCCGCCCAATACCAGACCGCATGCGCGATCGGGAAATAGATAAAGGTGACCCAGAGCGTGATGAAGGTCAGCAGCGCCGAGAATTTGATGCGCTCGGCGAAGGAGCCGATGATCAGGGCCGGAGTGATGCAGGCGAAGGTCATCTGAAACGCCATATAGGCGAATTCGGGAATGACGACGCCGTTGGAGAAGGTCGCGGCGGTCGAGTTGGCGTCCATCCCTTTCAGGAACAGCCTGTCAAATCCACCGACGAAAGCGTTCAGATTCGTCCCGAGGAACGGAAGCGCGGCGTGCGATCCTTCCGTAAAGGCGAGCGAGTAGCCGTAAACGACCCAGATGATCGACACCAGAGCGACGATGGCGAAGACCTGGGAGAGCACGGCCGCCATATTCTTGGTGCGCACCAGGCCACCATAGAAAAGGGCGAGCCCCGGGATGGACATCATCAGCACGAGAGCCGTGGAGATGAGCATCCAGGCGGTGTCGCCCTTGTTCGGAACGGGCGCCGGAGGGGCGGCCGCGGCTGCGGCGGCTGCGGTGG
>JBKQMI010000084.1:0-9203 GCA_052146775.1 Methylocella sp. | reverse complement strand
TTATGGGAGCGATGCTGTTTCTCGCGGCCGGGACGCTCCTCTACTGGCAGGCGTGGGTCTTCCTTGCCTTGTTCGGCGCCTTGGCGCTCGCCGTCACGCTCTACCTCATCAAATATGATCCGGAGCTGCTGGCGCGGCGCGTGCGCGGCGGCCCCACCGCCGAGAAAGAAGCGAGCCAGAAGATCATCATGTGGCTCGTCTCGATCGGCTTAGGCGCGATCCTCGTCGTCTGCGGCCTCGACCATCGCCTTGGCTGGTCGGCGGCCCCAGCCTCCGTTGCGATCGCGGGAAATATCGTTGTCGCACTTGGATGGGCGATCATATTTTTTGTGTTCAGAGAAAACAGCTACGCCTCGGCTACAATCGAGGTCGCGACCGGGCAGAAAGTCATATCGACCGGACCCTACGCTCTCGTGCGGCACCCGATGTATGCGGGCGCCCTTATGTATTTTCTGGGCATGCCGCTCGCGCTCGGCTCTTGGTGGGGATTATCCGTCGCCGCGCTGACGACGCCCGCGCTGATCTGGCGGCTTTTCGAGGAGGAGACGCTCCTTGCGAAGAACCTGCCGGGCTATTCTGCATATCGAGACAAGGTGAAATATCGTCTGGCGCCTTTCATCTGGTAGCGCCTGTTCAAAGGAGCCTTGCATGATCACCCGCACGCTTGGGCCGCACGGGCCGAGAGTCTCCGCGATTGGTCTTGGCTGCATGGGAATGTCCGATCTTTACGGGCCTTCCGACCGGGCCGAGAGCATCGCCACCATCCATGCCGCGCTCGACGCGGGCGTGACCCTGCTCGACACCGGCGATTTCTACGGCATGGGCCACAATGAGATGCTGATCGCCGAGGCGCTGAAGGGCCGCGCGCGGGACAAGGTGGTCCTGAGCGTCAAATTCGGAGCGCAGCGCGATCCGGCCGGGGGCTGGATCGGCTTCAATGGGCGCCCCTCGGCAGTGAAGACAGCCCTCGCTTATAGTCTGAGGCGCCTCGGCGTCGATTACATCGATATCTACCGCCCCGCGCGGGTCGATCCCGACACGCCGATCGAGGAGACGGTCGGCGCCATAGCCGACATGGTGAAGGCCGGATATGTGCGCCATATCGGGCTTTCCGAGGCGGGCGCGCAGACCATCCGCAGGGCGGCGGCGGTGCATCCCATCGCCGATCTGCAGATCGAATATTCGCTGATCTCGCGCGGAATCGAGGAGGAGATCCTGCCCGCCTGCCGCGCCCTCGGGATCGGCGTCACCGCCTATGGCGTGCTCTCGCGCGGGCTGATCAGCGGCCATTGGTCGAAGCAGCGACAGGTCGCCGATTTCCGCGGCTCCAGCCCGCGCTTCCAGGGCGAAAACCTTGACCGCAACCTTGCGCTGGTCGACGCGATCAAAGTTATCGCCGACGCAAAGGGCGTCAGCGTCGCGCAGGTCGCCATCGCCTGGGTTCTGTCGCGCGGGGCTGACATCGTGCCTGTGATTGGCGCGCGCCGTCGCGACCGGCTCGCCGAATCGCTGGGGGCGCTCGATGTGAGCCTGACGCCTGGCGATCTCGCGGCGCTGGAGGCCGCCGTGCCGAAGGACGCGGCGGCCGGTTCGCGTTACGCCGAGGCGCAGATGGCGCATCTCGACAGCGAGCGCGGATGAGCCTCGCGCTGGCGAGATGTTATCTGGCCTTTTGCACGGCGATAAGCCGAAGATTCGCGCCTTGAGCGGGCGTCGCGGTCCACGTGACATCATAGGCGCCGGGGGCGGCGACATCCTTCGCGGCGACGAAGACCTCAACCCCGCATTTGGCGTAGGTCTGGGATCTGATCGTCCGAAATCCATTGTCAGGAACAGCCGTCACATTGCCCGTGGCGTCTCCGTCTGAATCGCCGGCCCAGATGGCGATCAGTGTCGCCGGTCCCGTCGTCGTCACGCTGAGGCTCGCCTGCGCCTGACCCGAAGGCGCCTTGCTCCATTTATAATCCTGAACGACGCCGCCGTTTTTGATCTCGACGCCCGCGAGGGTGATTTCGTCGGAGGCGGGCAGGGGCGCCGTGAAGACGTGGCCGGCGCCGCCCGCGGCCGATGTCGACGCGTAGACCGCCTCGCCTGAATCAGGCCAGAGCGGCGCATAGGTTTCGACCGAACCGAGCAAACGATAATTATTGCCCTTGTTGTCGGTCGGGTTCGTCGCCGCGCTGAAAGCGCCGCGCTTTCCCCTCCCGACCCAGAGCAGAATCATGCTGCCCGCGCTTTCCGTGGCGACAGGGGCGGTGGAGAGGTCTCCGACGCCTCCGCACGGATGAAACGCAAGCGCCGCGGCGCCAAGCGTCGGCGCGGCCGCGGCGGACGAAGCCGGCGCGTGGCGATCGTCATTGCTCTGCGCCTGAGCCGCGCCGGAAGCGTGGATCAAGGCGATTGCGCCTATAGCTGAAATGAGTCTGGCGGCTGCGGGGGCAAACGAAAAAGCGTCCATCCAAAGAAGATCCCGGAAAATTGATGATCGCGCTTGACGGGACGCAGACCCGGCGCGGATCGGCGCCGCGCAAGCCGGCATGTTGCACGGTCTTCGCGTTCCGGGCAAATGAAGGCGCGGAGCCGGTGGAGTCGCACGCGAGCGACGGCGAGGCGCGCCCGGCCCGGCAAAAACTGATAGGTTAGGCTGCTCCAGATTGCTCCATCCAGCCGAGTCCAAAACCATGCACGGAAAAATATTCATCGACGGCGAAGCCGGCACGACGGGGATTGGCATCAAATCGCGGCTCCAGGCGCGATCCGGCGTCGAGCTCGTGAGCCTCGCGCCGGAGCTGCGCAAGGACGCCGGCGCCAAAAAAGCGCTGCTCGCCGGCGTCGATGTCGTCGTGCTTTGCTTGCCGGATGACGCCGCGCGGGAGACTGCAGGCATCGTCGCGGAGCTCGGCGACAAGGGGCCGCGCATTCTCGACGCCTCGACGGCCCATCGCGTCGCGGAGGGCTGGACTTATGGCTTTCCGGAACTTGGCGCCGGCCAGGCCGACGCCATCGGGAAAGCGCGGCGCGTCTCCAATCCCGGCTGCTATGCGACCGGCGCCATCGCGCTTTTGCGTCCGCTCGTCAATGCGGGCCTGATCCCGCGCGACTGGCCGGTCGCGATCAACGCCGTCTCGGGCTATTCCGGCGGCGGCAAGGCGATGATCGCCGATTATGAGCGGGGCGTTGCGCCCGCCTTCGAGATCTATGCGCTTTCGCTGGAGCACAAGCACGTGCCCGAGATCGAGCTTTATTCGGGCCTCTCGCGCAGGCCCCTGTTTGCGCCATCGGTCGGCAATTTCGCGCAGGGCATGCTGGTCTCGATCCCGTTGTTTCTCGACCATCTGCCGGCAAAGCCGCTCGGCGCCGACCTTGAGGCCGCTCTCGCCGCCCATTACGCCGGGAGCAAATTCGTCCGGGTGAGGCGGGCGGAGGAGGACGGTAGGATCGAGCCGCAATCGCTGAACGGGACGAACGATCTTGAGCTGCGCGTGTTCGCCAATGCGGCGCGCCGTCAGGCGGTGTTGATCGCGAAGCTCGACAATCTCGGCAAGGGCGCCTCGGGTGCGGCGCTGCAGAATCTGGAGCTGATGCTCGCCGCGGTTGCGTAAGGGAACTCAGGCGCGCTCCGGCGCGTTGCCTTCGACAATGATCAAAGCGGCTTGAGCCCGGCCGTGGACGGCGCGGGCCGGCGTGAGGCGTCGAAATGCACTTGGTCCCTATCCTTCAGGGGCTTGTTCTCGTCCTGGCGGCGAATGGCGCGCCAGTTCTGGCGACGCGGGCGCTTGGCGCATGGGGCGCGGCGCCGCTCGATTGTGGCGCGCTCTGGCTCGACGGCGAGCCGCTGTTCGGCCGTTCGAAGACCATTCGCGGCCTCCTCTCCAGCCTTCTCGCCGCCGCGATGGTTGCGCCTCTGCTCGGCCTCGACTGGCGGGTCGGCGCGCTGGCGGGGGGCGCCGCAATGGCCGGCGATCTTCTGTCGAGCTTCGTCAAGCGCCGCCTGAAGCTGCCGCCCCACAGCATGGCGCCGGGACTGGATCAGGCCCCCGAAAGCCTGCTGCCGCTGATCGTCTGCGCCGCGCCGCTCGGCCTCACGCTCGCCGACGTCCTCGTCGCGACGCTGTTGTTCTGGATCGGCGAGCTGGCGCTTTCGCGCGCGCTGTTCAGCCTCAAGATTCGCGAGCGGCCTTACTAAGTTTCAGCCGCGCCGCAAGGTGTGCAGCGTGATCTCGGGTGGGCAGTTGAGCCGCACCGGCAGCACGCTCGAACCCGCGCCGCGCGAAGTATAGCCGCTCATGGCTTTATATTTCCAGGCGCCGGCGCCGAACGCGCGGGGCAAGGTCGCATCGAGCGTGATCGGGATCGATCCCGGCAGGCAGATCTGGCCGCCATGGGTGTGGCCGGACAAAAGCGCATCGAAACCGGCATGCGCGGCCTGGCGGTAGATTTCGGGCGTATGCGACAGCAAAATGGAGAAATCGTCGAAGGGAACGTCCGCGGCGGCCTTCTCGATATTGTCGACGCGGAAGAAATGCGCGTCGTCGATCCCGGCGAGATGGATCGCCTCTCCGCCGCGCTCGATGCGCGCCGATTCATTGAGCAGCATGGCGACGCCCATGTCTTCGAGGCCCGGCGTCATTTTGATGGTGTCGTGATTGCCGAGCACGCCGTAAATCGGTCCCTTGAGGCTGCCGACCAGCGCCGCCATCGCCGCCAGCGAGTCCTGATAGGGGCCGAATGTGCCGGCGCGATAATCGCCCGTCATGACGCAGATGTCGTAACCGAGGCCGGCGACGAGTTCGCCGATTCGCTCCATCGCGGCCCGGCTCATTTCGACGTGGAGGTCGCTGAGGTGGAGGATCGAGAAGCCTTCGAAGGCCGGGGGCAGGCGCGCCGAGCAAATCGCGTTGCGCCTGATCTCCACCCGCGCGGCGTTGCGCTGGCCCCGCGCGTAAAGGCCGCAAAGGCGCAGGGTGAGGCGCATCATCGCATGCACCGAATACCAGTTCTCGATATGGAAGAAATTCAGTCCCTGCCCGAAGGCCTGCGCCTCGTGATCCTCCTCGATGCCGATGCGCTGGCGCGCGTGGATCTTGCCGAGGCGTTGATCGAGGCGGCGGGCGACCTCGAGTGAGACGGCGTCAGGAGTATGCACCGAGGGTCCCTTCACGCTTGGCGCGCGAATGCGCGGATCGAGGAGCTTGCCAGGATTCTTGCCCGCGCAGGCTTGCTTCAACGCGTCGTCCCGGGGGCGGCGCCTGGCCGCCGGCTGCGGAGGCCGGGATAAGGCGAGTTCAGGGTTGCGGTTTGCGCGGCGAGGCTCCATTTTGGCCAATGAACGGGTTTGGGCGGCGGCGCCAGAGGAGAGCGGGACATGGCGGGATTATATGGCCTCGACGGCGAACAAGCCAATCCGCAAGCCAAGCCGATTGGAGGCGCCGCTGCGGCCGTCGGCAAGACGGCGACGACGGCGGCGACCTTCGCCGCGGACGTCATGACCGAATCCGCGCGCCAGCCGGTTCTCGTCGATTTCTGGGCGCCCTGGTGCGAGCCCTGCAAGCAGCTGGCGCCGATTCTCGAAAAAGTCGTTGAAATGGCCGGCGGCAAGGTGAAGCTGGTCACGCTGAACATCGACGAACACCCGGACATCGCCGGGCGCCTCGGCATCCGTTCGATTCCCGCCGTGATCGCCTTCCAGCGCGCGCAGCCGGTCGACGGCTTCATGGGCGCGCTGCCCGAATCCGAGGTGCGCGGCTTCATCGAACGGCTCGTTGGTCCGATCGGCGGCGCGGGCGATTTGATCGCCGAAGCCGAAGCGCTGCTCGTCGCCGGGGACGCCGTGGCGGCGGCGGAGATCTACGCCTCGATCCTCGATGAAAACCCGGCCGATCTCGAGGCGCTCGCCGGGCTCGCGAGGCTCCACATCGAGACTGACGATCTCGAAGCCGCGCGGGCCATTCTGGACTTGGCGCCTGCCGGCTCCGACCAGCATCAGGGCCTCGGCGCGGCGCGGGCGGCGCTCGCCCTCGCCGAACAGGCGGGCGCCGTCGGCGATCTCGCCGAGCTGAAACGCAAGACGGAAGCAGACCCGAACGATCATCAGGCGCGCTTCGATTACGCGATCGCGCTCAATGCGCAAAACCGCCGGGATGAGGCTGCGGGCGCGCTTCTCGACATCATCCGGCGCGACCGCAGCTTCAACGACGATGGCGCCCGCAAGCAGCTCCTGCAATTTTTCGAGGCGTGGGGCGCCGCCGAACCGGCGACGCTCGCCGCGCGCAAGAGGCTTTCGACGCTCCTCTTCTCCTGACCGGGCGGCGAGGCTTGAGCGACAGGCGGAAAACCTTCGTTCTGGCGCATGGTTTCTGGCATGGCGGCTGGTGCTGGACGCGGGTCGCGGATCGGCTGCGCAGCCTCGGCCATCGCGCCTTTGCGCCGAGCTACGCCGGGTTGGGCGACCGGGCTCATCTCCTCGGCCCGGACATTACCATCGACACCTTTGTGCAGGATCTCGTCGCGCTCATCCAGACGCATGAACTGGCTGAGGTCGTGCTGGTCGGTCACAGTTTCGGCGGCGTTCCAATTACGGGCGTCGCCGACCGCATCCCGGAAACGATCGCGCATCTCGTTTATCTTGACGCCGTCGTGGTTGAAGGCGGCGCAAGCGCCTTCTCGACCTACCCCCCGGAAGAGGCGAAAGCGCGCATCGCGGCGGCCGAGCGCGCCAATGGCGGCCTCGCCATTCCGCCGCCGGCGAGTCTGTCTCCGTCCTGGGGCCTGAAGGAGGGGACCGCCGACTGCGACTGGGTTATGCGGCGGTTGACGCCGCATCCGCTCCGCGCCTGTACGAGCGCGCTCGCGCTTCGGAGCCCGGTGGGCAATGGACTGCCGCGCACCTATGTGCGTTTGACGGAGTCCTCGCTTCCGGTGATCGACAATTCGGCTCGACTGGTGCGCGCCTGGCCGGGCTGGATCTGGATCGAGCTTGCCGCGCCGCACGAAGCAATGATCACGCACCCGGACGAAATCGTCCGCATCCTTGTTGAAATCTAAACGGACGTCGCGCGTTTCGACGGAACGTGGTTTTTTCTTCGCAAGCATAGTATAATGCGCCTTTCGGCGGCCGATAGCGGCGATCTTTCCCGCGACGCCGAAGTCTGACGAGGCTGAGGACCTGCACATGAGCCTGAACCGGACCTATAGCGACGCGGACACGCTGCCTTCGTCGTTTCCGATCTTTCCGCTCGCCAAGGCTCTGCTGCTTCCGCGCGGACAGTTGCCGCTGAATATTTTCGAGCCGCGCTACCTCGCCATGGTCGACGACGTCCTGAAAGGCGATCGCATCATCGGCATGATTCAGCCAAATCCCGACGCCGCCTTCGGGCTTTTCCCGGTCGGCTGCGCTGGGCGCATCACCCAGCTCGCCGAGACGGGTGACGGGCGCTATCTCCTGACTCTGACTGGCGTCGCAAGGTTCAGGATCGTCGAGGAAATCGAGGTCTTGACCCCTTATCGTCGGGCGCGCGTCGATTTCTCAGCCTTCACCGTCGACTTCAGCCCCCGCGCCGGGGAGGATCTCGTCGATCGCGACGGGCTGCTGCGCACCTTGCGCAGCTTCGCCGAAACCAATGATCTCCAGCTCGACTGGGACAGCATTCACGAGGCGCCCAACGAAGCGCTCGTCAATGCGCTATCGATGATGAGCCCCTTCGGCGCCAAGGAGAAGCAGGCCCTGCTCGAAGCCAAGGATCTCAAGGGCCGCGCGGATGTGCTCGTCGCGATGACCGAATTCGAACTCGCGCGCGGCAAGAACGCGCATCCCACTTTGCAGTAAGGACCGATCGATCGATGGGCGACAAGACGATAAAGCCGAGGCCTGCGCCCGAAGCCTCGCGCATCGATCCGCGCTTGCTTGAGATTCTGGTCTGTCCGCGCACGAGGACGACGCTTGAGTACGACGCGCAGAATCAGGAGCTGATCTCGCGCGCCGCGAAGCTCGCCTATCCGATCCGCGACGGCATTCCGATCATGCTGCCGGAGGAAGCGCGTCCGTTCCAAGGCTAAAGGATGGACTCGTTCGAGCGCATTCGGATGCGACGCGAAACCTTGGTCCATGTCCCGCGGTCGTCGACGCTATTGCGCAGTTCCTCGCCGTCATGGGTTGTCGGCCCGGGGCAGGGTCCCATTCGATGAGAAGGCCGCCCGGGTCTGGGCGCGTGTCCTGTCAGAAGGCGCCCGCCGCTGGAACGCGGAGAAACGCGCGGGCCATGATCGTCGCGGCCTTGGCGCAATCGAACGAGCGCGTCATTGGCGCCGACGACGAAACGACCCCGCTCACCCGAACGCATGTTTCCGCGGCGCGCTGAATTGGCTGGAGCAACGACGGAAGCTCGATCGATTTTCGATCCCATGGAATCGAAAAACAGCTCTAACTTTTTTTATCGCATTTCCTTCACGCGAACCGGCCTCCGCTTCATTCGAAAATGCTTTCGTACTTGTTCGTCGCGCGGCGCATTGAGCTGGGGGTGCAAGGTTGCGCAAAATCGAAGATGAAGCGCCTGTGACGGTCGAGCCATTTTCCCCGAGCGGGCCCTTTCAGATCTGTATAATTCTTGAACTCTTGTTCAGTCTGTATGAAGTTCGCGCACCGCGATCGTAAATCCATGATTGGATTCAAATGAGCCGGATGATCGCGATCGCTGAATGGATGATGTATTTTCATAGTCACGTAACTAATTGTAATTGAAAGATATAATGAAAGAAAAGAAAGTACGGAAAGCGTGGCGCCTGCCTTGCTCACCTTTATAGCCACATCGAGCACATTCATTTCCGTTCGATGAAAGGACGATCTGGGGACAGCTTCCCCGGCAAAAGCCTAGGTACTCAGCGGAAACGCTAAGAGTGCGAATGTGAGCACCATTGGAGGAGACATATGGCAATAAGTACCGCTACCAAGGCAGCGACGGACGCGCTGGGCGCCAATCGGGCCCCGATGAATGTTAGTCCTCAGGAAGTGCATCGTTGGCTGCAAAGCTTCAACTGGGACTTCGCCGCGAACCGGACGAAATATCCGACCAAATATCATATGGCGAACGACACCAAGGAGCAGTTCAAGCTCATCGCCAAAGAATATGCGCGCATGGAGTCCGTCAAGGACGAGCGTCAGTTCGGCACGCTGCTCGACGGCCTGACCCGTCTTGAGGCTGGCAATC
>JBKQMI010000083.1:0-14633 GCA_052146775.1 Methylocella sp. | reverse complement strand
TCAAGGCGGCGATCCGGCGCGCGGGGATCGACCTGCGGCGCTTGAGCCGCGACGGCCGCCGCCGCCTTTGCCGCTGACGGTCATCACCGGATTTCTCGGCGCCGGCAAGACCACCTTGCTCAATCATTTGCTCAAGGATCCCGCCCTAGCGGACACTTTGGTCATAATCAACGAATTCGGCGAAATCGGCCTCGATCATCTCCTCGTCGAACAATCGGGCGACGGCATGCTGGTGATGACATCCGGATGTCTTTGCTGCTCGATTCGCGGCGACCTCATTACGACTCTCGAGGATGTTTTGCGCCGGCGCGACAATGGCCGCATCACGCCGTTCAAGCGCGTCATCATCGAGACGACGGGGCTCGCCGACCCGGCCCCGGTGCTGCACACGATCATGCACCACCCCTATCTCATGCTGCGGTTTCGTCTCGATGGCGTCGTCACCCTGGTCGACGCCGTCAATGGTGCGGCGACGCTCGACGCGCATGAGGAAGCGGTCAAGCAGGCGGCCATGGCGGACCGGATCGTCATCGCCAAGACCGATCTTGTCAGCGGCGACGCCGGCGCCGCGGCCCTGCGCGACCTGCGTGCGAGACTTGAACGCTTGAACCCCGGCGCACGCCTCGTCGACGCGGCGAAGGGCGAGGCGTCGGCGACGGCCCTTCTCGACGCCGGCCTTTACGATCCGGAACGCAAGACCATCGATGTCCGCCGCTGGCTGAACGCCGAGGCGTTCGAAACCGAGCGTGAGCCTGATCACGACGACGACGACGACGACGGCCACGACCACCGCCATCATGAACACGCTCACGCCCATGCTCCCGCTTCGGGGGACATCAACCGGCACGACGCCCGGATTCGCGCCTTCTGCATGCGCTGCGAGACGCCGATCCCCAGCGCCGCGTTCGATTTATTCCTCGAACTTTTGCGTCATGCGCACGGGCCGAGCCTGTTGCGCGTCAAGGGGATCGTCGCCCTCGCCGACGATCCGGCGCAGCCCGTCGTCATCCACGGGGTTCAGCATGTCTTTCATCCGCCCGTGCGGCTGCCGGCCTGGCCGGATAACGACCGCGCGACGCGCATCGTCTTCATTCTGCGCGACATGGAGCCAGCTTTTGTCGACGGTCTGTGGAAGGCTTTCACAGGCGCGCCGGCGATAGATCGCCCGGATGCGGCGGCGCTGGGACGCAATCCGCTCGCCCCCGGGCCGACGGGTCTGCTCGCTTGAATCCGTGACTGGCGATAACTAGTTAATCGGTCAGTCGGATCAGGAAAAGGCATGGCCGAGACTCAGCGGCTGGACAAATGGCTGTGGTTCGCGCGAGTTGTGAAGACCCGCGCACGCGCCTGCGAACTCGTCTCTTCCGGCCATGTGCGAATCAATGCGCGTCGCGTCGATGCGCCCGCCAAGGCGGTTGCGCGAGGCGACGTCTTGACCATCGCCCTCGAACGCGAGGTTCGTGTGTTGCGCGTGCTGGATCCCGGCGAACGGCGCGCCGGTTATCCCGAGGCGCGCCTCCTGTTCGAGGATTTGAGCGCCCACTCCGCGGCGCGGGGCTGACCTGCGGCCCTGCGATCGAGTGTTCGGTAGCGCGGCGAGGCGCATCGCCGCAGCTTGATTATGGGACGCAAAAGCGGTAGGGAGGCTTCCACCTGAAAGACGGGGTCACCCGCCAGCAGGTCACGCCTCGCCGCCGAGTGCGCCCGGACGAAAAGGATTCGTCCTAAATGCCGCGGCCGGACTGTCGCAAGCCGGGCAAATCCTGATTCGTCTCCGATGGTGCGCGGGCTTTGCCCGCCAAGGAGCCTTTTTAATGACCTATGTGGTCCTGGAAAATTGCATCAAGTGCAAATATATGGATTGCGTCGAAGTCTGTCCGGTCGACTGCTTCTATGAGGGCGAGAACATGCTCGTCATTCATCCGGACGAATGCATTGATTGCGGGGTTTGCGAGCCGGAGTGCCCCGCCGAGGCGATCAAGCCCGACACGGAGCAGGGCCTCGAACAATGGCTTGAACTTAACGCCGAAATGGCCAAATCATGGCCCAATGTGACCGTAAAGCGCGAGCCCGCCCCTGACGCAAAGGAATTCGACGGCAAGCCCGGCAAATTCAAAGAATTCTTTTCGTCCGAGCCCGGCAGCGGCGATTGACGCTTGGGCGGAAGCGCCGCCCAAGGTCGCGATAGCCGCATTCTTCGACCAGAGCGCAGAATTCGCGTCCACTGGTTTTTGAACGCCAAGACATCCCAGGCACATCAAATCTTTTGATTCTTGTCACTTTCTGTGTTATACTTTTTTTGTTGGTCGCTAATATGGGACTTTAGAACTTCGTCGCCGTCCGGGTTCTGGCTGCAACATATAGCGCCAGGACATTTTTGTGATGTTGCCCTTGGGGTGAAAGCTCGCCTTTTTCAGTTCGCTTCATCAAAAACGGATGATCATCGATCAGGAGTAACCCCGGGAGGGACGTTCACGGCGCACGCCGTGAATCATGGGAGCGGCGGATTCCCGATCCGCCGACGATAGGCTGTTCCGTCTCCAAAGCGGAACATGAAAGGGAGCGCCTATGGGGTCCGCTAAGAAGGCCGTTAAGCCGTTAAAGGCAGAATCCGCCAGTACAGCCCTCCGGCAAATGAAGCAAACGCAAATTCGAAAAGCGGGGACAAAAGCAAGTAAATGCGCTGTCAAAGCGACGCCGGATAAGGCTGACGCCGCCGCAAAATCCAAGGTTGGCGCGGCGGAGCGGAAAAGCGCATCGCAGTCCGCCGCTGTGGCGAGCGCGGGAGCACGGAAATCGGCGCGCGCGCGCAAGGCTTTGGCAACCGTAAAGGCTCCCGTGGCGGTCAAGGCGTCGACCGCCAAGGCTTCCGCCACGGCCAAGGATCCTGAGCGGCGCAAAGTTTTGGAGGCTGGCGCGACTTCTGAGCGGAGCAAGGCTGCGAAGGCGGGCCGGGTTCAGCCGACCAGCAAGAACAAGCCTTTGGCGAAGGCGCAGTCAGTCGGGTCGGCCGTCCGGGCCAAAGAAGCCTCTCGTCCCGCCGCTGCGGCGAAAAAGACCGCGTCGGGCGCGGTAAAACGCGAAGCTGTGGGCGCCACGATCGGGAGACGCGTCAAAGCGCCGCCGCAGCCCGTCGCGGCTTCGGTCCGTCCTACCGCGAAGAAGCGGCCCGCCGACAACCGCCCGGTTCAGGCGGGCGGCGTCTCCGGGCCTGAGGTCATCGATTTAATCGAGGCCTCGAAACGACAATCAATTGGCCGCGCAGTTACTCCAGGGCGGGCTGCGGCGTCCGTGAATTCGATCCCGTCCGAAGATGAGCAAAAAAAAGTGGCCAAGAAAATTGAAAAGAAGACCTCCGTTGAGTCCTCCTCCATCGTCCTGGAGGAGGCGCACACGGCTGTAGCCGAAGCGATCGTGAACGCGCCGCCTGATACGGCCGTGCGCGCGGCTTCTCCCGCTCCTGCAAACGCCGGGGCGGCGCATGGCGAGGCGAAGTCCGGCGACAAGGCGGCTGTCGCGATCAGCAAACCCGTCAAGCCATCGAGCGCTCCGCGGCAGGGCTTCAGGCCGAACGATTTCATCGTCTATCCGGCTCATGGCGTCGGTCAGATCGTTGCGATCGAGGAACAGGAAGTCGCCGGCTTCAAGCTCGAGCTTTACGTGATCCTTTTCGTCAAGGACAAGATGATCCTGAAGGTGCCGACGCCGAAGGTGGCGAGCGTCGGCATGCGCAAACTCGCCGACGCCGATATCGTCAGGAGGGCGCTGGACACCTTGACCGGCCGGGCTCGCATCAAGCGGACCATGTGGTCGCGCCGCGCGCAGGAGTACGAAGCCAAGATCAATTCCGGCGATCTCATCTCCATCGCCGAGGTTGTTCGCGATCTTTATCGCTCGGACGCGCAGCCGGAGCAGTCCTATTCCGAACGCCAACTCTATGAGGCTGCGCTCGACCGGATGGCGCGCGAAGTCGTGATCGTGCAAAAGCTGACCGAGACGGAAACGTTGAAGGCCATCGAAGCGCAGCTTCAAAAAGGCCCCCGGCGCGGCAAGGTCGAAGAGATCGAGGCCGACGACGCGGAAGCCGATATCGAAGAGGCGGCCTAAAGTCGCGGCCGCCGGTCCGTTTTCGACCGGCGGCCCCGCCGCCCCCTCCAGATTTCGTTCCAGCTCCTTCTTCCACTTCCGCCTTCCAGAACCTTGCGGTTCCGCCGCGTCCGGCGCCTGCTTTAAGCGAGCGCGGCGCCTCATCCGATGAATTTGGCGTACCGGCAAAATCGCATCGAGCCCGCACGACGACCAGCCGCGTCGGCTGCCTATTGAAACGGCGGCGTCCCTCTCCATATCGTATGTACGGCGTTAGCCGCGGGTCGCCTCTTTGAGGGGCCCTTTGTCGAAGGCTTTTGCGAGCTTCGCCCATGGCGCGCGGATCGAATTCCCCTACACCTTTCGTGCTCGCGTTCGGCGTGGTCGAGCGCAGTCTGGCGAAGACGTCGAGGTCCGCTTCCGACGGCTATCCGCCCTATGATATCGAGCGGATCCCGGCGCAGGGGGCGGAGACCGCAAGGCTTCGGATCACCCTGGCGGTTGCTGGCTTTAGCGCCGATCAGATCGAGATCGTTCAGGAGCGAGGGCAACTCGTCATACGCGGGCGCCAGAGGGACGAAAGGGAGCGCTCTCACCTTTATCGCGGCATCGCCGCGCGGCAGTTCCAGCGCATTTTTCTGCTCGCCGAGGCGATGCGCGTTGTGGGCGCTACGCTGGAGCGTGGGCTTCTCTCGGTGGAGCTCGCGCCGCCCGAGGCTGAACAAGAATGAGAACCGGCGAAGGCGCAAGATCAGAAACCATGACTGCGCAGAGCCGGAAATACGGCAACACGCGAAGGAGCAATTCAAATGTTAGGAAGTGAAGACGGCGGAACCTTGAGGATGACGAACGAACAGCTCGCGAGCCTTGGCGGCGGACGCGTCGCCTATTTGAAGGCGATGCGCTCGGAAGATGTGAACCGACTGTTTCCGGCGGCGCCTGCGCTGCAGCCCGGATTGCAGCTCTTCGCGCTTTTGGCCGCGGATGGCTCGCCGATCGCGGTCACCAATTCGTGCGACGCAGCCGTAGCGAACGCCATGCAGCAGGAACTGGAGATGATGAGCGTTCATTAGCGCCTCCGGCGCGAAGCGCCGCCTCACCTCCGCAAGGCGTGAGTTGCGCGCGGGAGGAGCTTCAATAATATTGTCAACGATGTAATTGACGCGAACAACCATCGACGCAGCGAAGACGATGCGCCCGCCCGTGCCTTGAAGCCCCTGCAGTGAAGGAGATCCCACATGAGCGATCAATTGGCGTATCAAATACGCATCAATCTCGCCGACAATTTCGCGGAAACGGCGCGAAGCGATCCCGGCAATCAGGCGATCAGGCCGCTAACGGAGATTCTGAGCAGGCATCACGCGATTTTGAAATGCCAGTACGACGCCTTCGCCGACTATGTCGCCCAGGCTGAAGAACATGGCGCCGAACGCTTTCCACTGTATAAATGGACCAAGGCGACAATCGAGGATCCGGCGAAGAAGGCGAAATACATCAAATCCTTCACCCTTTATGTCGACGGCGATGAAGTCTATGCGAGGGACAAGGCGGACGCGCTGGAATCAGACCTGACGCCGCTCGTGGGCGGGGAGCTGATCACGCGGTTGTCCAAGCACGATACCAATCCGGCGAACAATCCTCAGCCGCCAGCGCACCTTCGCTAATATTGTGCTAAAATTGCGACGATCGCCGCAATCTGTCGCTCAGCCGCCGGCAAGTCCCAAAACGACGATCGACCACGGCGCGCCCTCATGGGACCGCGGCCGAAGTTGCGTGCGGCGGCCATCGAGATCACCGGCGCATTTTTGGAATCATTATGTGATATTTCGATAGGCATATTTGACTTATCTATTATCCCGAAATATGTTGATGTCTAGAGGCCGCTGCGTCTGACCCGGCGCGTGGAAGGTCGTAGCGCTCTACGCCACTCGAGAAGCCCTTCGAACTGATCGGCGATCGCCGCGTTTAATTGGCTTGGCGCGACTGCGCGTGCGGCCATTCTTCCGGGCGTTTGGCCGCGTCGCCGGAGGCGGGAGACATCGATGATGAAACACGCTGATTTCTTTGATCCTTCTTTCGGAGTCACGAAATCCGGCCTCAAAGGCTTGAGAAACATCTCTTACAACCTCGAAGCTCCACGACTTTACGAAGAAGCCATTCGCCGCGCCGAGGCCAGGATCGCGCGGGGCGGCGCGCTCGTTGCGCAAACCGGCGCGCATACCGGACGATCGCCGAAAGACAAATTCATCGTCCGCGACGCAATCACGGACCGGGCGATCTGGTGGGACAACAGCAGCGCGATTACACCCGCCCAGTTCGACGCGCTCTACGCCGATATGCGCGCCCATGCCGCCACCCGCGATCTGTTCGCCCAGGATCTTTATGGCGGCGCCGATCCCGTCAATCGGGTGAATGTCCGCGTATTCACAGAATACGCCTGGCATTCGCTTTTCATTCGCAATCTTCTGATCCGTCCGTCGAAAGATGAGCTGCGGTCCTTCGTCCCGGGTCTGACGATTCTCGACCTGCCCTCTTTCGCAGCTGATCCGGCGCGGCATGGATGCCGGTCCGAGACCATCGTCGCCATCGACTTTACGCGCAAAATCGTGCTCATCGGCGGCACCAGCTATGCCGGCGAAATCAAGAAAGCGGTGTTCAGCTATTTGAATTTCGTACTGCCGCCGAAAAGCGTGATGCCGATGCATTGCTCGGCCAATGTCGGTCGAGATGGCGTCTCGACCCTTTTCTTCGGGCTCTCCGGCACCGGCAAGACCACGCTCTCGGCCGACGCATCGCGCACCCTCGTCGGCGACGATGAGCATGGCTGGAGCGCGGACGGCATCTTCAATTTCGAGGGCGGCTGCTACGCCAAGGCGATTCGGCTTTCAAAAGAGGCGGAGCCGGAAATCTTTTCGACCACCGAGCGGTTCGGCTCGATCATGGAGAATGTCGTTCTCGATCCGCTGACCCACGCCGTGGATTTCGACGACGCTTCCAGAACCGAGAACACGCGCATCGCCTATCCGCTCGATTTCATCGCCAACGCCTCCGCTTCAGGCCGCGCCAGTCACCCGAAAAATATCGTCATGCTGACCTGCGACGCCTTCGGGGTCTTGCCGCCGATCGCGAGACTCGACCCGGCGCAAGCGATGTTTCATTTTCTCTCCGGCTACACCGCCAAGGTCGCGGGAACCGAAACGGGCGTCAGCGAACCCCAGGCCACTTTCTCGACCTGTTTCGGCGCCCCTTTCATGTCCCGCCACCCGAGCGTCTATGGCAATCTTCTGCGCGATCTCGTCGCCAAGCACGGCGTCAACTGCTGGCTCGTCAACACGGGCTGGACCGGAGGCGAATATCGGGTCGGCCGTCGCATGCCGATCAAGGCGACCCGCACCCTCCTCGCCGCCGCGCTGGACGGTTCGCTGGCGATGGCGGCCTATCGCAAGGATCCCTTCTTCGGCCTGTCGACGCCTTTGAGCGTGGCCGGAATCGAATCGGCAATTCTTAATCCGGTCGAGACTTGGGCCTCGCGCGAAGAGTTCGCCGCCGCCGCGACGAAACTCGTCAAGATGTTCCGCGCCAATTTCGTAACGTTCGCGCCCCATGTCGACGCAGAAGTCCTCGACTCTCAGCCTGCCCCCGTCGCGGCCTGACTGAACAGCGGCTTAGAAATGATGCGACGCCGCCGCGCGGAATCGCGTTTCGGAGCGTCGCCGCGAAATAAAAAAACGCCGCCACGAGACCATGGCGGCGTTTTTTTTTGTGGGCGTCATTAACCGCCAGCGCAACGGCCGCAGGTCAGAACTTGACGAGGATATCGCCGCCGAACGTCCACTGGGAGGATTTCGTACCGACGTTGAAGGGCGTCGTGCTGTTCAGCGACGAGTCGTAGCGCACTTCAGGCCGCACGGTGACGCTCTGGATCCACGCCTCTTTCGGCAGATTGAACACATTGGGGATCGGCGGCGCGGAGATATTAAGGCCGGCCGTCAGCTCAAGATAGGTGGTCGGCGCAGGCGCGAAAGTTCCGGCAGGCGGATAACCGCCGATGAAGCCCGGGTACTGGCCATAGTTGTAGTAGCCGTGCTCGGCATTTACGAAGTTGAAGTTGCCGTCGACGCCAGTCGACGAGACAAAGAAGTTCTCGTTGTCGCGCCAGACCTCGGCGCGGCCTTGGATCTTCAGCCAATCGTTGATGGCGTAAACGGCGTATCCCGCCGCGCCGTAAGCGCTGGCGCCGCTAGCGAACTGGTGCGTATCATCATGGACGTAGTTGCCCTCGCCGACGAGAGTGAGCTTATCGGTCGCTTTCCAGGTGACGACGACGTCGTTGTAATAGCGCAGCGTGTCGCTCGGATAGCAGAGGCAGGTTGCGGAGCCGAGGGGCGTCGCCGGATTTTGCGGGCCGATGTTCGTCGTCGCCAGAACCGTCAGGTTGCCGCCGAGCAGATTGAGGCCGATGCCGCCCTCGAAGGCGGCGCCGGCGTTGTTATCGCCAGGCCATCCGAAGCCGGTGTTGTTGCCTGTGTTGACCCCGGCGTAAATATCGACTTCCGGAATGACATGCGCGACGAAGGCGGCGCCGGTCAACTTGGACGGGATGCCGAAGTTGAAGATGTAGGAATGCGAATAGAAAAAGTTGCCGGTCGGGTCGATGACTTCTTCGCCTTCGAGCGAAACGAACTGGCCAACTTTGACGTCGATGCCGCCAGACAAATATCCGGCGAACCAAGGCAGATGCGCCTGCACATTGGCCTCGACGATGTCGATCTGGTAGCGGCTGTTGATCGCGTAGTCGAGTTCGCCAAGGAAGTGCGTGTAGCGGGCGTCCGAGCCGTAAATGCCCTGGAACTTGAAGCCAAAATCATAGTCTTTCGACGTCGGATCGATCGGCCTTGTCGCCGTCAGCTGAAACTGGTTCAGCATCAGCGAATTGGCTTTATCGGTGTAAAGCTGGCCGAAGTTGAGCCCATTCGCCGGATAAGCGGGGTTCACGAGCAGGCCGGCGTCGACGACGCCGTAGACGGTGAAAGTGTCCCACCAGCTCGGGGCCGGTTTAGCCGGCGCCACGTCGGCGGCGTGTGCTGCTTGCAACGAGACGGATAACAGAAGCCCCGCCACAAGAGTTGAGCGAGAGAAAAATCGGGGTGACATAAGTGCGGCTCCTTCCATCCAAGCCTTTGCATGAGCTTAAGAGGCACACATCATCCCAATCGATTCAACCGATGATCGCGTCCTGAAATCGCTTCTTCGGGCGGCGCGGCATCCATGCCACAGTTAGGCCTTTTGTTGTCCAAATTGCATCGCAAATAGTCTAAATTGCCCAATGAAGCGTCAGAGGATAACACCGTGAAGTCAGGAGTTTGCGGCCGAAAATCCAGTCGACGACGCCTTGAGTCCTAAATCGGCAGCCGAATCAGAACCGCAGCGCCTTCGCCTCCCTGACGCCAGGCAATTTCTCAACCTCGGCGAGGACGCGGTCCGGAACGGCGCCATCGACCTCGACGAGGGCGATGGACGATCCGCCCTCGCAATCGCGGCCGAGCGCGAAGGTCGCGATATTGACGCCCGCATTGCCAAGGAGACCGGCGAATCGGCCAATAAACCCCGGCTTGTCCTCGTTGGTGACGTAAATCATCGACGGCCCGACCGCCGCGTCGATCTTGATGTCGTTGATCGAGATGATTCGCGGCTTGCCGTCATTGAAGACCGTGCCGGAGACGCAGCGCGCCCGGCCGCCCGCCTCGACGCAGAGCGTAACGATCGATTCGAAATCGGCCTCCGCGGCGCGCGTCACCTCATCGATGACGATGCCGCGCGCCTTCGCCACCGCCGGCGCGGAGACGACATTGACGTCCGCGAGCAGCGGTCGCAAAAGCGCGGCGATCATGGAGGCCGTCAGCGCCTTGATCTTGAGGTCGGCGACCGCCCCCTCATAGGTGATCGACACTTTCCTGACATTGCTGTCGATCAATTGCCCCGCGAAGGAGCCGAGGCGGTCGGCGAGCGCGATGAAGGGCTTCAGTTTCGGCGCCTCCTCCGCCGTGATGGCGGGAAAGTTGACCGCGTTCGAAATCGCGTCGCGCGTCAGATAATCCGACATCTGCTCGGCGATCTGAAGCGCGACATTCTCCTGCGCCTCCCGGGTCGAGGCCCCAAGATGGGGCGTGCAGACCACATTCGGATGCAGGAAGAGCGGGTTGTGCGCTGGCGTCTCCTTGTCGGAGACGTCGATGGCGGCGCCGGCGATATGACCCGACTCCAGCAGGGCGAGCAGCGCGGTCTCGTCGACAAGAGCCGCGCGACAACTGTTGATGATCATGGCGCCGGGCTTCGTCCTGGCGAGATTTTCAGCCGAGAGGATGTTTTTGGTCTGCGGCGTCACCGGCGTGTGCAGGGAGATGAAATCGGCGCGCGCGAGCAGATCGTCCAGATCGACCTTTTCGACGCCAAGATCAAGGGCGCGTTCCGGCGACAGAAACGGATCGAAAGCGATGACGCGCATGCGCAGCCCGATGGCGCGATCGGCGACGATCGAACCGACATTGCCGCAGCCGATGAGGCCAAGGATTTTGCCGGTGATCTCGACGCCGAGAAACCGGCTCGTCTCCCATTTTCCGGCGCGCGTCGAAGCGTCGGCGGCCGGGATGTGGCGGGCGAGCGCGAACATCAGCGCGATGGCGTGCTCCGCCGTGGTGATGGCGTTGCCGAAGGGCGTGTTCATCACGATCACGCCTTTGGCGGTCGCGGCGGCGAGATCGATGTTGTCGATGCTGACGCCCGCCCGGCCGATGACCTTGAGGCGCGTCGCGCGCTCCAGCACCTTGGCGGTGACCTTCGTCGCCGAACGAATCGCCAGTCCATCGAAGCCGCCGATGACCTCGGCGAGGCGCTGCCGGTCCTTGCCGAGCTCCGGCTGGAAATCCACCTCGACGCCGCGCGCCCTGAAAATGGCGACGGCCGCCGGCGACAGGGGATCCGAAATCAGGACGCGCGGAGCCAAATGGCTTCTCCCGGTGCATTTCGCCAAGCGAATCTATTCAAAAGCCAGCGTCGAGAACGCTCGCGCGCCCTGTATGGGTTGAAGGGCTGTCACGGGCAAGGCCAAACCTCGCGCGAGACGGCGCATGCCCAAAACGCGGCGGGCGTCCTCCCCTTTAAGGGAGAACGCCCGCAGCTCAAATGAAAACGCCTCGAAAGTTCAGGCGGCTTCGGCGAAAAACTCGCATTTCGCTTTCGCATAGGCGTAATCGAGCCAATGCGTCAGGGCCTCAAGGTCGATCGCATCGACCGTGGCGCCGCACCAGATGCGCAGGCCAGGCGGCGCATCGCGATAGGCGTTGATGTCGTAGGCGACGCCCTGCCCTTCGAGAAAGCTCACGATTTCCGCCGCGAAGGCCGCTTCGGCCCCGCGTCCGGACGCAACGATCTGGGGGTCGACGATCTTGAGACAGATCGCGGTCGTCGACCGTATCGCCGGATCGGCGGCGAGGAAATCGATCCAGGGGGTCCGTTCGACCCAATCGGACATGACCTTCGCATTGGCGTTGACCCGCGCGATGAGTCCGTCGAGCCCGCCAATCGATCTCGCCCAGTTCAGGGCGGCGAGATAATCCTCGACGCAAAGCATCGAGGGCGTGTTGATGGTTTCACCCTCGAAGATCGCCTCGATCAGCCGGCCTTTATCGACAAGGCGGAACAGCTTGGGAATAGGCCAGGGCGGCGTATGGGTTTCGAGCCGCTCGACGGCGCGCGGGCTCAAGACCAACATGCCATGCGCGGCCTCTCCGCCCAGCACTTTCTGCCAGGAGTAGGTGACGACGTCGAGCTTGTCCCAATCGAGCTTTTGCGCGAAAGCGGCGGAGGTCGCGTCGCAAATGGTCAGACCCTTGCGGTCGGCCGGAATGAAGTCGCCGTTCTGGACGCAGACGCCCGATGTCGTGCCATTCCAGGCGAAGACGACGTCATGGTCGAAGTCAAGGCTCGAAAGATCGACGATCTCGCCATAATCGGCGACCACCGCGCGCGCATCCTTCAGGCGCAGATGCTCGACGATGTCGATGACCCAATGTTCGCTGAAGGCCTCCCAGGCGATGACGTCGACGGGCCGCGCGCCAAGCAGCGACCACAAGGCCGCCTCGACCGCGCCGGTGTCTGAGCCGGGCATGATGGCGATGCGGTAGTCGGCTGGAACCTGCAAAACTTCGCGGGTCTGCTCGATTGCGAGCTTCAGTTTGGATTTGCCGATCGCGGAGCGATGGGAGCGGCCAGCCGGAACGTTCTCCAGGCTTTCGAGGCTCCACCCCGGGTGCTTCGACGCCGGACCGCACGAAAAATTAGGCCGCGCTGGCCGCGCGGCGGGAATCGTCGTTTTCATTTCGCCATCCTCTCAGATGGGCGCCCTTCGTTGGGGAAGGGTGTCCCGCATAGGAGGTTAAGCGTCGATCGATGTGACGTCAAGGCTCGGCTGGTTCAAAATACGCGCCGACGCGTCCCGAATTGCCCCGCTTCCCGCGGTTTGCTGTGCGAATCGCATTGTTATGGAGCTTCTGGTTACGAGTCTTGAGGCAAGCGGGATGAGGAAAAGCGGAGCCTGCTTTTCCGCTCGCATCTCTCACGAAACTCCTGGAATTGCTCAGTTCATGATTTCGGATTGATCAATGCAAGGTTTGACTCGTTAAGGCCCTCCCCTCAAAGGCCATCTCCTCAGGATTTTCGCCGTCCTTGAAGAAAGCGAATTGCTTAAGCTGCACCATATTCCATTGCAGCTCCTTAAGAGCGAGCAAATCTAAATATTGGTTCGAGTCGGGGGTAATCTGACCCGCCTCATAAAGATGCTGAAGCTCTTTAAGCTTCGCGACAATCTTTCCACGGAGAGTTCGGCCTGCAGACATATGATGCTCCGCATTATCAAACTTAAGGACGCCAAAAAATGATGACTGGATGTCAACTATCGTTAGTCATGCAACAAGAGCACCGCAAGCACAACCTATCGTTGTTGTGCCCAATGGCAAGCATAAAACTATCTGTAGTTTGTCAGCTGAATGCGAGCGATTTACATGCCCCGTTTGGGTAAAATATTCCGCCAGCTGTCGGCTTCGGAACCAAGAGCCGATGGTCGAGATGATCCATGCCGGAGATCAAAGTCGCCGAGCCCTTTAGTTTCACGCCCAACTTGTCCATCCGCCTCCGCCCTTGCACCGGAAGACGCCGCAACTATAGTCGCGCGGCATCAGTCCGCCTCGCAAACCGCCACCCGAGAGTCTAAAAAAATGCCCCTGCCAAGATCAGACGTAAAAAAGGTCGTCCTCGCCTATTCGGGAGGGCTCGACACGTCGATCATCCTCAAATGGCTGGAGACGACCTATGGCTGCGAGGTCGTCACCTTCACCGCCGATCTCGGCCAGGGCGAGGAGATTTCGCCCGCGCGAGACAAGGCCATTTTGCTCGGCGTCAAACCGGAAAACATCTTCATCGAGGATTTGCGCGAGGAATTCGTGCGCGACTACGTCTTCCCGATGTTTCGCGCCAACGCCCAGTATGAAGGACTTTATCTGCTCGGAACCTCCATCGCGCGGCCCTTGATCGCAAAAAAGCAGATCGAGATCGCGCGCCGGACAGGAGCCGACGCAGTGGCCCATGGCGCGACCGGCAAGGGCAACGATCAGGTCAGGTTCGAACTCTCTTATTATGCGCTGGAGCCCGACATCAAGGTCATCGCGCCATGGCGCGAGTGGGATCTCACCTCCCGCACGGCCCTCCTCGCCTTCGCCGAGCAGCACCAGATTCCGATCGCGAAGGACAAGCGCGGCGACGCGCCGTTCTCGGTCGACGCCAATCTGCTGCACGCCTCTTCGGAAGGGAAGGTGCTGGAGGATCCGGCGCAGGAAACGCCCGATTACGTCTATTCCCGCACCATCAATCCCGAGGATGCGCCGGACAAGCCGACCTATATCGAGATCGACTTTGAACGGGGCGACCCGACGGCGCTCGACGGAGAGCAGATGTCGCCCGCGACCTTGCTCGCCAGCCTCAACGCGCTCGGGCGCGCCAACGGCATCGGGCGCCTCGATCTCGTCGAAAACCGCTTCGTCGGCATGAAATCGCGCGGCATGTATGAGACGCCGGGCGGCACGATTCTTTATTTCGCGCATCGCGGGATCGAATCGATCACGCTCGACCGCGGCGCGGCGCATCTCAAAGACGAGCTGATGCCGAAATACGCCGAACTCATCTACAACGGGTTCTGGTTCTCGCCGGAGCGCGAGATGCTGCAGGCGTTGATCGACAAAAGTCAGGAATTCGTCAGCGGGCGCGTCCGCCTGAAGCTTTACAAGGGTTCGGCCGCCGTCGTCGGCAGGTCCAGCCCCTATTCGCTTTACGATCAAGATCTCGTGACCTTCGAGGAAGGCGCCGTCGCCTATGACCATCGCGATGCGGCGGGATTTATCAAACTGAATGCGCTCCGCCTTCGCACGCTCGGCAAAAGGGCGCGGAAAATTGCCGAAAAAGGGAAAATCTGACGCCAACGAGCGGCGAACGCTCAG
>JBKQMI010000082.1:0-4901 GCA_052146775.1 Methylocella sp. | reverse complement strand
TCGACCTGAATTTCCTCGATCTGTGGCTGGTCTTGTTGCCTGGCCTCGTACCGGCCGGTCTTGCGAATTGACGGCAGAACGTCATGAGTGATCCAGCGCCGGAACTCTCTAGCTTTAGGTTTGTCACTTCGAATAATGAGCGTGTAGAGGCCGTATTCGTTAACGGTCAGGAGTTTTTGTAGTCCGCCAAGGGTAGGGATTAGTTCCTTACCCTTTTCATCTTCCTCGATACGTTCGATAGCGTCACTCGTATCCTGGATCTCCAGGGCCTTGCAGACGTCGGCGGCGACGAACCATGTCTCGTCATTTTTGGCGATGGTCCGGATCGCCTGGTTTTCAAACGTGAATACGACCGGGAGGCTCCCAATTTGGGCGCCTTCGGTCTGGCTTTCTTCGGCTTTCATTTTTCGACACCTTTTTGAAATCACGGGCGTTTTTCAAAGCGCGCGCCGCGCCGCCAGTGACGGTTGCCTGCCGCCGCGCGGGGCCTCTCCTATTTACTGGAGCGCTTGTTGCGGGCCATCGAACCCGCATAAACGAGAGCCACGCGAACGAGAAATCGGGCTCCGCCAGCGCGCCGCCGCCCTGTTGCGCGGCACGACCTCGCCGTGCGCCCTCCTCCGGTTGCCCTTATTGCGAGAATGTCTGGCGTTGGCGTGCGAAGGCGTAGCCTGAGCCGTAGGCACCAGGGGTGCAATGGTGTGTTAACGGGTTACTTTTTGGGTGGTTTTTCGCGGTTTTTTTGGCGTCACGTTGGCGTCGTGATGGACGCTGTGGCGTCAGGATGGCGTCGTGATGGCGTCGCGATGGAGGCAGGGGTTCGTTGTGTGTTTGCAATGAGGTGTAGGCGGCGCGGAGCGGCGTTGATGATGCACGATCACGTGTGATCATGCCTCATTGAATCGCGGTCCTCATTGAAAAATAATTTCGGCGGGCCACAAAAACTGCCTTTGGGCGTCGGATTGGATTTCTCGTTCGCGCGGAGTAGGGGGACAGTGGGGCGGGCAAAAGCCATGGGCGCGCTGTGCTCTTGCGGCGGCGGAACCTCGATGCGGGAATAGGTGATGAGCGAATTGAACGCGGAGGACGACGAGAGACCTTATGGGGGTAGGGGTGCGAGTTATCGCTGGCTACGAGACAATTACGGGTTTGTCACGAATTGGATCACGGAGAAGGAGCCGGCGTGGGAGACGATCGCCGAGAGGATGGGTCGAGAGGGCGTGGTCGGGGCGAGGGGAGCCCGGCCGACGCGGCGTTCGGTTTGGAAAGTATGGAAACGTGTTTGCCGGGACATTACGGCCGACGCCGCTGCGCGGGAAATAGCGCGGTCGGTGGCGGAAGAGGAGGCGGCTGCACATCTGCACGAAATGCGGACGGGGATCCCGGCGCGCAAGCGCCAGCCGTCGGATTTGCCGGCGAACTGGGCGCCGCCGACGGCTGACCGCGTTCAGAAAAGTGTTGTGCCGGCGATAGCGACGTCGCCGGCATTAGGAAAAGTTCCTCTCGGGCCAGATGGGCAGCGCGAGACCTCGTTGGAACGCCAGTATCGGAAACTTGCGGAGGACAGCGGCCGAGGGTCGTTGACTTTGCCGAAAACATGAAGTGCGGGAGATCGACATGGAAAATCAGGTTTGTGAGCGAATTGTAGAAGCAGGGGCTGAGAGGGCTCCGGTTTTGATGGTGCGACATGGGCGCGGACGGACAGGTGGGACGACGTTCGCCGATTTCGTGATCCAGCGCGCGCGGAAAAATGGCCGTGCTGTGCTGATTGGAGACGGCGATCGGAGGAATGCGACGCTGGCGGGGATTTATCCGCCCGGGTCTGCCGGTGGCGCCTCGCAGCCGGAGACGGATGAAACTCCGGATGTGATGGACTGGATTCGCGGGTTGGTGGCGCAGATGGCCGAGTCGAGATCGTCGCTCGTTCTCGATCTTGGAGCCGGGGATCAGACGCTGGCCGAAACGTGCCGGGAGCTTGATCTGGTGGCTTTTTGTGAATCGGTCGGGGTGCGACCGTTGTCGATTTATACGATTGGTCCTGACATGGAGGATTTTGATCATATTGTGGCGATTCATCAAGCGGCGTTTTTTGCGGCGCCGTCGGTTTTGGTGATGAACCACAATTTGGTGCGTCCGGGAAAGACGGCGTTCGGAGCGTTCAGCGCGATTATGGGTCGGCCGGAATGTAAGGAAGTTGGGAACAGGATCGTCGCGATGCCGCGCCTGGTTTACATGGATCAGATCAGGAGGTCGGGCCTGAGTTATTATGAGGCCGCGACATCAAAGCGTGGGACGGGTGGCAGGTCGCTTGATCCTCTGGCCCAGTTTGCAGCGAAAGCGTGGACCGACCGTCTCGAGCGCGAGTTCGAGGAAAATGAAGTTGCGGAGTTTTTGCCGTGACGGCGTCGGTCAAAGGTCTGGCCGCCGCCGCCGGCGACATCCGTTTGGCGGCGGCGGCGGCGGAAACCTTAGCCTGGAACGAGGGAGTCGACCGGGACGGCTCCCTCGGGGCGATCGTTCACGCGCAGGCTGTGGCATTGCACGCGCTTGCGGACTTTGGGGAGAAGATCGTTTCGGAGGTGAAGGGCTCGGAGGTGGTTATCGGCGAAACGATCGGCCGGATCAACCATCTGGGGGAGACGGAACTTGCGAAGGCGAAAGAACTAGTCAAAAGCGGCGAGGCGGCGCTCAAGTCGGCAGCTGAAGCGAAGGAAGAGATCAAGGCTCAATATGATGAATCGTTCACTCGGCAGGTCGAAAGCATCGGCCGTCGGATGATCACCGAAATGAAACCCTGGCTGGTCCTCAAACAGACGCAGCACAATCGCAACGAAAGATGGGTCCATTTGCTGATCGGCCTCGTGGCCGGCATCGGCATTTTGTCGGTTGGCTACGGGATCAGGAGCTGGCAGGACGAACCTGCCACGACGGCGCTGGCGAGGTGCGCGGCGGCTCCGATGCAGGTTCAGATCGCGGGTAAATCGACGGGGGAGCCCGCTTGTAAACTCGATCAGCTGCTTCCGCGTCAATTAAAGGACGGGCCGAGCGCTGTGGCCAAATGGTTGCGGGAGTTGTGGCCGATCTCGCCTTAGGGTGACGAAGGCGCCGCCGGGATCGTCTGGATTGTTGAGGATGCCGACACTTCTTTTCAGGTCTTGAACCCAGCGAATCTGGGTTCAAGACCTTTCTTTTTTGCGTTCGCGCACAGTGAGGGGAAGCTGCCTCTTGCCGGGCTTCGATGGCCGGCGGCAGTGGAGAGGTGCAATGGATTTTTCTTGGAATTTTGGCGTCGTTAGACGTTCCGCAGGGCGGAGTGCAGTGGCGGCGGCGGCGTACTGCTCACGATCGAGACTGCATGACGTGCGGCTTGATGCCGAGCATGGCTTCAGTACCACGTTCGAGGTGGTCCATTCGGGGATTTTACTGCCCGATGGAGCGCCGGGCCGGTGGCTGGACAGGGCGGCTTTATGGAATGAGGTCGAAGCGGTCGAGGGGCGCAGCAACGCCCAGCTAGCCGTCGAGATCGATATTGCAATGCCTGAAGAATTATCGGAGTTCAGCCGAGTCGGCTTGGCCCGCGACTTTTTTCTTGCTCAATTTGTTGCAAGCGGAAGGGTTGTCGACCTCAATATACATCGGGCTCTGGCGGCGGATGGGACGACGATGATCTATGCGCAGGCGATGCTGACGATTCGTGATATTTCCGGAGATGGCTTTGCTGAGAAAAAGGCAGATTGGTATAGTCCGAACGCATTGTTGAGATGGCGTGAGCGATGGGCGTTGCTTGCGAACAGGCGATTTATTGAGTCCGGCTTAAGAACTGGCATCAACGAGCGCTTGATGGTGGTGAGTGGCAGAGATCTCGAATCGCCGGATGCGGCAGGATCGGATGGAGTGTCCAGCGCTGGGGAGACGGAGATTTTGTGGCGGAACGGCGAGCGAATTATTTCGGAGCCGGTCCTCGTTCTGGATGGACTTCTCCGGGAGCGTTCGAGTTTCACGCGAGGGGATTTGGCGCGATTTGTAAAGGCGAGGACGGCCGGGGAGGATCAGTTCTCGAAGGCCTTGGCGCGGGTTGAATCATCGGTCGAGATTGTCCGGCTCGGAACGGATGACCGTGGCGATGATTTGTATACGAAACGTGGGGCGGCCGGCGCCGGACTGCCCGTCGAAGGTTCCGGCGCTCCGATCGGTGTGGGGGAGAACGGAACATTGCGAGACGCGGCGGACGTCTGGGAGGCGGCGGGCCTTCGGTTGCGCGGGGTTGGAATCACTTACGAGGAGGCGAGGGCGTTTGAGCGGAAGACCGGGATTGTGAGCGTCGGAGCGAAAGGCTTGTTTAAGAGGTGGATGAAGAAAGAGGATCGGCTTGAAAGCAAGGATGTTTTGGTGGTGAACGATGCGTCGAAGTTCGACGGCAAGCACAAGGAATGGATGCTGTTTGCGGCGCGGGTGGTGAAGGCGAAACTCGTGCTTGTTGATGGGTCGGGGTTCAAGGTGATTGATGGCGGCGACATAGGGCTCGACGCTGAGCAATTGGCGGCTTTTGCGGCGCGCGCGTAGAAATGGGCTCGTTAATGCCGCGCGCCCGTGCGATCCGCCGGCGCGCGGCGTTCGAACCTTTTGACGCGGCGGACAACGAAGAGAGAGCGGAGGCTTTGTGCCTCCGCTGTTGTCGTCGGATCCGATGTGGTCTCAATCCTCCTTCGTAAGCTCGATCTCCTGCCGGATTTCTTCGAGCTCCCGCCGGATTTGCTCCCGCTCGTCGGGGTCGGTGTTGTTGCGGAGTT
This sequence comes from Methylocella sp., assembly GCA_052146775.1. Taxonomy (GTDB): domain Bacteria; phylum Pseudomonadota; class Alphaproteobacteria; order Rhizobiales; family Beijerinckiaceae; genus Methylocapsa. The sequence goes on along the minus strand of JBKQMI010000082.1, from coordinate 111 downwards.
CGGCGCGAAGTTCTTCGGCTTGATGGTGAATGCTCATTTTGCTCTCCTTCGTCTTGATGACAAAGGTCCGCGACAATGCGGGGGCGCCCGGGTCAAGGATCGCGTAGCGAC
>JBKQMI010000081.1:0-50748 GCA_052146775.1 Methylocella sp. | reverse complement strand
GATTGCCAGCCTCAAGACGGGTCAGGCCGTCGAGCAGCGTGCCGAACTGACGCTCGTCCTTGACGGACTCCATGCGCGCATATTCTTTGGCGATGAGCTTGAACTGCTCCTTGGTGTCGTTCGCCATGTGATATTTGGTCGGATATTTCGTCCGATTCGCGGCGAAGTCCCAGTTGAAGCTTTGCAGCCAACGGCGCACTTCCTGCGGACCAACGCTGATCGGGGCCCGATTGGCGCCAAGCGCGTCCGTCGCTGCCTTGGTAGCGGTACTAATTGCCATATGTCTCCTCCATGGTGCTCACATTGAACGCCGACTGCATTGCAGCCGGCGACCTAAACCTGCGGCGCCTTATCAATCGAGCGCCTCAGATGGGCTCGATGTGGCGAAATCATTCAGCAAAGGCGGCGCCGCATTTCCATGCCTGTCTAACATTTCAAAAATATTTCGTTATTTCAGATAGATACGCAAATGTGTCTAATTACACCGCATTGTTGTGTTTTTATCTATGTGTATGATTTTAATGCATCAGCCCGTTCTTAAATTTGACAGTAATCAAATTATGCATAGACACTCTGGCTGGATTGAACAATCCGCCGCGAATGATCCATTTAAAATTCAACGGGATTTCGCCGAACAAGGACGCGAACGGACTCGCGCGCATGATCCGGGTGAGACGCTCCCCTCCAAATTGCGCAGTGATTTTGAAGGCTCACGATAAAATCGCAAGCCGACTGTCTTATTCTTGAACGTCGAGCATTCCGCGGCGCGTAAGCGATTGCCGACAGGCCATTAAAAATACGGCCCCCTTTCACCAATTGGCGGCAGCGCAAACGAGCAAATAAATTTGCTATGCAATGCCGCCCTGACTCGATAGAGAAATGAACGCCTAGGGCGGATTACCGGTGAAAGGACATTCAAAAGGCCTTCGCCAAATTTCAAATCGCGAACTTTCGCCTCAGCATATGCGAAAATATTTTACATTGTACAAATATAATACGTGTATACGCTTTCCGCAATGCACCCTTCAGAAAGGAGGCTTCGGATCCGTCGCAAATACGCCTAAAAAGGCCACACTATCATTTCGATTTCAAGGTTTTCTGTCTAACGCTTATGCGGTCCTATTTTTGGTCTATATTAAATATATAAATACTGACCATTTGCAACATTTCACGCGAGCGAACTGGACGACCAGGGCCAAGCGACCCACATATAGAAGCAAAACGAAGATCCGTTCGCCGGATCTCAATGTGGCTTCCAGCGCTGGCTCTCCAATGCGGTTCAAGCTGAGATTTCTGCGCCAATGCGGCGTCCCCGGTTTGGCGGCGATCGTCGTCTTGATGGCGGCGAGCCTTCCAGCCTTCGCGGCATCGCCTTCAGGCTACGCCGATGCGCAGCGCGCCTTCGACCAGCTTCCCGTCACCGACCGGCTCACATTCAAGGTCGCGCTGACCGCGACGGGATATTGGCCGGCGATCGCCGACGCCGATTTTAGCCGCAAGCTCTTCGAAGCCACGACGCAATATCAGGCCGACAATGGGCTCGCCCCGAACGGCGTCATCGATAAAGACCTTCTGGCGGAGATTTATCGCAGCAGCTCGCCCTTGCTCGGAATGTGGGGTTTCCGCCAGATCGCGCATCCTTATCGCGGCCATCCAATCTGGGTTCCGATGGGGCTTGGCCTGCTCGCCGAGCGCGACCAGAACGGGCTCACATGGCGCGATCCGCTGAAGCGCGTCTGGCTGACCTATGATTACCTGCGCGAGGCAAATCTCGCCGCCGCCTATAATTCCGTCGTCGCAAAGGTCGTCGCCGACGGCGGCCAGATCGCATTCAAAATTCTGAAGGACGATTACTTCATCGTTTCATCAAGCACAAACGGCCTCGACAGCTACATCCGCTGCCAGGCCGATCATCCGGGGCTTCTCTGGCTGTCGCTCTTCTGGCTGCACAATGCATCCGATCTTCATATCGAACGCGTCGCGACTTTGATGTCAGGTTCGTTGGCGAGCACGATGAGCGGCGCGCCATTCGCCGATGTCCCCGAGCTCCCCTCGCCCCAACTCGCCTCGCCTTCGGCTTCGCCGCCCGACACTGTCGGGGCGGCGCCGACGGACGCTCGCGAGGCGCCGAGGCTGCCGGAGCAGAGAGAAAAGGAAGGGACCTCCGGGGTGGGCTTCTTCGTAAATTCCGATGGAGATGTCGTGACCAACGCGCATCTCGTCGAGAACTGCGCCCGCATCGCCGTCGCCAGGGACCAGATCGCCGCCGCCGACGCCACTCTCGTGGCGCGCGACGCCGTCAACGATCTAGCCGTTCTCAAGACGGCGTTCAAAACTGCAAGAGCGGCGCGCATTCGCTCCAGAGTCAGCCCCGGCGAGGCCGTCGAGACGCTGGGACTTGTCCCCTCATTGTCGGGTTCGAGTAGTCTTGCCGACGGCAATGTCACAGCCCTCGCCGGCGTCAGCGGCGACACCCGATATCTGCAGATTTCGACACCCATCCGGGCGGGTGATGCGGGCGCCCCACTTTTCGATCAGAGCGGCAACGTGGTCGGCATCGTCTCGGCAAAAAGCCGCGCGCCGAACATGGTCGTGGCGACCGCCGGCGACATTCCGCCCGACATCAACTTCGCCATCAAGGGAAGCCTTGTCGCGAGCTTCCTTGAGAGCAATGGCATCCCCTTCGCGGAAGGAGCCGCCTTGCGCGAGATTTCGGATGCCGATCTGGCCGAGCAAGCGCGGGCCCTCAGCGTCTCCGTTTCGTGCAGATAGAGTGCATTCGAGCTCGGCCGATCGCGGTTCGCGTCAGGAAAATGCGGCAAGTTGAGAGGGCTGTTTTCCGAGTCGGTCAGATCGGAACAGGGTCAAGTTAAGACGACGCCTTCGACATTCACATTTAAACTCATTCAGACGGGATCGCCGTGCGCACAGCTTTCGCGCGGCGCTTGTCCCGGCGCGGTGGTAAATCATTGACAGAATTCGGGGACCCGCCTTAATCGAACCCGCCCGCGCCGCCTTCGCTTTCATCCGCCGATTGATGAGCCGCAATATCGGCGGGCGCCTGGAGCGTTTTTCAATCCCACGGAATCGAAAAACAGCTCTAGCCTTTTGTTTTGTCGCATTTTCTTCACGCGAACCGGCATCCGATTCGCTCGAAAATGCCCCGTTTGCACCGGCGCCGCTGAACCGAAAGCGAATCGCGCCTCAAGTCGGATGAGCCATGCAGACCCTCGCGCGCATAACCTTTTTCGAGGATGTCGCCGATCTCGACTTCGAGCGCTTCGACCGGCTCTGCTCCTGGCGCCGCTTCAGCGAAGGCGAACTCGTCGTCGATTACGAAGATGAATCGTCGGACGTCTATTTCATCGTCGCGGGCGAGGTCCGGGTCCTGATCCGCACGGCGGCGGGCAAGGAGATCATCCTCGGCGAAAGCCGGACTGGCCAGTTCTTCGGCGAGATGACGGCGATCGACGGCGCTAAACGCTCCGCCAATGTGACGGCCCTGACGAAATCCGAACTCTGTATCATGCCCGCCCATGTCTTCCGCGAAGTGATTTTTTCTTCGCAGACCGCTTGCGAGCGGATCTTGCGAATTTTGACGGGCCGCATTCGCGAGCTGAACGCCCGGCTCGCCGAACATTCGATTTTCGACCTGAAGCATCGTCTCTATTCGGAGCTGCTGCGCATGGCGCATCCGCGCGCGGGCTGCCCAGGCGAGCGGGCGGTGACGCCGCCGCCCTTCCATCATGTTCTCGCCGCTCGGATCGGGTGCCGGCGCGAGCAGGTGACGCGCGAACTGTCGGCTCTGGCGCAGGAAGGCCTCATCGCGAAGACCCGCGGCGCCCTCGTCCTCGTCAAACCCGGCGTGCTCGAAGAGCGCCTTTCGGAAGCCATGCGCGAGGGCGGCTAAAGCATCATCCCAAAAAGTTGCTGACTTTTTGAATGAGATCATGCGGCAATACAAAGCGATAAAGAGCATGATCGGTTCAACTTTGAATGATCATTCGAAAGCGCGACGAGGAAAAGCGGAGCCGCCTTTTTTGCACGGGTTCCGCCCTAAGCTCCCGGAACCGATAACGTTCATGATTTTGGATTGATTCAGTCCAAAATCATCGTGATCCAAAGTCAATGTCCCTCGGCGGCCGGGGCCGCCTTGACATCGAGACGGTTCGGCGAAAGCAAAGGCGCCGCGGCGCCGGATTGCCGGATCAGGCTGCCCGCGTCGGGAATTAGAGCGATATCGTCCCAGGAGCCGGCGACGTCGAAGTCGAACTTCGCCGGCGTGCGGCCGGGCTCCGGCTCGCCTCCCAGGCGCACTGCCGTTGCGTGGACATTCAGCGCCCTCTCGCCGAAATCGATGGAGCCGCCGAACTCCAGATCGAGGCTATGGCTTTGCATCGTCGCGCCATCCTCGATCTCGGCGACGCCCCGCGCGATACGCAGGCCAAAGCTCACGCGATCGAACCCCGTGCCGCCATAGCGAATGTCGTCCGCGACCCCGAGCGGCTTTTTGTCGATCCAGCGCAACGCCTGATCGAGATTGACGCCGCCAAGCGCGCCCCGCTCCAGCGAGACCTGAACGCGGCCGTTCAGATTGCGCATGAGTTCGCTCATGCTGGCGCCGGCGCTCTCGACATTGCCCGAGCCGGACATCGCGCCGGCGACGCGCCACGATTCGATCGAATAGGGCCAGAGCGCGGCGACATCGACCTTCGAGGCCGTGGCGCTGGCGCGCATTTCGACGCCGGAGTCGGTTTTGGCGAAAGTCGCCCGCCCCTTGAGCGCGCCCGAATAGGCCTTGGCCTCGATCAGGGCGATGTCGAGCCGGTCGTTCTGGTTCATCACTGAAAACGCGGCGTCGTCCAGATCGACCCCCGGCAGGGTGAGGTGGGCCGCCGAGACCCTGAGGTCGACGTCTGCGAAACCTTCCCAATCGAGGTCGAATGAATCATGGCTCCATTGCCCGTCGCGCCCGAGCGCCGGAGTGCGGTTGGCGATGAACGGGCGCAGCGACAAGGAATCCGCCGCCAGCGTGCCTGAAAGGACCGGTCTTTTTTCGCCCATGATCACCGCGAGCGCGCCTTCGTAATTATTGCCGTCGAGCTGGAGATGCAGATTGGAGAAGCTGGCGCTGTCGGCGCTGATGTTCGCATCGCTGTTCAGGGCGAAATCCTCGAAAGGCGCCGGCAATTCGACAAAATAGCCTCCCGTCTCGACCAGTTTGCGCAGCGAGGGGGCCGCGGCGACGAAACGTCCGACGAATCGCGCGCCAGGGGCGCTCGCAAGGGTTCCTTCAGCGGAAAGCGACAATGCCGGCCCATTGATCTTGAGGTTCAAGGAGGACGGCTCACCGCGCAGCAATTCCGTCGGCCGCTCGACGATGGCGGCGATGTCCGCGCTCTGCCCGCGAAACCGCATCGTCCCGGCGACACCCGCCGCCGAGCCGAGTTTGCGCCAGTCGACCGTGACATTGATCGCATCGAGCAAAACGTCCATGTGCCCGATGCGGCTTGTCAGGCGCGCGCTGCCGTCGATCAGCGAAACCACCCCGAGCCGCGCCTCATCGGCGACATCCGCCTGCGGGCTCGACGATTTCGCCTGCGCGGCGCGTCCGATCGCGCTGTCGGGGGGCATCGGCCGGCCATCGAGATCGACCGCGATCTGCGGCTCGCCGAGGGTCGCCGACGCAATCTCAAGCCGCCCGCGCAGCAGCGAGGCGACCCGCAGATAGCCTTTTAGATATTTGGCGTCGATGCGCAGCGCGCCTGAGGGCTCGGCGAGGCGGATGTCCTCGATGCTGATGTGCGGCTGCGGCAGCACCACGAAAACGCCGTGGCCCTGCGAAATGGCGACGAGCCCGGTGGTCTGCCGGATCTGCGCCAGAATTTCCCGCCGCAAGACATTGGTCGAAAATAGCCAGGGCGCGGCCGCCGCCGCCATGCCGGCCAAAATGACGCCGAAGGCCAAAATCCCGAGCAAACCGGCTACGCGTTTGCGCGGCGGCGGCGAGGAAGCGGGATCGATCGTCGCCATTTCGGCCATCGGATATCCGGCGCCCTCGAAACTGAATCGCCCGCCGGCATCGCCGCGGAGCAGGCGGAAACGCGCTTTTTATCTTTTACTGTGTCACGATCAAGGCGAGGAATTCGGTCGCGGCGGCGCTTTTTTTCTCGGCGGCGCTCCCTGATCGTTCTCGCGCGGCCGCCGCCTTCTTTGCGAACGCGCTGGCGAGCCTCAGGATCCGGACGAGCGACCAACGGAGCCAAACACTCGATCCAGCATGGACGCCAGATCCGCGGTTCCGAAGGGCTTTTGCAAAAACGCCCGGTCAGCGTAGGCGGCCGGAACATCCACCCGCCCGAGGCCAGTCGTGAAGATGAACGGGCAGGCGCGCGCCGCGAGCAGATCGGCGACGGGGTCGACCCGCTGCGATCCCAGATGGACATCGAGGAGCGCACCGTCGATATGCTCGCGTCCAATGAAATCGATCGCGGCCGGGACGTTGCCGACGCAGCCGGCGACGGCGAAACCGAGTTCGGACAAAGCGTCAACGAGAGAGAGAGCGACGAAGGGCTCGTCCTCGACGATCAAGATTCTCTTGGATGGCGGGTCGCCAGCAAACGCAAGCGTCATCTCGAGCCTTGGTTGAATAACGCGGACTGTGCCTTGCGCGCCGTTCATTGTCCAGAAAATCGAAGATCATCACGGCTTTGCGGCTAAAATCCGCGCGTTAGATCATGAACGCGATCGATTCCAAAAGATGAGAGCGGAACGCGGGCGGACAAGCGGCGCCGCCTTTCTTCATCCAGCTTACATCTCGCGCCGTTCTGGCCAAAGGGCCGCGACGGCGGCGATGGCGCTCACGAGCCAGCCCAGAATCAGAAGCGATCCGCCGATGGGCGCGGCCATCGAGAAAAGCCGCGCGCCTGCGAGCGCGCGCGCGGACAGGTCGCCGCAAAAAAGAAAGCCGCCCAGCAGAACCAGGGCGGCGGCGCAGATGAACCAGCCGCCGCGTCGGGGCGACGCCAGGGCGAGCCCGGCAAGGGCTAGCGCCGCGACGGCGTGGATCAGCAGGAAATCGGCCGCCGTAGTCAGCAGCGGGCTGGCGGACACATGGGCGCCGGCGGCTGCGAGGCCGACGCCCGAGGCCCCCGCGATTCCCGCGAAGGCGGCGGCGATCAAAGCCAGATTCTGCTTTCGCGGCGCGGTCACGGCGGGCGTTGGCTCCATTTCAGCAACGTTTCCTTAGCAATATCGGGGCGCAAATCAAAGTAAGCTCGACGCTTGGCGCATCGGCTCCCCGCGACGGGGCTTGCCTAACCTCGAAAGCCGCCGCAAATCCGCTCCTATCGTTAGACACGCTCGTCCGCGTTTCCCTGATTCGACCACTGAGGCTATGGATGCGATCGCGTCTGATTTCCCTGATCGTGCTCTCCGTCATGGGATCGGTTGGCGCCGCGCTGGCCCAGGACAGGGGCACGCTTGAGCCGCGCGATCTTCCGCCTCTCGCCCACCCGGACGATCCCGCGACCCCAGCCAAGGAATTGTTCGGACGCGAGGCCGGCCCCGCGCCGCTGGCGGCGCGCACGATCGGGTTTTATTCGCGCGGTTGCCTCGCCGGCGGCCAGCCCCTGCCCGTCAACGGACCGGCCTGGCAGGTGATGCGCCTCTCGCGCAACCGCAACTGGGGCCATCCCGCGCTGCTCGCCTTTCTCGAACGATTCGCGCGCAGGGTGCCAAAAGTCAGCCATTGGCCGGGCATCCTCGTTGGCGACATGTCGCAGCCGCGCGGCGGCCCGATGCTCACCGGGCACGCCTCGCATCAGATCGGGCTTGACGTCGACGTCTGGCTGACGCCGATGCCGGCCCGCGAGCTGACGCGCGCGGAACGCGAGGAGATGACGGCGATCAATGTCGTGCGGCCCGATCGTCTCGACGTCGATCCGTCGGTCTGGACGCAAGACCACCTCAATGTGATCAAGGCGGCGGCGCAGGATCCCCAGGTGCAGCGCATCTTCGTCAATGCGGCGATCAAGAAGGCGCTGTGCCGGGACGCTACCGGCGATCGCTCATGGCTGAACGCCGTGCGCCCCTACTGGGGGCATGATTACCACTTCCATATCCGGCTGGTCTGTCCGCCGGGACAGCCCGCCTGCCGCGAACAGGATCCCGTGCCTCCGGGCGATGGCTGCGACGCCTCGCTCGACTACTGGTTTTCCGATGCGGTGCTGCATCCAAGGCCGGGGCCGGAGCGGCCCAAACCGCCTCTGACGATGGCGCAGCTTCCGGCCGAATGCAGAATGGTTCTGAACGCGAAATAGCGCCGCTCACTCGGCGGACGGCGCGGCCTCATTGGCGAGGGGCGCATCGCTCGACCGGTCCGAATTGATCCGGACGTGATGCATCCTGGATTTATGATGCGCGCTGACGCTGCGCCCGGAAACGATCGGAGCGTCATTGGCGTTTAGAAGCGCCTTCCCGACAGGCGCGGCAGCGGACGCCGGGGCGGGGCCGGAGACGGCTGGGCTGGCGAGCGCCGGGCCGGCTGCGCAGAGGCTCAAAATCGCGATTGACAGAAAAAATTGGTGAAAACGCATCGGTCACTCCAATGTCGAGATTAGACCGGGCTCATCCCCGGAAATAACGCCGGAGGTTCGCTAGGGTTGCGTTGAACCCGGCGGCGAAGCGAAGTTTCGTCAGTGATTGGCTTTTTTTTTGCAGTGACGCGCGGCGCGCCAGGGCGCCGTGCGCAACGCTCGCCGATCAGGCGGGAACGCAGATCCCGACCGGACAGGCGACGCCCGTGCCGCCGAGGCCGCAATAGCCGTTGGGATTTTTGGCGAGATATTGCTGGTGATAGCCTTCGGCGTAGTAGAATTCCGGGCGATCTAGAATCTCGGTCGTGATCGCGCCGAAACCTTTTTCGGCCAGCACCCCGGCGAACGCGGACTTGCTTGCTTGCGCCATGGCGCGCTGAACCGCGTCGGAGACATAAATCCCGGAGCGATATTGGGTGCCGACGTCGGCGCCCTGGCGCATCCCCTGGGTCGGGTCGTGGCTTTCCCAGAAGACTTTCAAAAGCGCCTCGTAGGCGATTTTCGTCGGGTTGAAGGCGACAAGGACCACCTCATTGTGGCCGGTGAAGCCGGAGCAGACTTCCTCATAGGTGGGGTTCTGGGTGAGGCCGCCGGCGAAACCGACGGCAGTCACGTGAACGCCGTCAAGCTGCCAGAATTTGCGCTCCGCGCCCCAGAAGCAGCCAAGCCCGAACATGGCGGTCTCGATCCCGTCCGGAAACGGCGGCGTCAGTCGACGCCCGTTGACGAAATGGGTCGCGGCGGTCCTGACCGGCGCTGCGCGTCCCGGCAGCGCAGTCTCGGCCGTCGGCAAAGTCAGCGGTTTCCGAAACGCAAACATACGCTGCTCCTTTCGAACAGAACAAACCCGCCGCGCCACGGGTCCAATTCATGCGTCGTCGAAATCTCCGTTTCGTTTGAGATAAGCTCCTGTCTTCACGATGGCAATAGGCGCCGCGCCTGCAAATTTGACGGTTTTGGTTAACGATTTGTGCGTCCCGCGCCCCTTCGCTCATTCGCCTCTTTGCCCGCCGCCTCGCCCACCCTTCCGGGGGCGGATCAGCGGCTGGAATAGCCGATCTTGGGCGCCGGCTTGCGCGCCAGCCGGAGCGCAAGGAGGCCAAGCGCGCCGAAGGCGAGAAAGGTCGGCGATCGCGCAATGATCGTGAAGATTTGATCGAGCGGCGGATGGAGGTGCGGGCCAAGCGCGGCGCGGAGCATGGCCATTTTGGCCGGCGCGAGCGCGGCCGCGGTCTCGCTTATTTGCGTCACGATCAGGCGTCCCGCCGCGAACGATCGCGATGCGTCGATGGCCAGGGCGGCGACGGCCCCCGCCAGAATGAACAAGCCAGCCAATTGCAAAGCGAAGCGGATCATGAAAAAGGCGACGTCCCCGGCGTGGCGCGCAAAGTCTATCACGCGGCCTATCACACGCCGACCGCAGAACCCATTATTAAGTCGGGGCTTCATTAAGTCGTGGCTTCAGGCGAGCCCGCAAGTGGCGCCGCGGCGGGATCATGCGCCGGTTAAAGATTTGTTCGGGAAAGGCGAACGCATTGCCTTCGGGAGCGCCGCCGCCTATATTAACAAAACTCCCGTCATGGCTGGCTGATGAAGCCTTGTCTCATGAGACCCTTCTCGTGAGCCTCGCCCCTGCGCGGCGGGCGTCGGCGCGCCCACGGCGCTTGCGGGATCCTCAATGTTTCCGCGCGCTGGAGCATGGGCCTATCCAAAAAGTTGCGGACGTTCTGAATAGGATCATGCGGTAAACAAAAAAATTAAGAGCATGATCGACTAAATTTTCAATCGTCATGCTCCAAGGAGAAAAATACCATGAGTAATGCGCCGCTTATGCCCAAGGCCACCGCGGTATGGCTGGTCGAAAACACATCCCTCACCTTCGATCAGATCGCCAATTTCTGCAAACTTCACCCGCTCGAAGTGAAGGGGATCGCCGATGGCGAAGTCGCGACCGGGATCAAGGGGCATGATCCGATCACCTCCGGGCAATTGACGCGCGAGGAGATCGCGGTGGCGGAAAAGGACCCGCATCGCCTGCTTCAACTCGCGGTCTCCAAGGTGCGGCTGCCCGAGCCGCCCCGCAAGCGCGGCGCCCGGTATACGCCGCTGTCGCGCCGCCAGGATCGGCCCAACGCCATTCTTTGGCTGGTGCGCAACCACCCCGAATTGAAAGACGCGCAGATCATGCGCCTCGCCGGCACGACCAAAACCACTTTGCAGGCGATCCGCAACCGCACGCATTGGAACTCGGCGGCGTTGACGCCGGCCGATCCCGTGACGCTCGGCCTCTGTTCGCAGATCGATCTCGATTTCGAGGTCAATCGCGCCGCCAAGGATCGGCCGCATGTGGAGGAAGACCACAGCCAGACCCTGATGCCCGCCGAGGCGACCACGCGCCCGCCACAAGAGGAGCGCAGAACCGAAGCCGAGGTTTTCGGCGTCGCGCCGGCGAAGCAGCCGGACGCCGAGGAGGACATCGACGTCCATTCCGTTTTCGCGAGCCTGAAGGGCCTCAAGGTCAAGGAGGACTAAGGCCGGAATTAATGTCCTCATGATTGTATTTTTCGCGTATTGATTGAATTCTGCTGTCTCAATGCGCGATGTGATGTAAGATTAAATCGAATCGTCGTCGATGGACGATTCGGTCGGGGAAGCGTCGCGCATCCCGATCCCAGACGCGGGAAACGGGAGAAAGATGATGACAGCCTCGGTTGCAGCGCGGATCTTGGCGGAGGCGGCGAGAGCCGCGACAAGACTTTCGGCGATGGCTTTGTGCGCCGTGGCGCTGCTGGCGGCGCGCGGACCGGACGGCGCAGCGGCCGCCGACCTCGGATATGCGGCGCGGGGCTCTGGCTTCGCCGGCTACGCCCCGCCGCCGGCGCCGCCGCCCTTCGCATTCGCCGTCGACCCGCGCTGCAGCATCGTTCCGATGCCGCAACTGGACCTCACCGGCGACACCGCCCGCTTTCGCGCCACTGCGGTCTGCCAGTCGCGCGGGCTTTACACCGATTCGCTGATGTTCCCCGGGCCGCCGGTGCTTTATCGCGGCTATTCCTACGGGCGGGCGCAATAGGCGCGCGAATTCGATAAATTTTTGCTCGGCTTAGCATGTTTGGGTCAAGCGGCGGCGCGGCGAAATGGCTACCGATGAGATGCGAGGTCTCGATGCCTTCGCAACTTTCGGACGGTCTGGCGCTCGTCTCTGCCCAACGCCGGCGCACGCTCTGTCCGCCCGGCCGTTCCAATACCTTGGAACGGCCGGTCTTTCCCGTTCCGATTCATTGGAGCGACTGGCCTTTTCCTGAACCCATCGCGCATTACGTGAAGCGGGGTCCGCGCCGGGCCTCGGCCAGTGCGCGGGCGAGAGCGCTGGCGAAATCCGCCTTTTCGCCGGGCCCCAGAAAAGCAGCGACCTCAACGCTTTTGCCACGCGAGACGAGCGCCAGCCGCAGCGTCCCGAATTCCTCGTGCTCCTCGCGCTCAAGGCGCACGAAGGCCGGATTGAAACGCCATTCCGCGCGCTGACCCTTTGCGCTCACCTTGGCGACGAGCAATTCGAACGCGGTTACCTTGACGTCCTCATAGGCTCGCGCGGCGTGGAAATTCGCCTTGAACGCAATGTAGAACAAAACGACATCGATCCCGACGAAACCCGCGACCGGCCATGCGCCGAAAAAAATAAAGGGCAGGCTGGTGACGAAATTGGCTCCCAGAAACAGCGCCATGAGCAGCCGGAAGTTACGCTGCCCAAGCGAGCGATGCGGCTGCAGCCGCACGGCGAAAAGCGCCGGATCCTGATCTTCGTCGATTGCGCCGTCCAACTCTGACATATGAGAGGCCCTTCTCTCCAGAACGCGGAAAATCTATAACGCGCTGATGGCGAAAAGAACTATGTCAAATGATCCCAAGGCCGCTGATGCGAAACCGTCCGGCCGGGGAGCCGCCCGGCCGAGAACCGGGACCGCAAAACAGCATGACGCCGCCCGGATTGAGGAGATTTTCAGGCGCTTCGCCGCGGCGCTTCCCGTTCCGAAAGGCGAACTCGAATATCAGAACCCTTTCACCCTCCTTGTCGCGGTGGTGCTGTCGGCGCAGGCGACCGACAGCGGCGTCAACAAGGCGACGAAGGCGCTGTTCCTGGCCGCCGACACGCCGCAGAAAATGCTGGCGCTCGGCGAAGATAAGGTCCGCGAGATGATCCGGACGATCGGACTTTACCGCACCAAGGCGAAGCATGTCATCGCGCTATCGCAGCGGCTTGTCGAGGCGTTCGGCGGCGCCGTTCCGCGGGATCGCGAGGCGCTGGAGTCGCTGCCGGGCGTTGGCCGCAAGACCGCCAATGTGGTGATGAACGTTGCGTTCGGCGCCCCGACCATCGCGGTCGACACCCATATTTTCCGCGTCTCGAACCGCATTCCGCTGGCGCCCGGCAAGACGCCGCATGAGGTCGAGCGCGGCCTCGAAACGATCATCCCCGAACCTTACAAGCTGCACGCGCACCACTGGCTGATCCTGCATGGCCGCTATGTCTGCAAGGCGCGCCGCCCCGAATGCGAGCGCTGCCTCATCGCCGATCTTTGCGCCTATCCCGGCAAGCGCGTGTAAGATCGCGGCCCGGGCTTGTCCTGTCTGAGGGCGGAACCGGTCAAAAGTTGTTTCACGTGAAACACCCCGGCTCTATCGTCCAGCCGGGCGCAGCGCCGATTCCAGCGCCGAAAAGCCGCGATCGACCGTCACCGCGAGCAGAGCGACGATGAGGGCGCCCTCGATGACATAGGCCGGATTCGACGCCGACAAACCCTCAAGGATGGGCGAACCGAGCGATAGCGCGCCAACGCTGGAGCCGATCGTCGCCGTCCCGATGTTGATGATGACCGCGTTGCGCAGCCCGGCCAGAATGAAAGGCGCCGCCAGCGGCAGTTCGATCCGCCAGAGCAGGCCGAAGGGCGCAAAGCCCAAGCCCACCGCCGAATCGCGCGCAGCGACGGGCACGTTGTTGAGACCCGACAGCGCGCCGTCGAGGATGGGTAAGATGGCGTAGAGACTGAGCGCAGCAAGCGCCGGCGCCGCGCCATAGCCGAGCAGCGGCACGGCGAGGGCGAGCACGGCGACCGGCGGAAAGGTCTGGCCGACGGCCGCGATGGCGCTGACGATGGGGCCGAACTCGCGTCCCGCCCGGCGCGTCACGAAAATCGCAAGGCCGATGCCGATCGTCGCGGCGATGAGGCTCGACGATGCGACGAGCTGGCAATGCGCGAGCGTCAGCTCGAAGAAGCTCGCGCGCGCATAGAGCGGGTGTGGCGCATCAGGGAACATCGCGCCGAACAATGGTGCGCTGTAGGGCATTGCGACAAGCAGCGCGACAAGCAGCAGCGTCAGCCACACGACAGGTTCGCGCATTATTCTTGTTACGAGTGTCATATTATGTGGAGCTATGACCGACGATAATATCATTGATGTCTATTTCGCCTGTCGCCTCGCCTCTCTCGTTCTCGACGATGAGGCGGGCGCCATGATGTTCGAGCATGAGAGCGAGCGCCTGCCTCAAGGTGGCCGTCGCCGCGATTCGTTCGCCGCGAGCGCCCGCGCCGGTCAGGGCGCGCGCCGTTTCCCCGACGCTCGAAAGATCGAGCCGCCTCAAGGGGAGATCCTCGCGGCCGAGAAAATCGCGAACGAAATCACCCTCGGGCTTCAGCAAAATGGCGGCGGGCGCGCCCGACTGCACCACCCGGCCCGCGTTCATGACGACGATCTGGCTCGCGAGCCGCAGCGCCTCGTTCATGTCATGGGTGACGAAGACGATCGTCTTGCCGCTTGCGCCGTGGAGGCGGCGCAGCTCCTTCTGCAAAGCGGCGCGGCTGACGGGATCGAGCGCGGCGAAGGGCTCGTCCATGAGGAGAATGTCGGGATCGGCGGCGAGCGCGCGAGCGACGCCGACGCGCTGTTGCTGACCGCCCGACAATTCGCGGGGATATCGCGGCAACAGGCTCGGGTCTATGTGCAAGGCCTCGGCGATTTCCTCGACGCGCCCTGCGATCTTGTTTTTATCCCAGCCGAGAAGCCGCGGCACGGCCCCAATATTGGCGGCGACCGTCCAGTGCGGGAAGAGGCCAACAGATTGTATGACATAGCCAATGCTACGCCGCAACGCAATCGCATCGAGGCTCGCGACATTGCGTCCGCCAATTTCGACGGCGCCAGCGTCCGGCGCGATCATGGCGTTGATCATGCGCAGCGTTGTCGATTTGCCGCAACCGGACGGCCCGACGAGAACACAAAGCGCACCGGCCTCGATGCGCAGCGAGACGCCATCGACGGCCGGCGCCCCGCTGAAGGATTTCGATGCGGCTTTCAGTTCGATCATCGGCGCCTCGATCACAAGCGCCTCCGCGCCGCGGCCAGCAGCATCTGAAAGAAAAGGTCCACGGCGAGCGCGAGTAAAATGACCGGAATGGCGCCGAGCAGCACGAGATCCAGCGCATATTGGCCGATGCCCTGGAACACGAAGACGCCAAGGCCGCCCGCGCCGATCAGGGCGGCGACGGTGGCGAGGCCGATCGCCTGAATGGCGACGACGCGCAGGCCCGAGACGAGCGCCGGAGAAGCCAGCGGCAACTCCACCGCGAAGAGCAATTGGCGCCGGTCAAAACCAAGGCCGGTCGCGGCCTCCTTCACGTCCGAGGCGACCTCGTCGACCCCCGTCACGAAGATGCGCACCAGAGGCGCCAGCGAATAGAGCGTCAGGGCGATGATCGCGGGCGCGGGGCCGGTTCCGTCGATGCCGACCTCGCGAACCAGCGGGAAGCGCGCGCTCAAGGCCGACAGCGGTGCGATCAAGGCGCCGAAGAGAGCGATGGAGGGGATCGTCTGCACGATGCCGAGGCCTGCGAAAAGCGGGCCGCGCGCGCCGCCATGACGCAACGCCAGCGCGGCGAGCGGAAGGCTGAAGATCAGCGCGAGGGCGATCGCCGCGCCGGCGAGCTCCAGGTGTCGCCAAAGCTGCTGCGCGAATTCGGCGCGATGCGCCGCGTATTCCTTCGCGAGGGCGAGATTGGCGAAAGCGCCATCGGCCGCCATCAGCGCGAAACCAGTGCCGAGCAGCGCTGCGAGCGCCGCGGCGAGCGCCAGGGAGCGCCCGGCGCGCTGCGCGCCATTCAGAATGGAAAGCAGCGCGACCGCGACGAGAATCCAGAACGCGGGGCCAAGCGATGTGCGCGCCGCGGGCTTTGCATCAAGCGCGAGCATGTCGGCGAGAACGCCGGCGCCCGCGAGGCAGGCAAAGAAAAGGACTGCTCCGGCGATCAGCGCCGCCCACGCGCGGGGTTGTTCCGGCGCGGGACGGGAAAGGACGAAAAGCGCGGCGAGCGCGGCGACGATCGCGGCGGCGTTCGGCCAGGGCGCCCGCCACAAGGAGAGGGCCGCTCCATTGGCGAGACGATTGTCCGCATGGGTGAGGAAACCACAGAAGACGATCGCCGCGAAACCGATGCAACAGAGCGTCAACAACACGCTGTCGCGCTTTTGCAGCCCGCGAGTCACAACAGGCTCCGCGCCGCGAGATAATCCCGCGCGACGGCGCGGGCGTCCTCACCCTCGACGGCGATTTTCGCGTTGAGGGCGCGCAGCGTCTCAAGATCGAGAGCCGCGAAGACAGGCGCCAGCGCCACGCCCACCTGCGGCCAGACCTCAAGCGAGGCGGCGCGAATGACGGGCGCCGGCGCATAGACCGGCTCGGCATGGCGCGGATCTCCGAGCGCAAGCAAACCCAATGCGTCGAGCGCGCCGTCCGCGCCATAGGCCATCGCCGCGTTGACGCCCGAAACGCCGTCCGCCGCGGCCTTCATCGTCGCCGTCGTCTCGCCGCCCGAGAGGACGAGAAGCTGGCGCGCGTCCAGTTCAAATCCGTAGGCGCTCTCGAAGGCGGGAAGGCCCGCCGCGCTTTCGACGAATTCAGCCGAGGCGGCGAGCTTCACCCTGTTTCCGCCGCGCACGAATGCGGCGAAATCGTCGAGCGTCTTCAGGCCCTTCTCCCGCGCCAGCGCGTTCGGGATGGCGATGACCCAATTGTTGTTGGCGGGCGCCGGTTGCAGCCAGACGATGTTGTTGGCGGCATAGTCCAGCTCCGCCGCGCGGGAATAGCCCGCCAGCGCGTCCCGCCACACGGGGTCTTGCTCCTGATGGAAGAAGAAGGCCGCGTTGCCGGTGTATTCGACGCAAAGATCGACCGCGCCCGAGAGCAGCGCCTGCCGCAGGATCGCGGTTGGCCCGAGCCGCAGCCGGTCTACCGTCGCGACGCCGACGCGGGCGAGCGCCAGAAGCATCATCTCGCCGAGCAGCGCGCCCTCGAGATCGAGTTTCGTGGCGACGACGAGGGGCGCGGCCCCAAGCGCCCTCGCCGGCCTCGCCGCCGTCGCCGCTGCGATCAAGGAAGCGAGAACGCCCCGCCGGGTCAGAGGCGTCGTAATCATATGACGACCGTCAGCTTTTCGGCGGCGCGGGTGATGCCTGTATAGAGCCATCGGTTGCGATGCTCGCGAAAGGCGAAGCTCTCATCGAACAGCACAACGCTGTTCCATTGCGACCCTTGCGCCTTGTGGACGGTGAGCGCATAGCCGAAATCGAATTCGTCCGAGCCGCGCCGCGCCTGCGGCGTCAAGCTCTCCTCGCCGCCGTTGAAGAATTCCGGCAGCACGCCGATCCGCAAGGGTTTGCGCACCGGATCGTCCTCCGGCACGACATTCAGCCCGAGCTTCTTCTTGCGCGTCGCGGCCGTGGTCTTGACGACCCAGATGCCGCCGTTCAGCAGGCCCTTCGTGCTGTCGTTTCGGAGGCACACCAGCTTGTCGCCGGGTTCGGGAAACTCCGAGGCGTAGCCGAATAATTCGCGCATGCGCCGGTTGTAGGCGCGGCGCGTGCGGTTGAGGCCGACGAGCAGCTGGTCGCTCGCCGTCACCGCGGCCGAATCGATTTCGGCGCGCGTTATGACCCGGCTTTCGCCATAGGCGCCAGGACCCAGCCGGCCGCCTTCGCGCACCGTCATCGACATGCGGATGATGGGATTATCCGCCGCCTGGCGGTGCACCTCGGTCAGCATGACGTCCGGCTCGCCTTCCGTGAAAAAGCCGCCCCCGCGAACGGGCGGCAGTTGCGCCGGATCGCCGAGCACCAGGACCGGCTTGCCGAAGGATAAAAGATCGCGGCCGAGGGCCTCGTCGACCATCGAGCATTCGTCGATGATGACGAGATTGGCGCGGGCGACGGCGCTGTCCTCGTTGAGCACAAAGGTCGGCTCCTCGACCTCGGCGTCGCGCGGCCGGTAGATGAGGCTGTGGATCGTGCGCGCGCCCTTGCAACCCTTCGAGCGCAGCACCAAAGCCGCCTTGCCTGTGAAGGCGGCGAAGGCGACCTCGCCGTCCGCATCTTCGGCGAGCTGCCGCGCGAGCGTCGTCTTGCCGGCGCCGGCGAAGCCGAACAGGCGGAAGATCTGCGGCTCGCCGCGCTTCACCCAGGCCGCGACGGCCTTGAGCGCGCCCTCCTGTTGCGGTGACCAGCTCATGCGGGGAGCCTTGGCGCAGCGGCGGGCGGAAGGATGGGCCGCCTGGGCGCGGGCCGCGGGAGGTTCGTCGGTTTTGAAAGATCCATGCGCGCGTTGTAGAGCATGATGATTCGAAAGCCGATCATGCCCTTTATCTCCCTGTCTTCCCACATGATCTTATCGAAGGCTGGCGTCACCTTAACCAAAGGCTGGCGTCCTGGGGGCGGCTCGGCTAAGCTCCGTCCACGCGGCTTGGGAGGAAACCAGCATGAAGCGCATGACCGTCGTCGCCGGGTTTCGCTGTCTTCTTGGCGGCCTCGCCCTCGTCGCGCTCGCGTATCAGGCCCGCGCGGAGGATGCGCTCGCCCCGCCGCCCGGGTCAAACCTGCTGCTCGCGGCCCGCGCCGACGGCGTGCAGGTCTATGTCTGCACGCAGACGGACAAAGGCCAGGTCTGGGTCTTCGATGGACCCTCCGCGTCGCTGTTCAACGACAAGGGGCGCCAGATCGGCGTGCATGGCAAGGGGCCGATCTGGACGCTCGGCGACGGCTCCGGGGTGACCGGCGAACTCGTCGCCAAACAGGCCGCGCCGCAGGCCGGCGCCGTTCCCTGGCTGCTCGTCAAGGTCAAGGCGCATGTCGGAACCTTCGGGATGCTGACCAACGTGAGCTATGTCCGGCGCATCGACACCGCCGGCGGCGGCGAGCCGGAGGACGGCTGCGACCCCCAACATCAGGGCGATATCGCGCGCATCCGCTATTCCGCCGTCTATCAGTTCTATGGGCAGTGAAGGCGCCTTGCGTCCGCGCGCGCCAACGTTAAGACTGCGGCCCGCAAAACGCGGGGCGGCATAGAGGCGGCATGACCAAAGCAATCATCGGAATCATCGGCGGCTCGGGCGTCTACGATCTGCCTGGCCTTGAGGACGTTCGCGAGGAGCGCGTCGCAACGCCCTGGGGCGAACCTTCGGACGCGCTGCATTTCGGCCGGATCGGCGCGACCGAGGCGGTGTTTCTGCCCCGCCACGGGCGCGGCCATGCGCTGTCGCCGTCGGGCATCAATTACCGCGCCAATATTGATGCGCTGAAGCGGGCGGGCGTCACCGACATCGTCTCGGTTTCGGCCTGCGGCTCATTCAAGGAGGAGCTTTATCCGGGCCTCTTCGTGCTGATCGACCAGTTCGTCGACCGGACGTTTTCCCGGCAAAGCTCCTTTTTCGGCAATGGCTGCGTCGCCCATGTCTCCATGGCCCACCCGGTCGCGCCGGCGCTGCAGGCGCGCATCGCGCTCGCCGCGCAGGCCGAGCAAATCCCCTGCCTCACGGGCGGAACCTATGTCTGCATGGAGGGGCCGCAATTCTCCTCGCTGGCCGAATCGCGGAGCTACAAGGCGGCGGGGTTCGACGTCATCGGCATGACGGCGATGCCAGAGGCCAAGCTCGCGCGCGAGGCGGAAATCTCCTACGCCACGGTCGCGATGGTGACGGACTATGATTGCTGGCACCCCGATCACGACGACGTCGATGTGGCGTCCGTGATCAAGGTCGTCTACGCCAATGCGCATGCCGCCGCGCGGCTGCTGGCTCGGCTGTTGCATGATTTTCCGGCCGAGCACGAGCCCTGCCCGGTCGGCTCGCACCGCGCGCTCCACGATGCGATCCTGACGGCGCCGGCGGCGCGCGACCCTGCCCTCATGGAGAAACTGGAAGCGATCATGCAGCGGATCAATCGATCATGACATCGGAGCCGAACGCCGGAAGCTTTGACCTCAAAGCCGCGATCCGCACCATTCCCGACTACCCGAAGCCCGGCATTCTTTTCCGCGACATCACGACGCTGCTTGGCGATGCGCGCGCGTTCCGGCGCGCCATCGACGAGCTGGTGCAGCCCTGGTCCGGCGCCAAGATCGACAAGGTCGCCGGCATGGAGGCGCGGGGGTTCATCCTGGGCGGCGCCGTGGCGCATCAGCTCTCGGCCGGCTTCGTGCCAATCCGCAAGAAGGGCAAGCTGCCGCATACGACGGTCTCGATCGCCTATTCGCTGGAGTATGGGCTGGACGAGATGGAGATCCATTGCGACGCGGTCGGCGCCGGCGAAAAGGTCATTCTCGTCGACGACCTCATTGCTACCGGGGGCACGGCGACGGGCGCCGTCGGGCTGTTGAAGAAGATCGGCGCCGATGTCGTCGCCGCCTGTTTCGTGATCGACCTGCCGGACCTTGGCGGCGCCGACAAGATCAGGGCGCTCGGCGTGCCGGTGCGGACCTTGATGAGCTTTCCGGGGCATTAGGCGGGCGGCGCGATCCAATGGCCGCACCGGAGAGGCGCGCAAATCCCTTGTGCCGCGTGCGATGAAAATCCGGCCGTTGCAGCATGACGACAGCGAGGCCGTGCTTCGCATCAACGCGGCGGCCGGCGCTGCGGTGGCCCGGCTTGATTTGCCGGAGTTATCGCGGCTGATGGCGATCTCCGCCCTGCACCTCGCCGCCGTCAATTCCAGCGGCGCCGTCGCGGGCTATGCTTTGGCGTTCTTGAATGAACATGCCTATGACGGGGAAGAATTCCTGACCTTCCGGGCATCCATCGACACGCCGTTCATTTATATCGATCAGGTCGCCATTGATATCGCCGCCCGCCGCGCTGGCGCCGGGCGGATGTTGTACCAGGAACTGGCTTCCCGCGCCGAAAGTCTCAGGGCTGCCGCGCTTTGCTGCGAAGTGAACCTCGTCCCGCCCAATCCCGTTTCTTTCGCCTTTCATCGGCGCATGGGATTTACGCGGGCCGGCGCGCTCGACACGCTTGATGGCCGCACGGTCGCGCTCCTGAGGAAAGCAGCCAAAGGCGGGAATTTGTAACTTATTGCAGGGCCACGATGCGTGAGCCGCGCCCGACTGCCGGATCTCGGTGCGCCGCTTGATGAATTTTTGCGGGCTCCATTGCCGCTTCGCGCAGGATCATGTATATAGTCATGTCTAACATTGGAGGCGGCAATGAGTCTGGCGAACCAGAGGCTGATCGTCCCGATCACCGCGCGGGACAAGGAACTCGTCGAACGCAAGGCCGCCAAGGCGGGCAAGATATCGACGGCGGAATTCGTCCGCCGGGCCGCCCTCAGCTACGAGCCAGCAGACGAAGAGGCGCTGGCGGAGCTGCGCGCGCTTCTCGATGGCTTCAAGGATCTTCACGCCGGCACGCTGGCGCAGCTCGACCGCACTGAGGCCGCCCTCGACGCGGCGCTGGCGCATTTTGGACGACGGGCCGGGTGAGCGCGGTCGGCGATGCGCTGAAGGCCCTCAAAACGGCGATCCTACTCGAGGAGCGAATCAGCAGCCAGGCCAGGAAAGTGGAGCAACTGGCTCTGAGCGTCGTCGAGATCGATAAGCGGCTGGCGGCGCTCGAAGGCCGAATGGAGGGCTTTCTTGCGGCGGCTTCGGCTTTCGGCGCCCGGCCCTCGCGGCCGGCGGAGGCGACAGAAGCGCCCTCGCGCGATCAACAAAGGCTGCCGCCGCCTAAAGGCTGACGCGATGCCTCACTTCTTGCAGCCGGCAAGGTCCTTGTCCTCGATCGAAAATACGTCTCCCGCCGCGATCGAGATGTTTTTCACGGCGCAGAGGGTTCCGTCCGGAAAGCCGATGCGCGCGTCATAGACCCCCGACGCGAGGCCGGTGATGGCAAGCCGCTCGTCATGATCGACCTCGGCGTCCTTGTCCTTGAGGACAAGGTTCTCGCCAAAATTCTCCGTCCCCGCCGGCGCAAGACGCAGATCGGAGACGGTCGCGGAGGTGAGGTTCCAGAACCGCGTCGGCTTGTCGGCGGCGAGCGCCGGGATCGCGGAGATCAGGAGGATTGCGGCTGCGCGCCTCAGACAGTGCATATTCCACCTTTCGATATTTTCCATGCCCGCCCTCGCCGCGCTATACAGCCGCGCGGATCGATTGAACAGAGGCGGGCGCAGTTGCGCCGCCGCAGCCGACGCACTAGAGATGCGCCTTACTCCAAACAAGGAAAATTTATGCGTCCGTCCAAACGCGCCGCCGATGAACTGCGACCAGTCACGATCGAACGCAATGTGGCGCGCTATGCGGAAGGTTCTTGCCTCGTCAAATTCGGCTCGACCCATGTGCTCTGCACCGCCTCCCTCGAAGACAAGCCGCCGGCCTGGCTGCGCGGTCAGGGCCGCGGCTGGGTGACCGCCGAATACGCCATGCTGCCGCGCGCGACGCACACCCGCACCAGGCGCGAATCGACGACCGGCAAGCCATCGGGGCGGACCCAGGAGATTCAGCGCCTCATCGGCCGGAGCCTGCGCGCGGTCACCAATCTCCAGGCCATCGGCGAGCGGCAGATCACGCTCGACTGCGACGTGCTGCAGGCCGACGGCGGCACGCGGACGGCCTCGATCACGGGCGCCTGGGTCGCGCTGCATGACTGCTTCAAATGGATGCACGCGCGCTCGATCATCAAGGATCTTCCGTTGCGCGACCATGTCGCCGCGATCTCCTGCGGCGTCGCCAATGGCGAGGCCGTGCTCGATCTCGACTACGCCGAAGATTCCGGCGCCGAAACCGACGCCAATTTCGTCATGACCGGGGCCGGCTCGCTCGTCGAGGTGCAGGCGAGCGCCGAGGCCGCCGTCTTCACCGAGGCGCAGTTGCATTCCATGCTGGCGCTCGCGCGGGGCGGCATCCTGAAGCTCGTCGAATTGCAAAAGAGCGCCGTCGCCTGAATGAAACGCGTCGACGGAAAGCTCATCATCGCGACCCACAATGCAGGCAAGCTCGCCGAAATGCGCGAGCTGCTCGACCAATATGGCGTCAAAGCCGTTTCCGCCGGCGAACTCGGCCTGCCCGAGCCCGAGGAGACGGGAACGACGTTTCTGGCCAATTCGCAGCTGAAGGCGATCGCCGCCGCGGCGGGCGCGAATTGCGCGGCGCTCGCCGATGATTCAGGGCTCTGCGTCGATGCGCTCGGCGGCGCGCCGGGCATCTATTCGGCGCGATGGGCGGGTCCCGCGCGGGACTTCGCGGTTGCCCGTGCGACGGTCGAAGATGAGCTACGCATGGTCGACGCGCGGCCGCCCTTCACGGCGCATTTCATCTGTATCCTGACGCTCGCTTTTCCGGATGGCGAGATTCAGAGCTTCGAGGGCCGGGTCGACGGCGAGTTGGTATTCCCGCCGCGCGGCTCGCTCGTGTTCGGCTACGACCCGATCTTCCTGCCGGAAAATCTCGCCAAAACCTTCGGCGAGATGACGCTGGAGGAGAAGCAGGCCATTCCGCGCGACGGATCGCCCGCCCTGTCGCATCGCGCGCGCGCGTTTCAGGCTTTTGCGCGCGCCTGCCTTCCCGCCTCAGCCGCCCCGCGCGGCCTTCGCGCCTGAACCGCTCGCGGCCTTCGCGCTGAAGCAGTTCGCCTCCCCCCGCATGCGTCAAAGAGTCTCGCCTTTCGCGAAACTTCGCTCTTGGCGCTTGATTCAAAGTGCTCCGCACAATAACATATTGCAACGCAATATAGCCGTCGCAAAATCATTAGCGATAAAACCGATCGAAATCAGGGAGTAAAGGCGCGATGTCCGTCGTGTGGCAAACCAAATATGGATCGCGCCGGGTCCGCCACGATCCTCCGACGCTGAAGGAGGCGATCCTCGCGGCGCAGGGCCTGACCGATCAGGTGCTGGAGCAGGTCGAAATCGCCGCCGCGCTGATGGACCTGCCGGTCGCCGAGGTGCGGGCCGAGGTGCTGAAAAGCGCATCGCCGCGCAAATCCGAACAGATCGTGACGTCGAGCGGGCGCACGCCGCGCACCGTGGTCGTCGAGCGCAAGACCAGCCGCCGCATCCCGGCCGGGGCGCGCCTCACGCGGTGATCCGCGCGCGCGGCCGAGCCCGCGCCGCCATGAAGCATCCTACCTCGTGATCTCCGCATAAGCCACGAACCGAGTCGGCAGGATGGGCTGCGCGCCGCCGATGACTTTCGGCAGGCTCGCGCGGCTGATCCCATAAGCGTAGGTGATTTTCACCGCCTCGCTCCGCGGAGCATCGCCCTGCCCGGCCGCCTCATCGGCGGCTTCGACGGGCGCCGGGGCGGGGCTCGCGCCATCGTTTTCGCGAACGTCGACCTTGCCTGCTTCCTCGGGCGCGGATTCGATTGACGCGATTTCGGCGGGGCGCGGCGGCGGCAGCGGCGCGGCGGCCGCGAGCTCCGGGGCGGTCGGGGGCTTGCCCGGCGCAACGCGCGCGATCTCGATGCCCTGCTCGATGCGATGGCGCCGCGGCTCGCTCTTGCCGCCGGGCGCCCCGAAGACGGACGCCACATTGCGCATCAGGCCGCCAAACAGGGAATCCTGCTGGGGGGCGCTCGCATCCGCCGGCGCGAGCGCCGCCTTACGCGCGGCGTTGGAGGCGACCATGATTTGCGGTTCGCCGTGGCGCGGCGCGCCGCAGTCGCGCACGCCGAGCGCGATCAACTCCGATCCGCGCAGAACCTTGTATTCCCGGGTGAGGCCGCCGAGCCTCTCGCGCCCGGCCGGGGGATAGGAATTGAACAGCTGCTGCGACACATCATAATTGCTCTGATGGTTGCGCGGATCGTAAGCCATATGGAACTTCAGCGTGCTATCTTGATAGACGCAGACATTGGGAAGGCTGAGCGCGAGGGTGCAGGCCGAGCGGCACTCATGCAGCCGGACTTCGCGATTGCTCGCGCGGTAGAGTTCCGTTTGACTCTGATATTCGTTCACATAGCCGCCAACGTCTTTCATGACGACGACGGGGGCCGGCATCGGCGGAGGCGCGAGATAACTCAATGATCACCCGTTCGAGAACTGTCGACCGGGAGCCGCCGGCCCTTGCGCAAATCCAATTCAGCTCCACGATAGACAAACGTGGTGAACGCCCTCTTAAGCGAAGGCTTCAATTCCAATGCGCGAGGTCGCACAATCGGCTTGCGCCAAACCGTCGAGCCTCGCCGCGGCGGCAGTGTGACCCCAAATATGGCGCGACTTTGGCCGCGGCGGCCATGCTTGGCTTCTGAAGTGACTGTCGCGTCGGGACGTGACATAAGATGACGATGGCTCAGCAGCTCCAGGGCGGCGCGGATCCCGGCTTCGGCATTTATGTGCATTGGCCGTTCTGCCTGTCGAAATGCCCCTATTGCGATTTCAACAGCCATGTGCGCCAGGGCGCTCTCGACGAGGCGCGCTTCGTCGCGGCCTTCACGCGCGAACTCGCCCATCGCGCCGCTGTTACGCCCGGACGCGAGGTCGCCTCGATCTTTTTCGGCGGCGGCACGCCATCCTTGATGCGGGCTTCGACCGTCGGCGCTATCCTTGAGACGATCGCGCGCCATTGGAGCATCGCGAAAGACGCGGAAATCACGCTCGAAGCCAATCCGACCAGCGTCGAGGCGGAGCGCTTTTTCGGCTATCTCGCCGCCGGCGTGAACCGGGTCTCGCTCGGCGTGCAGGCGCTGAACGACGCCGATCTGAAAGCGCTTGGGCGCATGCACACCAGCGCCGAAGCGATGGCGGCGGTCGCGCTCGCCGCCTCGATCTTCGAGCGCTTCTCCTTCGATCTGATCTATGCGCGGCCGCGCCAGAGCGTTTCCGAATGGCGCGCGGAGCTTGCCCGCGCGCTGCCCCTCGCGCGCGATCATCTCTCGCTCTACCAGCTCACCGTCGAGCCCGGCACCATGTTCGAGCGGCTCCGCGCGGCCGGAAAGCTCGACATCCCCGGCCCGGACCTTGGCCGCGATTTCTGGGACGCGACGCAAGAGATGATGAACGCGGCGGGGCTGCCCGCCTATGAGATCTCCAACCACGCGCGCGCCGGCGGCGAGAGCCGGCATAATCTCATCTACTGGCGCTACGGCGAATATGCCGGAATCGGCCCCGGCGCGCATGGGCGCATCCTCGCGGGCGAGGGCCGGCGGGCGCAGGCCTGCGAGCGCGATCCGGAAAAATGGCTCGCGGCGGTCGAAGCGAACGGCCATGG
The DNA here is from genome assembly GCA_052146775.1 of Methylocella sp. Classification (GTDB taxonomy): domain Bacteria; phylum Pseudomonadota; class Alphaproteobacteria; order Rhizobiales; family Beijerinckiaceae; genus Methylocapsa. Next base: position 24,628 of record JBKQMI010000081.1, on the reverse strand, counting down.
GCTTATTGAGGATTCACCCCTTTCGCTCGAGGAGCAGGGCGACGAGTTTTTGCTGATGGGCCTGCGCCTTGCCGAAGGCATCGAGCTGCGCCGGTTCGAGGCCATAGCAGGGCGCGTTCTCGATCCGCGCCGCCTCGCCTCGCTAATCGGGGACCATATGGTGGAAGAGACGCCCGCGGGCCGCGTCAAGGTCAGCGCGGAGGGCTTTCCCGTGCTCGACGCGATCGTCGCCGATCTCGCCGCCTGATCCGCCGCTCGCCGCGCCGCAATTCCCGCGCAAGCCAAGGCGTTGAATCTCTGCCGCGATTCGAGGCGACATATGGGCGCCACATTCAGCGACTTAGTCTTAGCGTTAAGATGGTCGTCGAGCCGTTGTTGAATACCATTGGCGGTGCGGTCGTTGTCGCATCCGGGCGCATGTGGGCTGGTCACGGGATGCTATGCGCCCGTTACGCGGCGTTAACAGTTGAGGCTCAAGAAGTACGATCGATAAAGTTCTAAAGATCGCCAAGAGCTTGCATCGCGTGCCAAGAGCGCTTGCATCGCTTTCCAAGAGCGGCGGACGCCGTCGAAACTGAAAACCGCGAGACTGAATTTGCGAATGGCCCGCCGCTTCATCTCAGGAAAACCGGCCCGCTTCGCCGCCGCCTGTTTCGCCGCGGCGCTTTGCTGCCTGTTTGCGGCGTCCTCGACCGAGACGGCGGCCGCCAATGGCGACACCCGCAGCCTCGACCTTTATCATTCCCACACCGGCGAATCGATCCACGCGACGTTTCGCGTCAATGGCGCCTATGATCCCGCTGTTCTCGAAAAGCTGAATTATTTCCTGCGCGACTGGCGCAACAATGACGTCACCCACATGGATCCGCGGCTGTTCGACGTGGTGTGGGAAGTCTACCGCACCGCTGGGGCAGCGCAGCCGGTCGAGGTCGTTTCGGCCTATCGCTCGCCGGAGACCAATGCGATGCTGCGCGCGCGGTCCAAAGCGGTGGCGGAGCACTCGCAGCATATCCTCGGCAAGGCGATGGATAGCCGCGTTACCGGCCTGTCGATGGAGCAAATCCGCGAGATCGGCATGCGTCTGCAAAGGGGCGGCGTCGGCTATTATCAACGCGAAAACTTCGTCCATCTCGACGTCGGCAATGTGCGCCATTGGCCGCGCATGAGCTATGACCAAATCGCCCGCCTGTTCCCGGACGGCAAAACCGTTCATCTCGCCGCCGACGGCCGCCCCCAGCCCCACTATCAGGAGGCGCTCGCGGAGATTTCCGCGCGCGGCGGCGTCGCGAGCGATGTCCCAATGCAGGCGCAGGGCGGCAATCTGTTCGGCTGGCTGTTCGGCAATCACGAGCAGGAGCGCGAGGAGGAGGCCGTCGCGGCGCGCGAGGCGGCGCCCGGCCGCGGCGCGCAGGTCGCCTCCCTCAGCCCCGCGGCCCCTCCGCAAGCGCGCATGACCGCCGCCGAACGCCGCGCGGCCGCGCCCGCGGCAGCTTCGATCGACGCCGCCAACGCGCCCGACTCCGCGCCCGCCGCGAACGCAAACAAGACGCAGGTCGCGGCTCTCGCGCCGCAACAAAACGCTTCCGCCGCCACCGCCACCGCTCCAACCGCCGCGCATCATGAAGCCGCCGCAGCCGCGGACGCGGCCGGCGAGGCCGGCAGAAGCCCAGCCAAGGACAAAGCCGGCAAGATGGTCGTCGCCGGTCTCGCGCCGCTGCCGCCGGCGCGTCCGGCCGACCTTGTCGCCTTTGCCGACGTTCCGACGCCCCCAATCCGCCCCGAGGGGCTCGTTCATCTCGCCTCCGTCGCGCCGCATGGCGCCGAGGCCTCCGGAGCGACCGCCAGCGCTGCGGTCAAGACGGACGCGCCCAAGACGAACGCACCGAAGACGGACGCCGCTAAAATCGATGCCGCCAAGGTCGAGCTTGCCAAAACGGAACTCGCAAAGTCCGAGCCTGCAAAGATCGAGACCGCGAGAATCGAGACTGCGAAGCTCGAGTCTGCGAAGCTAGATTTGGCCGGGCGGCTGGCGCGCGCGGCGAGCCTGCCAGTCGTCATCACCAGAGGCCCGAGAGACCAGCAGGGCCTGCCGGCGAGCGCGCTCGGCTACGCCGCCACCTCGGCCCCGGCGCCAAGGCCGCGCGCGACGACGCCCGGCGCGGCGGAGAACGACGCCGCGCCTGAAATCGTCTCGGCGCGGCTCGACAGATCGAATTACAGCGAACTCACCAGCGCGACGCCGACGGCCGAGGAGCCCCCCGCATCGGTTCTGGGCCAGGCGTTCACCGGCCTCCGGCAAGCCGCCCATATCATCCCCGACGCGCTCTCCGCGACCTCCGCCGGCTACAAAATCGCCTTCAGCGCCGCCGCCGGTCTGCTCGATTGCGCCCATTTCACCAAAAGCGCCGCGAATGCATCCGCCGCCTCCGCGAACGGCGTCAGCATTTCCGAAGCGTCGCCGGTCAAACCGAACTGAAGGTTCATCCAACAGTCGCGCATTTCCGCGCGAGGCCTGTTTCGCGCAAGAAATCCGCGCTATGACAAAAACGGGATGACGAAAGGCGGAAACCGGTTTTCCGCCCGCATCCCGCGCGAAATTGTCTGAAACCAATCACCTTCATGATTGGATTGGAGCCGAGGGCGCCCCAATGCCACCCCGAGCGCCACTCTTGATGCCGCCGCGCGCGCCGCAGGACGGACGCCAGTCGGCGACCGCGCTCCATGTCGCGCGCGGAACGCGGCGGCTTTTGCGGCGGCTCAGATTCTCGACCCTCACCGAATTGCCACTGCTGTCCGGTCGGCGCGCCGACATCGTTGCTCTGGCCGAAGACGGCCGGGTGCATATCGTCGAGATCAAATCCTCGGTCGCGGATTTTCGCGCCGACATGAAATGGCGCGACTATCGCGCTCATTGCGACCGCCTCTATTTCGCAATTCCCGAGAGCGTGCCGATCGAAATCATGCCGCAGGACGCCGGCCTCATCGTCGCCGACGCCTATGGGGCGGAAATATTGCGCGAGGCGCCGGAGCATAAGATCGCCGCCGCGACGCGCCGCGCCATTCTCATGCGCTTCGCCCATGCCGCGGCGCACCGGCTGCACGGCCTCAGCGATCCGGAAGCGATCGCGCTCGGCCCTCTCGGCTGAAACATTTAGGAAAGCGGCTGAACGGACCTTCAGACTGCGCCCGGGTGCGCCCCCGGCGATGGTTCATGCGGCCCGACCTTCGCCGGAAGGCCCCGCTTTTTCAGAATTTGCGCCTTTTTCCGGCAATGGGCGCGGTTCGCCATGTGAGCGGGCGATGCGCCGCGGCCCGCTCATCCGGGCGGACGCCTCGCAAAAATGAACCTCCCGGTCAAATTTATTCGCCGCATCGTCGATTCCCCGGTCCAAGCTCTGGCCCGACGCGCTCGAATCTTGTTAAACTCAGTCGAAGGATCGGGCAGGATGAACTTCACAGACGCCTTTTCGAGTTGTCCCCCGCGCATGCTGGCGGTTGACATGCGCGGTGATCGACATGTGGGGTGATCGACATGCGCGGTAGCGACAGCCAGCGGCTGACCTATCCGGTCATCTATCTTGTGCGGATGCTGGTTTTCCTGATCCTCGCCGGCTTTGGCGTCCTCATTCTCAATCGCCAGATCGCGACCGCCTTCATGGCCAACCCGGGCCTCAACGGGTTGATCCTCGGCGTGCTTACATTCGGAATCCTGCTCGGACTGCGCCAGGTGATCCGGCTGTTTCGGGAAGTGAAATGGGCCAACGCCCTGCTCAGCCGGGCGCACGGGCGGGTCAAGCCGCCGATCCTGCTTGCGCCGGTGGCGCAACTCCTGCGCGACGGGTTCTCCCCCAATGACCGCGCGCCGACGCCCCTGCGCACCGTTCTCGACATCATCGGGGCGAGACTGGACGAATCGCGCGATACCGCCCGCTATCTGACCGGCCTGCTTATTTTTCTCGGCTTGCTCGGCACATTTTGGGGCCTGATCGCGACCGTCGGCTCCATCGGCGGCGTCATCAAATCGATGCAGACCGGCTCGGACGCCGGCGTCATGTTCGATGATCTCAAGAACGGGCTTTCCGCGCCGATCGCCGGCATGAGCATTTCTTTCACCTCGTCCCTGTTTGGCCTCGCCGGCTCTCTCGTGCTGGGATTCCTCGATCTTCAGGCGGGACAGGCGCAAAACCGCTTTTTCGGCGAACTCGAGGACAATCTGACCGCGCTTCCGATCGCCGCGGCGACCGATATCTCGCCACTCTATGACGGGCTGCCCCCCGATTTTCGCGTGGCGCTCGAAAAAATCGCAGCCTCAGTGGATCAGTCTCAGGCGAAGGCGACGTCGATCGCGGTGGCCAATCTCGCCGACGGCGTGCAGTCGCTGGTGCAGCACATGCGCGCGGAGCAGCAGATCATCCGCGATTGGGTCGAGGCCCAGGCCGAACAGAGCCTCGAGGTCAAAAACGCCCTTGAGCGGCTCGCCGACGGGCTGAAGGAGCGCGGCTGATGGCGGGCCGCGCGCGGGCGCGGATGCGCCCGATCGACTACTGGCCGGGCTTCGTCGACGCCTTGTCGACCATGCTCCTCGTCATCATTTTCCTCCTCTCCGTGTTCATGCTGGCGCAATTCTTCCTCGCCCGCGAAGTGACCGGCAGGGACACCGCTTTGATGAAGCTCAATCGCGAGATCCAGGAGCTGAGCCAGCTCCTTGCGCTGGAGCGCTCAAGCAAGACGGAGGCTGAAGGAGCCGCCGCCGTCCTGTCGGCAAATCTCGAAGCCGCCCAGCAGGACAAGGCCCGGATGCAGGGCCTTCTCGATGCGGACAGGGCGGGCGCCGCCGGCGCAGAGGCCGCCGGCGCACAGCAACAGCTGGCGGCGCAACAGGATCTCTCGGCCAAGGCGCTAGCGCAGGTCGACATTCTCAATCAGCAGATCGCAGCCCTGAGGCGCCAGCTCGCCGCCGTCGAGGAGGCGTTGGACGCTTCGGAGAAGTCGGACGTTGAATCGCAGGCGAAAATCGCCGATCTCGGCGCGCGCCTCAATGTCGCCCTCGCGCAGAAGGTGCAGGAGCTCGCCCGTTACCGCTCGGACTTTTTCGGGCGCCTGCGCCAGATCCTTGGCGACCGGCCCGGCGTCAGCGTCGTCGGGGACCGGTTCATCTTCCAGTCGGAAGTGCTGTTCCCGTCAAGCCAGGCGAGCCTCGATCCCGCCGGGCGCGTCGAACTCGACAAGCTGGCGAACGCCTTGATCGAACTCAATCATGAGATTCCACCCGATATTCCCTGGATCGTTCGCGTCGATGGCCACACCGACAAGAAACCGATCCAGTCGGCGCAGTTTCCGTCGAACTGGTCGCTGTCGTCCGCGCGCGCGATCGCAGTCGTGCAATATCTGATCTCCAAGGGCGTGCCCCCGCAACGGCTGGCCGCCGCGGGCTTCGGCGAATTCCAGCCGCTCGACCCCGGCGACAGCGACGAGGCGAATCAGCGCAACCGCCGCATCGAGCTGAAGATCACCGAGAAATAGGCGGGAGGGAGAGAGCTTCGCGGCCTCCGGCGAGCCGGATCGCATCGTCCTGCGGCGAATGAACCCGCGCGCAGAGCACGTCGCGATAATGGCGCTGCAGCGCATTGCGGCGCGAAAGGCCGGGGTTGCCCGAGACTTCCAGCGCCTTCGCGACCGCCTCGACGGCGTTGTTGGTGACGGCGAGTTTCATGAACTGGCTCTCGCGCGCGGGCGGCGGCGCGCCGGCATCGCAGCGGCCGGCGATGTCGGCGAGGAGCGCGCGGTTGACGTAAAGCAGCGCGTCGATAGCGCCGATGGCGTCCTGCATGCGCGGCAATGTGGCGAGCGGCGCGCCAAGATTCGAGGGCGCCCTTTCGCGCAGGAAACCGACAAGCCAGTCCCGCGCGGCCCGCGCGACGCCATCATAGATCGTGCTGAACAGGATCGCGATCCAGGCGGTCGCGGCGGCGTCCGGCGGCTCCAGATCGGCGGGCGCCCTGAGATCGACGGCGTGCGCCGCGGGGACAAAGACATCGTCGAATATCATGTCATGGCTGGCGCTGGCGCGCATGCCGAGATGATTCCATGTCTCCTCGATGGAGAGGCCCTCAGCGCCGCCCGCAATGATAAAGCCGCCAAGAAGCGGCTCGGAATCGTCAGTGCGCGCCCAGACGGCGAGCCAGCGCAGAGCGACGCTCCCCGTCGAATAGATTTTGCGCCCGCTCAGCCGAAAGCCGCCCTCGACGCGGCGGGCGGTCGTCGCCGGCAGGCCGCCGCGGATGGGCGACCCCTGTTCGGGCTCGACCAGCAGCGCGTTGCAAAGGGCGCCATCCATCAGGGCCGAACGCGCGATCTCTTCTTTTAGCGCCGGCGGAAACGCCGGATGGCGCAGCATGCGGAAATGAAAAAGATATTGCTGCGCCAGCACCAGCGCCGTCGAGGGTTCGCCCGCCCCGATCGCGTTGACGACATGATTCGCGGCAGAGAGATCGCCGCCCCCGCCGCCGAGCGCGGACGGAACGATAAGGGCGAGCAGCCCGGCCTTGTGAAGCAGCTCGAAGTTTTCGAAGGGAAACGATCCCGCCTCGTCATGCTCGGCCGCGCGGCGGGCGAAGTCACGCGCCAGCGCTTCGGCTTTGGATTCGAGGTCGGGCGGAGCGCTCACGGCGCGGCGAGATCGAGCGCGCCGGTGAGGTCGCCAAGCGTGTTTCCGCCCGCCGCTATCGCGTCGGCGCGCTGCTTGACGCCCGGCAGCACGGGAAGGTCGAATCGCTCGGTGATCAGCCGCAGCACGGAGGTCGTGTCGTAAAGCGTGTGATCGACGAAACCTTTCCTGGCGAAGGGTGAGACGATCAGCGCCGGAATGCGCGTTCCAGGCCCAAAGCGGTCGCCCTTTGGCGGGGCGGCGTGATCCCAGAAGCCACCATTCTCGTCATATGTAATGACGACGATCATATGATCCCATTGCGGGCTCTTTTCGAGATGGGCGATGAGTTCGGCGAGATGCGCGTCGCCGTCGAGCACGTCGGAATAGCCGGGATGTTCGTTGAGGCTGCCTTGCGGCTTGTAGAACGCGACCTGCGGCAATGCGCCTTCATCGATCGCAGCGATGAATTTCGCGCCGTTCAATCCGCCGTCGCGCAGATGATCCGCGCGGGCCGGCGTCCCGGGCGCGAAAGAGGCGAAATAGTTGAACGGCTGGTGGTGGAACTGGAATTTCGGATTGGGCTCGACATTCGCCCCGCTGAGCGCGATGTCCCAAGCGCCGGCGTACCAGGCCCAGCTCACGCCTTTGGCCGCCAAGAAATCGCCGATCGTCTGCGCAGTTTGCGGCGGCAGGGTGCTGGGCTTGCCCGGATCGGCGTAAGCCGGATCGCCGCCAGGAGCAGGCTTGACGCCGCTTGGCTGATAGGGCGGCTGCATCGTATTGACGGCGTAGAAATCAGGCGTCAGCGCGCCGTCGCGGATGAATTTCGGGATGCCGTCGAGGGCCGAGGGTGGCGAACCCGGCGCCAGCGTCAGAGAAACGCCGTCCGGTTCGACCGCCGAAATCAGGCCCGCCGCGGCGCTTTTGTCGGCGTCGGGGTAGCGCGGCGCGCAGGCGCAGGCGAGATAGAAGTGGTTGAGGAAAGAGCCTCCGAACGCTCCCATGAAGAAATTGTCGGCGAGAACATAGCGCTGCGCGATGGGCCAGAGCAGCAGTTTCGAGCCGTCGTAATGACCCATGACGAGGGCGCCGGAATCGCCGAAGGCGACGAATTTATCGTTCTTGCCGCCGTCGATCTGCATCTGGTTCTGGTAGAATCGATGCAGGAGATCGGTCGTCGGGACTCCAAGCGCCGTGTTGAGGCCATTTGGGTCGTCGATCGCGAAAGGCGCGTTCGGCAGATGGGCGGTGCGCTCCTGATCGACCGCCGGCACGACGCCGCGCGGCGTGAGGCCGCCCCAGACCGGCGGCAATTCGGGCAGCGGCGCGCCATCGCGGTCGAGCTGCCGCGTTTCATCGGGCGCGAGGCCGCCAAGGCCATTGGCGCCGGGAAAGCCGCCATAAAGATTGTCGAAGCTGCGGTTTTCCGCGTATAGCACGACAATCGTCTCGATTTTTTCAAGGCCCTTCGGCGCGCTCAGGGCGTCATCCGCGAACGCGCCGTGCAACTGCAAAAGGAGCAGCGCGCCAGCTGCCAGAGCCGAACGCCGAAGTCGAAAATCCATGGTTTTCCCCGAATGCGGCCAGAATGGCCTCGATATGCTGGCGCATCTTGCAGGGCATCATATTGCATTTTATTGACGGCGCCGACGAATGAGTAGGCGCAGGCCAAGGAAATCTGGCTTGACTTCGGTCCACGGCCTTTCATAAAGGTCTGGCCGTCGTCCGGGAGCAGTTAATTTTCCCGCGAGGGGGCGGGCGCGTAGCTCAGCGGGAGAGCACTCCCTTCACACGGGAGGGGTCACAGGTTCAATCCCTGTCGCGCCCACCATTATTTTGATCTATTTCAGTCCAATTGCAAAATCCTGGGTGGACGATGCCTTCAATCGAGGAGTCGATCCCGCCCCCGCTGGTTCGCTCTCGGCTCGGAGCCCGCGGGCGTGGGAGCCCATCCGGTGAGTTGCAGGATCGGCTCGAATTCGGCATGAGCGCGGGATGTCCGCTGATCTCCCGCGACGTCAACATCCTCGTCGCCAGCGAATTTGCCGAAGATTGAATTTCAAACGATTAATCTGGCCCGCGCGGGCCGTCCGCGGGTCAGGCGCTTCCGCCCCGCCTTGCCGCTACGCCCGCATGTCGGCGCCGGTGAGCCCGATCGCGATGCTCTGACGCCGGGCGATCTCAAGCTTGACGCGGATCCAGTGGCGCGCTGAACCCGCGCCGTCGATACAACGGCCCCGCGCGCGGTCGCGCGCTTCGTAATAGGCCTGATCGCAAAAGCTGGCGATCAGGCGCTCCGCGTCCGTCGCGACATCGTCCCCCCGGTCCATTGTGACCTGCCCAACGCAAATCGCGCGGGAGGACGGGATGCGGATGGCGTTAAGCAGGCGACGGATCGAGACGGACATTTTCGCGAATCACTTTGTTAATGCGCACAACCGGTTTCCAATATTTCGCAATGCAGCGCAACGCGCGGTAATTACGCACAGTTCGCGGCGATGCAAGCTATGGTCTCTATTTGTTCACATTATGTCCGAAAACGCAAGAACATTTCGCGATTGTTCCGGCAATGATTTGATCCATTCGGATTTTGTCAGGGCAGCGGAACAATTCGGAAAAAACGATTAATCGCGTGGTCGCCGACGCGATTCGGCCCGCGCTTCGCTCGCGATGCGCTTCAGGCCAAGCGCTTCAGGCAATGACAGACGGGTCTGCGGCCCGAAGACTCACACCTCGACCACCAAGACATGGACCGCGGGACGCTTACCCCAAGCCGACGCGACCGCGTTGCGCACGGCCTTTTCGATCGCCGTCGAAACGACGTCGGCGTCGCGCCGCTTCTGCCGCGGCAATTGATCGAAGGTCTGGAACAGGGCATCGTCGACGATCGCGTCCATCGCCGCGCCCTCGCGCGTGCGCGCCGGAATGCCGGCGGTCATCACATCCGGCACGCCGGCAAGGTCGCCTTTCGGCGTGACTGCGAGGGCGATGGTGATGATTCCCGACACCGCCAGCTTCTGGCGAATCCGCAGCGCCTCGTCGCCCGCCGCCGCCAGAATATTTCCGTCTTTCAGCAGTCGTCCGTTGTGGACCTGCCCGACGATGGCCGGCTGGCCCGGCGCGAGCACGACGATATCGCCGTTGCGGGCTCTGACGACATGCGGCACGCCTCGCGCCTCGGCGAACGCCGCATGTTCGGCAAGATGCAGGTCTTCGCCATGGGCGGGAACGGCGATCTGAGGCCGCGTCCAGGCGTAGAGCTGGGAGACCTCGCCCCGGCGCGGATGGCCCGAGGCGTGAACGAGAGCGTTACGATCGGTGACGACGTCAATGCCGGAGCGGATCAGATTATTGATGATGCGGCCGACTTCCCGTTCGTTGCCCGGAATGGTGCGCGATGAGAAAATCACCTTGTCGCCGGCGTTGAGCGTCACCGCCGGATGCTCCCCCTCCGAAATGCGCGCGATGGCCGCCCGGCTCTCGCCCTGGCTTCCCGTCGCCACCAGAACGACCTTGTCGCGCGGCAGATGGGCGAATGCGTCGACGCCGAGAAAATCGGGCACGCCGTCGAGATAGCCGCATTCGCGCGCGACCGAAACGACGCGCTCCATGGCGCGCCCGACCAGCACGACATTGCGTCCGGCGGCGCTGGCGGCCTCCGCGACGGCGCGGATGCGCGCGACATTGGAGGCGAATGTCGTGACGACGACGCGGCCCGACGAATTGGCGATCACGTCCCGCAGGGTCGTCGCCACGTCGCCTTCCGAGGGGCTCACACCCTCGCGCAGGATATTGGTCGAATCGCAGACGAGCGCGAGAACGCCTTCGTCGCCGATCGCGGTCAGCCGCTTTTCATCGGTCGGGGCGCCAAGGCCCGGCGCCGCATCGATTTTCCAATCGCCCGAATGAAGGACGACGCCAAGCGGGGTCCTGATGGCGAGCGCGCAGCTTTCCGGAATCGAATGCGCCATGGCGACGAATTCGACCGAAAACGGCCCGATCTCGACCCTCGCGCCCTGCGGAACAACCTTGATCGGCACCTCCGGCGCGCCCGGCTCGGACAGGCGCTTCGTCCGCAAAAGCTCGGCTGCGAAACGCGTGGCGTAGAGCTCGCAGCCAAGCTTTGGCCAGATATCAGCGACGGCCCCGATATGATCTTCATGCGCATGCGTGATGACGATCCCGACCAGATCCAGCTTCATCTTCTCGATGAAACTTGTATCCGGGATCATGATATCGATGCCGGCGAACTCCGGTCCCGCGAAGGCGATGCCGCAATCGACCATCAGCCATTTCATGCGGCCCTTCGGGCCAAAGCCATAAAGAGCGAGATTCATCCCGATCTCGCCGAGGCCCCCGAGCGGCGCGAAGACGAGTTCGTCATTTGCCGCGTTCATGGATTAAGACCTTTCCAGTGTTTTCCGTTTTTCATGTTGATTAATGGCTTATAGATGGGCGGGCCGCGGCGCAGCCAGAAAAACGTCTCCGGCGTCGATCGCCCTCTCGGCCGACCCTTGCGCGAGAATTAAACGCCCCGTGTCGTCGATGGTCTGGAAAACGCCCTCAATGGTCTCATTTGACCGCGCAACCCTGATCGGCGCGCCAACGCCCGCGGCGAGCGCCAGCCATTCGGCGCGGATCGCGGCGAAGCCCGCCCCTTTCGACCATACGTCCAGCTGCCGCGCCATCGCGCGCGCCAACGATTCGAGCACGACATCCGGCGTGATGGCGCGGCGGGCGGCGGCGTCGAGGTCGGTCGCCGGATAAAGCGTCCCCTCCGGGTGCGAGCCGCAATTTACGCCAATTCCGGCGACGCAGGCGAAACCGTGCGGCAGCGCGACGCTTTCGAGCAAAATCCCGGCGAGCTTGGCGCCGTCGTAGAGAATGTCATTCGGCCATTTGATCTTGACCGCCGGATCGTCGCCCAGAATTTGGCGCAGCGCGAAGGCGAGCGCAAGGCTGGTCACAAAGCCGAACTCGGCGGCGCGGGCCGGCGGCGCGGGATCGATCAGCAAGAGGCTCGCGAAGAGATTGCCCGGCTCCGAGGTCCACACCCGGCCGTTGCGGCCCCGGCCGCCGCTTTGACGGGTAGCGGTGATCCAGAGGCGGCCGGGATCGCCGGTTCTCGCGCGTTGCAAAGCCTCATCATTGGTTGAGGCCAGCGCGTCGTGAGCGGCTAATCGAAATCCAAGGGCTCGAACCGATGCTTCAAGATGCGACAGAGCGAACCCGCCATATGAAAATTCTTAAAAAAGGGATCAAAACAGCGACTTGGCCGCGGCCCTTGTGGCGTCGATGAAAAGCCCCGGATAGGCGAACAAGAACAGCACGAGAAGGCTGGTCGCCGCAAGCACGATGCGCAGAACCGGGGCGGGCCTATCGAAAGCGGGCGCCGGATCGTCGAAATACATGATCTTGACGATGCGCAGGTAATAATAGGCCGCCACCGCGCTGGAGAGCACGCCGAACACCGCGAGCGGGTAAAGATGCGCCTGAATGGCGGCGTTGAAAACATACCATTTGGCGAAGAAACCGGCGAGCGGCGGGATGCCGGCCAGCGAAAACATCAGCATCGCGAAAAAGAAAGCTGTGAATGGATCGGTTTTGGCGAGGCCGGCGAGATCGGAAATCCGCTCGACGGCGTGCCCCGCGACCCGCATCGACAGGATCACGGCGAAGCTTCCGAGCGTCATGACGAGGTAGATCGCCATATAGGCGATGACGCCGAAGACGCCGGCTTGCGTGCCCGCCGCGAGACCGACCAGGGCGAAGCCGACATGGCCGATCGCGGAATAGGCCATCAGGCGCTTGATATTGGCCTGACCGATGGCCGCGAAGGCGCCGAGCGCCATCGACAAGATGGAGACGAAAACGATGATCTGGCGCCATTGCGGCGCGATGCCGGGAAAGGCGGTCATCGTCACCCGCACCGTAATCGCGACGGCGGCCATCTTTACGGCGGAGGCGAAAAAGGCGGTGACCGGCGTCGGCGCGCCTTCATAGACGTCCGGCGTCCACATGTGGAACGGCGCGGCCGACATTTTGAAGGCGAGGCCGACGAAGAGGAACACAAGGCCGAAGACGATGCCGATCGAAGCCTGGCCCTGCACGGCCGCGGCGATGCCAGCAAAATTGACCGTTCCCGAGAAGCCGTAAATCAGCGAGGCGCCATAGAGCAGCATCCCGGAGGAGAGCGCGCCGAGGACGAAATATTTCAACCCGGCTTCGGTCGCCCGGACATTGTCGCGATCGAAAGCGGCGAGGACGTAAAGCGCGAGCGACATCAGTTCGAGCCCGAGATAGAGCGTGATGAGGTTTTGCGCCGCGATCAGGGTCAGCATGCCGATGCTGGCGAGGAGAATGAGGATCGGGAACTCGAATTTATCGATGCGCTCGCGAGCGAGGAAATCCTGGCCCATGATTAGCGTCACCATCGCGCCGATGAGCGCCAGCACCTGCATGAAGCGGCCGAAACCGTCGTCGATCACGGCGCCGTCGAAGACGATCGCCTCGGTTTTCGGACCGAGCGCGATGACGAGGATGGCAGCGGCTATGAGGCCGACCGCGATCTCGGTCACAGGGCCGTCCGACGCCTTGCCGCGAATGGCGCCGAACAGAACGAGCGCCAGAACGCCGACCGTCAGAAGCAATTGCGGCAGGCAATGCGCGAGGGCGAAGGACAATGGCTCCATTTGATCGGCCCTTAAGTGTCAGCTTCGAGAGCGGCGCGCGCTCCCGCAAAATCGGAGCGACCGCTTTGTCTCTTTGGTATGAGCATCGGAATTTTCCCGAAACCGGTTCCCAATTTCAGGTCCGATGCTCTAGTGAAACGCGAGCGCGGCGGTCTTCGTCGTCGCCAGCGCCGAATGATAGTCGTTGATCAGCGCCGTAATGGAGGCGGCGGAGCTGTCCAGCACCGGCCCGGGGTGAAGGCCGAAATAGATTGTCAGCACCGCGAGCGGCGCGAGAATGGCGCTCTCGCGGGCCGAGAGGTCGAGGATCGCCGCAAGGCTCGGCTTGTCGAGAACGCCGAAGATGACGCGCCGGTAGAGATAGAGCGCATAGGCCGCCGACAGGATGACGCCCGTCGCTCCGAGGAGGCCGACCCAGCTGCTCGCCAGGAATCCGCCAAGCAGGCTCAAGAACTCGCCGATGAAGCCGGACGTACCCGGCAAGCCGACATTCGCCAGCGTGAAAATCATGAAGGCGACCGCGTAGAGCGGCATCCGCGCGACGAGACCGCCGTAGGCTGCGATGTCGCGCGTATGCATGCGGTCGTAGACGACGCCGACGCAAAGGAACAGCGCGGCGGAGACGAGCCCATGCGAGATCATCTGGAACATCGCACCCTGCACGCCCTGCTGGGTCATGCTGAAGAGGCCCATGGTGACGAAGCCCATATGCGCCACGGAGGAATAGGCGATCAGCTTTTTCATGTCCTCCTGCACCAGCGCGACCAGCGAGGTATAGATGATCGCGACGATGGAGAGGGCGAAGACGAGCGGCGCGAAATAGGACGAGGCGTCGGGGAACATCGGCAGAGAGAAGCGGATGAAACCATAGCCGCCCATCTTCAGGAGGATGCCGGCGAGGATTACGGAGCCCGCCGTCGGCGCCTCGACATGCGCATCGGGCAGCCAGGTATGCACCGGCCACATCGGCATCTTGACCGCGAGCGAGGCGAAAAAGGCGAGGAACAGCCACTTCTGCATGGACGCGGGGAAGTCGGTCTTGAGGAGGACCGTGATGTCGGTGGTTCCGGCGACGCCATACATGGCCATGATGGCGAGCAGCATCAAAAGCGAGCCGACGAGCGTGTAAAGGAAGAATTTGAAGCTCGCGTAGACGCGCCTCTTGCCTCCCCAGACGCCGATGATGAGGAACATCGGGATGAGGCCGCCCTCGAAGAAAAGATAAAACAGCACGAGATCCAGCGCCGAGAAGACGCCGAGCATCAAGGTCTCGAGCACGAGGAAGGCGATCATATAATCCTTCACCCGATAGGTGATCGATTTCCACGAGGCGGCGATGCAGAACGGCATCAGGAAGGCGGTGAGCAGCAGGAAGGGGATCGACACGCCGTCGACGCCGAGCTTGTAGACGAGTCCCAGGCCGAACCAGCTCTTCTGCTCGACGAGTTGGAACGCCGACGAGGACGCATCGAAGCGGCCGTAAGCGACGAGCGTCAGGACGAACACGATCAGCGTCGTCGCCAGCGCTGCGAAGCGGGCGTTGTTCAAGGTCGCTTCATCCTCGCCGCGCAGCGCGAGAATGAAGGCCGCGCCGACAAGGGGCAGGAAGACGATGCAGGAGAGAATGCCGAAGCCGAACATCAACGCACTCCCCCGACCAGATACCAGGTGATGAGGGCGGCGAGGCCGATCAACATGGCGAAAGCGTAGTTATAGATGTAGCCGGTCTGCAATTTGACGACCCTGCCCGTCACGTCGACCACCCAGGCGGCGACTCCATCCGGCCCGAAGCGGTCGATGATGGCGCCGTCGCCGCCTCGCCAGAACAGGCGGCCGAGCCAGAACGTCGGACGCACGAAAATTCTGTCGTAGAGCTCGTCGAAATACCATTTGTTGAGGAGGAAGCGGTAGAGCGCCGGCATGGCGTCGGCGAGCCGCGCCGCCGTTCCCGGCTTGAGGATGTAGACGTAGAGCGCGACGAGGAATCCGAGAACCATCATCACCGTCGGCGACAGCGCGGCGAGGCGCGGGATATCCTCCATCTCCATGAGGATGTGATTGTCGGCGCCGAAATAGAGGGCGCCCTTCCAGAAGGCGGCCACGCCCTCGCCGATGAAGTCCGACCGGAAGATCGCGCCGGCGAACAGAGCGCCGAAGGCGAGGACGGCGAGCGGCACCAGCATGGTGAGCGGCGATTCATGCGGATTGAGCGCGTGGCCGTGGCCATGCGCGTCGGCGGCGTCAGCGCCGACGCCGTGAGTCGCGCTCGCGTGGTCATCCTCGGCCCAGTGCGCCTTGCCGAAAAAGGTGAGGAACACCAGCCGCCAGGAATAAAACGAGGTCAGCGCGGCGGCGATGACGGTCGTTAGAAAACCGTAGAAGGCCATCGAGCGATGCGATGCGAAGGAAGCCTCGATGATCGCGTCCTTGGAGAAATAGCCGGAGGTGAAGGGAAAGCCGGTCAGCGCCAGCGTACCGATCGTCATCATCGCAAAGGTGAAGGGGATCTTGCGCCAGAGGCCGCCCATATGGCGCATGTCCTGCTCGTGATGCATCGCGGTGATCACGGAGCCGGCGCCAAGGAACAGAAGCGCCTTGAAGAAGGCGTGAGTGAAGAGGTGGAAGATGCCGATCGAATAGCCGCCGACGCCGAGCGCGACGAACATGTAGCCGAGCTGCGAGCAGGTCGAATAGGCGATGACGCGTTTGATGTCGTTTTGAACGAGGCCGATCGTCGCCGCGAAAAAAGCCGTGGTGCCGCCGATGAAAATGACGAAGGAGAGCGCGGCCGGCGCCTGCTCGAACAGGGGCGACAGCCGCGCCACCATGAAGACGCCGGCGGTGACCATGGTCGCCGCGTGGATCAGCGCGGAGACGGGCGTCGGTCCCTCCATCGCGTCGGGCAGCCAGGTGTGGAGCAGGAACTGCGCCGATTTGCCCATCGCGCCCATGAACAGGAGGAGGCAGGTGATGGTCATCGCGTCCCAGTCGGCGCCGAAGACATGGATTGTCGTATGCGCCAGTCCTGGCGCTGTGGCGAAGATCTGGTCGAAGCCGATTGAACGGGTCAGCTCGAAAACGAGGAAAATGCCGAGCAAAAAGCCGAAGTCGCCGACGCGGTTGACGACGAAGGCCTTGATCGCGGCGGCGTTGGCGGAGGGCTTCTGGTACCAGAATCCGATCAACAGGTAAGAGGCGAGGCCGACGCCCTCCCAGCCGAAGAACATCTGCAAGAGATTGTCGGCGGTGACCAGCGCCAGCATGGCGAAGGTGAACAGCGAGAGATAGGCGAAGAATCGCGGGCGGGACGGATCCTCGGCCATATAGCCGATGGAGTAGAGGTGAACCACCGCCGAGACCGTGGTGACGACGACCAGCATGACGGCCGTCAGGCTGTCTATGCGCAGCGACCATTCCGCCTTGAGGGCGCCCGACGTGAACCAATCGCCGAGCACCGAAACGCTGGCCGGCGCCGTTCCGAGGGCGACCTCCGCGAAGACGACCCAGGACAGCGCCGCCGCGATGAAGAGCAGGCTCGTCGTGACGAGTTCGGACGGACGCGCGCCGAGCTGGCGCCCAAACAGCCCGGCGATCAGAAACCCGAGCAGCGGGAAGAAGACGATTGCCGCATACATGCCGGCTCAACCCTTCATCATGTTGATGTCTTGGATCGCGATCGAGCCGCGGTTGCGATAATAGGCGACGAGGATGGCGAGGCCGATCGCCGCCTCCGCCGCGGCGACGGTCAGGATGAACAGCGCGAAGATCTGCCCCGTGAGATCGCCGAGAAAGCTGGAGAAGGCGACAAGATTGATGTTGACCGAGAGCAGGATCAATTCGACCGACATCAACACGACGATGATGTTCTTGCGATTGAGGATGACGCCGGAAAGTCCGACGGTGAAGAGGATCGCGGCGACCACCAGAAAATGGGTGAGCGAAAGCGTCATCAGTTTTCTCCCGCGCGACAGGGCGATGGGTTCCGGCGAGCGCGCATCTCACACGCCCTCCCGGAACGGCTTCTTGCGAAGCTCGACGGCGGCCGCCGGCGTCCGCGCGTTCTGCGCCGCGACGTCCTGGCGCTTGACGCCGACCTTATGGTGCAGCGTCAGGATGATCGCGCCGATCATGGCGGTCAGCAGCACCAGTCCCGCCGCCATGAACAAATAGACATATTGGGTGTAGAGCACGCGGCCGAGCGCCAGCGTGTTGCTCATGCCAGGCGGCGCCGGCGTCGCGACATTGGCGAGCGAAGCGGGCTCGATCGTCCAGCCGCTGACGACGACGATCAGCTCAAAAAGGACGATCGCGCCGATGGTTCCGCCAACGGGGAGATATTTCAGGAAGCCCTGCTTGAATTCGGCGAAGTCGACGTCGAGCATCATGACGACGAACAGGAACAGAACCGCCACCGCGCCGACATAGACGACGACAAGGATCATCGCCAGAAACTCCGCGCCAAGCAGCAGGAAGAGTCCGGCCGCGTTGAAGAAGGCGAGGATCAGGAAGAGCACCGAATGCACGGGATTGCGCGACGAGATCACCATGAAGCCCGAGCCGATGATCATGATGGAGAAAAGATAGAAAAACAGCGCCGGGATGTTCATCGCCGAACCCCATCGATGGCGGACGCCGCTTTACCAGGAGAGGCATTCGAAAGCCGCAGCATTATCGTTTCCCGTATGGTTTGATCGGGCGCGGCGGCCTTCCCCGCGCGGGTCAAGGCGGCGCTCATCGATAGGGCGCGTCGAGCGCGAGATTGCGGGCGATCTCCCGCTCCCAGCGATCGCCGTTCTCAAGCAGCCGGTTCTTGTCGTAATAGAGTTCCTCGCGCGTCTCGACGGCGAATTCCGCGTTCGGTCCCTCGACGATGGCGTCGACCGGACAGGCCTCCTGGCAGAAGCCGCAATAGATGCATTTCACCATGTCGATGTCGTAGCGCGTCGTGCGCCGCGTTCCGTCGTTGCGGCGCGGCCCCGCTTCGATGGTGATCGCCTGCGCCGGGCAGATCGCCTCGCAGAGCTTGCAGGCGATGCAGCGCTCCTCGCCGTTTGGATAGCGGCGCAGCGCATGCTCGCCGCGATAGCGCGGCGATTGCGGGTTTTTCTCATGGGGATAGTTCAGCGTCGGCTTCGGCTTGAAGAAGTAGCGCATCGAAAGCGCGAAGGCGCCAACGAACTCCGTCAGGAACAGCGCCCGCGCGGCCTGGTCGAGTTTCATGGCCTGCCCTTTCGCATCAGTCGTCCCGCGATCATTGCCCCATCCCCGCGCCCCAGCCGGTCAGTTGCAGCACCGCGGCGACGAGAACCACCATGGCGAGAGAGATCGGCAGAAACACCTTCCAGCCGAGCCGCATCAGCTGATCGTAGCGATAGCGCGGCACGAAGGCTTTCACCATGGCGATCATGAAGAAAACCGCGCAAACCTTCAAAACGAACCAGATGACGCCGGGAACCCATGTGAAGGGCGCGAACGGGATCGGCGAAAGCCAGCCGCCGAGAAAGAGAATGGTGGTCAGTGCGCACATGGTGATGATCGCCACATATTCGGCGAGCATGAACAGCATGTAGGGCGTCGCGGAATACTCCACCATGAAGCCGGCGACGAGTTCCGATTCCGCCTCGACGAGATCGAAGGGCGGGCGGTTCGTCTCCGCGAGGGCCGAGATGAAGAAAATAATGAACATCGGGAACAGCGGCAGCCAGTACCAGCCAAGCAACCCCCAGCCTGTGTCCTGCGCCTTCACGATGTCGGTGAGATTGAGCGAGCCGACGATGAGCAGCACGGTGATGATGACGAAGCCGATAGAGACTTCATAGGAGATCATCTGCGCCGCCGAACGCAGCGCCGAAAGGAACGGATATTTCGAGTTCGAGGCCCAGCCGCCCATGATGATGCCATAGACGCCGAGCGAGGAGACCGCGAGGATGTAGAGAATGCCGACATTGATGTCGGCGATAGCCCAACCCTCGTCGACTGGGATCACCGCCCAGGCGGCCAGCGTCAAAAGGCCCATGACGAAGGGCGCCAGCAGAAAAATGCCCTTGTTGGCGCCGTCGGGGATCACCGGCTCCTTGAAGACGAACTTCAGCATGTCGGCGAAGCTCTGGAACAGCCCCCACGGGCCGACGACATTCGGCCCGCGCCGGAGCTGCACCGCCGCCCAGATCTTGCGGTCCGCATAGAGAATATAGGCGATGAAGATCAGCAGAATGACGAGGAGCGCGACGCTCTTCACGATGGTGAGCAGCAGTGGGAGGAGCCAGCCGGTCTCTACCATCGCCCTACTCCGCGGCCTGCCGCGCGAGGTCGAGGCGAAGGGCGGAGCATTCCGCCATCACCGCCGACGCGCGCGCGATCGGGTTGGTCAGATAAAAATCGGCGATCGGCGATGCGAAGGGCGTGCTGGCGCAGGCGCCGTCCGCCGCGATCAGCGCCGCAACGTCGAAGGGCGCGTCGGCGGCTATCGCGTCGATTGCCGCGAAATGGGGATGCGCGGCGATGAGTTTTCCGCGCAGCGCCTTCAGCGAATCGAACGGCAGGCGATGTCCCAGGACATCGGAGAGGGCGCGAAGGATGGCCCAGTCCTCGCGCGCGTCGCCTGGCGCGAAATTGGCCCGATCCGCCAGTTGCACGCGCCCTTCGGTGTTGACGTAGAGGCCGGATTTTTCGGTGTAGGCCGCCCCCGGCAGGATGACGTCGGCCCGCGCGGCGCCGCGATCGCCATGCGATCCCTGATAGATGACGAAGGCGCCGGGCGCGATGTCGATCTCGTCGGCGCCGAGGTTGTAGAGGACGTCGAGCGCGCCGGGCTTCGCCATGGCGCCGGCGTCGAGGCCGCCCGCGCGCGGGATGAAGCCGAGGTCGAGGCCGCCGACCCGGGCGGCCGCCGTGTGCAGCACCGCAAAGCCGTTCCAGCCGTCCTTGACGACGCCGAGCGAGGCCGCCGCCTTCGCGGCGAGCGCCAGAACGGCGAGACCGTCCGCGCGGGCCAGGGCGCCCTGGCCGATGAGGAGCATCGGCTTCTCCATCTTCGCCGGCGGGTGCTCGGCGAAACTGGCGAGCGTGTCCGGCCCGGCGCCGAGATAGGCGTAGTCGTAGGTGAGGTCCGCCTTTTCGCCAATGACGCCGATCTTGAAGCCGCCCTTCAGCCAGCGCTTGCGGATGCGGGCGTTAAGCACCGGGGCTTCGCGGCGCGGATTGGCGCCGATGATCATGAGGCCGTCCGCCGCGTCGATCCCGGCGATCGCCGGATTGAAGAGATAGCTGGCGCGGCCGAATTTCGGATCGAGCTTCGTCCCATCCTGGCGGCAATCGAGCGAGACGGCGCCGAGGTTCTCAAACAAGGATTGCAGCGCGAACATCTCCTCGGCGGCGACAAGATCGCCGGCGATGGCGCCGATCCGCGCGGGCGTCGTCGCCTTGACCTTTTCGGCGATGAGGGCGAAGGCCTCGCGCCACGTCGCGGGACGCAATTTGCCGCCTTCACGCACATAAGGCTTGTCGAGGCGCTTCGTCTTGAGGCCGTCGACGATCTGACGCGCCTTATCGGAGATCCACTCCTCATTCACGGCGTCATTGGTGCGCGGCAGGATGCGCATCACCTCGCGCCCGCGCGTATCGATGCGAATCGCGGAGCCGAGCGCGTCCATGACGTCGATCGATTGGGTCTTGACCAGCTCCCACGAGCGCGCCTTGAATGAATAGGGCTTCGGCAGCAGCGCGCCGACGGGACAGAGATCGGCGACATTGCCCTGCAGCTCGGACCCCATGGCGGTTTCGAGATAGGTCGTGATCTCCATATCCTCGCCGCGCCCGATCGCGCCCATGTCGCCGGTGCCGGCGACCTCCGCCGTGAAGCGGACGCAACGCGTGCAATGGATGCAACGGTTCATCGAGGTGCGCACCAGCGGCCCGATATATTTGTCTTCGACCGCGCGCTTGTTTTCGGCGTAGCGCGAGGAATCGAAGCCGAAGGCCATGGCCTGATCCTGCAGATCGCATTCGCCGCCCTGATCGCAGATCGGACAATCAAGAGGATGATTGATGAGCAGGAACTCCATGACGCCTTCGCGCGCCTTCTTCACCATCGGCGAATTGGTGAGGACGACGGGCGGTTCGCCATTGGGGCCGGGACGCAGATCCTTGACCGCGACGGCGCAGGAGGCAGACGGCTTCGGCGGTCCGCCCTTCACCTCGACGAGGCACATGCGGCAATTGCCGGCGATCGACAAGCGTTCATGGAAGCAGAAGCGCGGAATCTCGGCGCCCGCCTGCTCGCAGGCCTGCAGCAGGGTATATTCGGGCGGTACGTCGACCTCGACTCCGTCAACGATAAGCTTGCTCATGCCCTGTCCTTAATGCGGCGGTCGATTCGGCGGCTCAGCGGCATTTTGGCGTCTCTCCTGGCGGCGTCTTTCCTGGCGGCCATGCCCCTACTCCGCCGCGACATGATAGCCCGCCGCCGGTTCGGAATGCGGATTGGCGGCGTATTGGTCGATGCGCTTTTCGATTTCGGGACGGAAATGCCGGATCAAGCCCTGCACCGGCCAGGCCGCCGCGTCGCCAAGCGCGCAGATGGTGTGGCCTTCGATCTGGGTGGTCACTTCAAGCAGCATGTCGATCTCGCGCTTTTGCGCGCGCCCTTCCGCCATGCGCGTGACGACGCGCCAGAGCCAGCCGGTGCCTTCCCGGCACGGCGTGCACTGGCCGCAGCTCTCGTGCTTGTAGAAATAGCTGAGGCGCGCGATGGCGCGGATGATGTCGGTCGATTTATCCATGACGATGACGGCGGCGGTGCCAAGGCCCGATTTCAGGTCGCGCAGCGTATCGAAATCCATCGCCGCGTCGATGATCTGATGAGCAGGAACGCAAGGCACAGACGAGCCGCCCGGAATGACGGCGAGGAGATTGTCCCAGCCGCCGCGCACGCCGCCGCAATGCCTGTCGATCAGTTCGCGGAACGGAATCGACATCGCCTCCTCGACATTGCACGGCTTGTTGACATGGCCGGAGATGCAGAAAAGCTTGGTGCCGGAATTATTCTTGGCGCCGAAGCTCGAAAACCAGGCGGCGCCGCGGCGCAGGATGGTCGGCGCGACGGCGATCGATTCCACATTGTTAACGGTGGTCGGGCAGCCGTAGAGCCCCATATTGGCGGGGAACGGCGGCTTCATCCGGGGCATGCCCTTCTTGCCTTCGAGCGATTCGAGCAGCGCCGTCTCTTCGCCGCAGATATAGGCGCCGGCGCCGCGATGGACGTAAATGTCGAACGGCCAGCCGTGGATATTGTCCTTGCCGACGAGTTTCGCCGCATAGGCCTCGGCGATCGCCGCCTCCAGCCGGTCGGCCTCGAAAATATATTCGCCGCGCACATAGATGTAACAGGCGTGCGCCTCCATGGCGAAGCAGGCGATGAAACAGCCTTCGATCAGGAGATGCGGATCATTGCGCATGATCTCGCGGTCCTTGCAGGTGCCGGGCTCGGATTCATCCGCGTTGACGACGAGATAAGATGGCCGCGCCTCGTCAGCCTTCGGCATGAAGGACCATTTGAGGCCGGTCGGGAAGCCCGCGCCGCCGCGCCCGCGCAGCCCCGACGCCTTCATCTCGGCGATGATCCAGTCCTTGCCTTTGTCGATCAGGGCCTTGGTATTGTCCCAGGCCCCGCGCGCGCGGGCCCCTTTGAGACCCCAGTCGCCGAAGCCATAGAGGTTGGTGAAGATGCGATCTTTGTCTTCGAGCATGGCATCGACCTCAGAAGAGCTTCGGATCGAGCGGCGTGGGTGGACCGCTGAAGGGTCCGCTGTGGCCGTCTTCGCCGTAAAAAGAGGCAAGGCTGGTGAGGGGTCCGGCGGGTTCCGACGAAACCCGGCCCGTCTGCGAGCCGACGCGCACGGGATTGCCGGCCGCCAGATCATCAAGCAGCTTGGCGAAATTCTCCGGCGTCAGATCTTCGTAATAATCATCATTGATCTGCACCATTGGCGCATTGCAGCAGGCGCCGAGACATTCGACCTCGGTCCAGGAAAAGAGGCCATCGGCCGTCACCTGCCCCGGTTCGCCGACGCGAGCCTTGAGCACCGCCTTGATGGCGTCGGACCCGGCAAGAAGACAGGGCGTCGTGCCGCAGAGCTGGACGAAGTACCTGCCGACGGGGGCGAGGTTGAACATCGTGTAGAAGGTCGCGATCTCCAACACGCGGATGTAGGGCATGCCGAGCTTGTTGGCGACGGCTTCGATCGCCGGCCGCGGCAGCCAGTAGTCATTCTGTTTTTGCGCGCGCCACAGAAGCGAGATCACCGCCGAGGCCTGGCGCCCTTCCGGGTATTTCTTGATGATCGCCTCGCTCCACGTCTCGTTTTCGGGCGTGAAGGCGAAGGATTCGGGCTGGACTTCGGCAAGCCTGCGAACGGACATCAGCAACACTCACGCTTCAGGGCGCTGCGGCCATGGGCTGGAACGAGGGGCGCAAGCGAAGCCGCGCCGGGGAATGTCCGCGCGATCACCGGTCCACCTCGCCGAACACGATGTCGATCGAACCGAGGATCGCGCTCACATCCGCCAGCATGGATTTGCGGCAGAGGAAATCCATGGCGGCGAGATGGGCGAAGCCGGGCGCGCGGATCTTGCAGCGATAGGGCCGGTCGGTGCCGTCGGAGACGAGATAGACGCCGAATTCGCCCTTGGGCGCCTCAACCGCAGCGTAGACCTCGCCGGCCGGCACGTGAAAGCCTTCGGTGAACAGCTTGAAATGATGGATCAGCGCCTCCATCGAGCGCTTCATTTCCGCGCGCGACGGCGGCGCCACCTTGCCCTTCGCCAGCACCGGGCCCTGGCCGCTTGGCGCGCGAAGCTTTTCGATCGCCTGCTTCATTATTCTGACCGACTGCCGCATCTCCTCCATGCGAATGACCTGCCGGTCGTAATTATCGC
Source organism: Methylocella sp. (assembly GCA_052146775.1). GTDB lineage: Bacteria > Pseudomonadota > Alphaproteobacteria > Rhizobiales > Beijerinckiaceae > Methylocapsa. Next base: position 352 of record JBKQMI010000081.1, on the reverse strand, counting down.
CATGGCGTCCGACCGGAATGTCGAAATCCATTTCCTCATAGCATTCGTATGGCTGCGCCTTACGCAAATCCCAGGCCGCGCCGGAGCCGCGCACCATGACGCCGGAGAAACCCCAGCGCCAGCAATCCTCGAGGCTGACGACGCCGATATCGACGTTACGCTGCTTGAAGATGCGGTTGTCGATGAACAGCGTCGTGAGATCGTCGCAGGTCTTGAGGAAGGGATCGCACCAGGCCTCGATATCGTCGATCAGCTTGCCCGGAATATCCATGTGGACGCCGCCGGGGCGGAAATAATTCGCGTGCAGCCGCGCGCCCGAGGCGCGCTCGTAGAACACCATCAGCTTTTCGCG
>JBKQMI010000080.1:0-15455 GCA_052146775.1 Methylocella sp. | reverse complement strand
GTCACCTTTGTCGTCTGGCCGCTCGCTGGCAACGGAACGGTCTGAGAAAAGCCGAGGCTAGGCGAATCGGCGGTGTTGGCTGACACGCCAAGGTAAAGGGATACCGTATCGGCCGAGTTGGCAAGGTTCCAAACGTAGGGCACGCTGAGGGTGATCGTCGCGACATTCCCCTTTCGGGTCAACGTGCCGCCGCCGGTGGCGGTATAGTTGTAATACGCGCCGCTGTTGCTGACCGGATCGGCAACCGTGGCGGAAAACGACGCAGTCAGCGTCGCGGAGGCCGGAATGGACGGGTCGATATTGACCGTGGCCACGACGGACCAGGTACCCGTGCGGGTCACCAGCGCAGCCGAAGGAACCGGGGAAGATTGATCGGATAGCCCGAGCGGATAGAAGATGCCGGTGTTGACGTCAAGGTAGCCCGGAATAGGTGCGCCGCTCCGCGGCGCCTGCGATATGGCCGCTCGCGCCGTCTGTGCAATGGCCGACGGCCCGGTCACGAGGGCCGTGACGACGACGAAGACTCCCGCCACACTCCTCATTGGACATCCCGAAATTCGCACCGCCCACACTCGGCTCGTACCTCATGCCAGACGTCCAGTCAAGGTTCTGTTATCCCCCAAAATCCGCGATGGGAGGGGATGATCACTCCCGGCGCGACGTTCTTTTCGCCGCGGTTCGGCATGGTGGCGAACCGCTTCGGCGTCTCGTGGATGGCGAGCGTTCCGGCCTGAGTCTGGCCTCAGCTCAAATCGCGCAGGTGGCGGAAGACGATGATGCGAGAGACGAGGCCGGTGACGATCGCGATGCCTGCTGTGATCAGCAGGATCGCGGCATAAACGTTGCGGCCGAGCGAAAAGCCGCCAAACAGCGCTTCCACCTGATCGCCGCCCGGCGTCGCGCGCGTCCAGGCGGCGAGCGTCGAGGCGGCGTAGAAGGCGAAGATCGCCGCGCCGCCGCCGATCGCGCCGCCGCGGAGGCCAAGCTGGAAGAAATGGCGCTGGAACTGGCGCGAGATATAATCGTCGGCGGCGCCGACGAAATGCAGAACCTCGATGATCTCGCGGTTTCCCGCCATCGCGCCGCGCGTTGCGAAGGCGACGGCGAGGATCATCGCGACGAGGACAAGCACGAAAATGACCCCCGCCACGACGACGACCGTTTTCGCCATGACGGCGAGGCGCTCCAGCCAGCGCTGGTGATCGTCAAGGGTCGCGCCCGGAACGGCCTCGCTGATGGCGCGGCTAAGCGCGCCCGCATCGAGGTGGGCGCCGGGTTCAAGGCGGATCACGACGAGGCGCGGCACCGGCAGCTCGGAGAGATCGAGATTGCCCCCGAGCCACGGTTGCAGCAGCGCCTCGGATTCGGCCTTGGTGTAGGGCCGGGCCAGCGCGACGCCCGGCGCCTTGCGGGCGATGTCGGCGGCTTTTTCGGCGTCGGCGCCGATGTCGCGTCCGTTGGCGGGACGGATCTGGATGGTCATTTCGCGCGCGACCTCGCTTTGCCAGGAGGTCGAGGCGTCGGCGATGAGAATCGCGGCGCCGGCTGTGAGGGCGGCGAGAAAGGTCATGATGGCGACGACGGTGACAAGCGCGCGGCCGGCGATGGAAGCCGCGGGCACAAGCGCCTTCTCGCGCGCGCGGCCGCGCCTTTCGTTCAGCGCCGCCGCCGTCTCCTGCACGAAGCGTCCAGCCGTCGAAAACATGCTCATCGCTGGCCTTTCGTTGGCGGGCGGCAATTCATCAAGTCTACTCGAAAATATGCAGGCGCCCGTCGCCGAGGACGAGACGGCGGGCGCCCTCGAACTGGTCCATCAGTGCGAGATCATGGGTCGCGATCACGACCGACGTGCCCGATTTGTGCAGCTCGGTGAAGAGGCGCAGCAGCCGTCGCGCGAGGCTCGGATCGACATTGCCGGTGGGTTCGTCCGCAAGCAGCAGTTGCGGGCGCACGATGAGGGCGCGCGCGATCACGGCGCGCTGCTTTTCGCCGCCCGACAGAACCGGCGGCAGGACGTTCATGCGCTCGCCGAGGCCGACCCAGTGCAAAAGCTCTGTGACTTCGCCGCGGTAGGTCGCCTCGTCCATGCCGCGCACGCGCATCGGCAAAGCGACGTTCTCATAGGTCGTCAGATGATCGAGCAGGCGGAAATCCTGGAACACGACGCCGATGCGGCGCCTGAGATCGGTGATGGCGGCCTTGTCGAGGCTGAGCGCGTCGCGGCCAAACAGGCGGATCATGCCGCGCGTCGGCTGCAGCGAGAGGAGAATGAGGCGCAAAAGCGTGGTCTTGCCGGCGCCCGAGGGGCCGGTCAGGAACTGGAAGGACTGCGGCTCGATCGAAAAGCTGATGTCTTTCAGGATTTCGGCGCCCATGCCATAGCGCAGGCCGACATTTTCAAAAACGACCAAGCGAAGGTTCCTCTTGCTGCCGGGCTGTCGTCGGCCGCCGGGACTTACCCCTCATCATCGGAATCAGCGGATGGCAAAACAGGATTCCGGCGATTGAGGAAAGCGGCCACACCCGTAAGCACCGTCGTCGTTCCAACCAGGCCAGCAACGCTATAGGCTCCGACGTGAAGCGCGAACGCGGCGACGCCGAAAGCGCCGACAGCGAAAATCCCCGCGAGCAATTGTCCGATGTGGGCTTCCCTTTCCCGGAAGCGCAACTCCTCCAGTTCGGCGCGCCGCCTGTGCTCGGCCTCAGCTTCAAATTGGGCGAAGATACGCGCCGCCGAGCCTGGAAGAATGGCCTCGAATTGCTGCAGGATGTGCGGAGACGGGACCGGCCCAGACCACCCGACCTCCTCGATCGTTAGGATATGGCCTTTTTCGCTCCCGCTTTCGTCATGCGCCCCCGTGGCCGCCGGCGCAACATCATCCGGCACGACGCATCTTCTCGGCGTACGCGCGCTCCGCACGCCTCAGATCGCTTCGCACAGCCCTCCAATCCCGACGTAGCGCGGCCGCGACGGATTTGGGACGGCTAGGCAGTTCGGCCTTTTCCTGGCCCAGCGCGCCCATTTGCGCCATCGCCCGCCAGAAACTCGCATAAAGACCAACTCCAGCCTTCGAATTCCGGTCCACGAGAGCCTCCAAACCGCCCCTTTTCCCAATCGCGAACTGCGCTTGTCTTCTTATCATGTGAGGAAAAATTCGCCAATCGCAACGGGCGAGGCTGAACTGGCGTCGCCCTCAACTCCCCAGAAGATCGATCAGCGCGGGGATCAGCGGCGCGTCGGCTGGCGGCATCGGCCAGGCGCGCAAATCTTTCGGAAAAACCCATTTCAGCGCCTGATGCTCCCGCGCCGCGACGAAGCCGGTCCAGCGGCGGCAGACATAAAGCGGCATTATGAGATGAAAATCGGGATAGGCGAAGCTCGCGAAGGTCAGGGGCGCGAGGCAGGCTTCCTTCACCTCGACGCCAAGCTCCTCGCGCAGCTCCCGAATCAGGGCGGCCTCGGGCCGCTCGCCGGCGTCGATCTTGCCGCCCGGAAACTCCCATAGGCCCGCCAGCGGCTTGCCCTCGGGCCGCTGCGCGATCAGCACGCGCCGGTCCGCGTCGATCAGGGCGCAGGCGACGACGAGCAGCAGCTTCACGCGGAAAACCTCACGAGCGGTAATCGCCGTTGATCTCGACATATTCCTTGGTGAGGTCGCAGGTCCAGACGGTCGCCTGCCCGCTACCAAGGCCGATCTCGACATAAATGTCGATTTTCGGCTGCTTCATAAGCTCGGAGACCTCGGCCTCGTCGTAGGCCGGATCGCGCTGGCCTTTGGTCGCGACGCGAATTTCGCCGAACCAGATCGCCAGTAGGTCGCGGTCGGCCTTTTCGCCGGCCTTGCCCACGGCCATGACGATGCGGCCCCAATTGGCGTCCTCACCTGCGATCGCTGTTTTGACCAGCGGCGAATTGGCGATCGACAGGGCGATTCGTTTGGCGGCGGCGTTCGAGACCGCGCCGACGACGGTGATCTCGACGAATTTGCGCGCCCCTTCGCCGTCTTTCACGACCTGATGCGCAAGATCGAGCAGCAGCACGTCGAGCGCCATTTTGAACGGCGCGAGGCGACGGTCGTTGGCGGCGGTTATTGCCGGCGCGCCGCGCTTCTCGGCGGCGCCGGTTGCAAACAGGAGCAGCGTGTCCGAGGTCGAGGTGTCGCTGTCGACGGTGATGGCGTTGAAGGAACCCTGCACGGCTTTAGAGAGCATCGCCTGAAGGGCGGGCGCGGCGATCGGCGCATCGGTGAAGACGAAGGCGAGCATGGTCGCCATATCGGGCGCGATCATGCCGGCGCCTTTCGCCATGCCGGAGAGCGTCACGGGGACGCCGTCGATTTCAACGCCGACGGTCGCGACCTTCGGATAGGTGTCGGTCGTCATGATCGCTTTGGCGGCCTCGAACATATCGCCGGGCTTCGCCTTCGCCGCCAGCTTCTGCAGCGCGCCGTCGAATTTCGAGGCGTCGAGCGGTTCGCCGATCACGCCCGTCGAAGCGAGAAAGATTTCCGATTGCGGCGCGCCCGTGGCCTTCGCCGCGATGGCCGCCGTGAGCTTGGCCGCCTGCGCGCCAGCCTTGCCGGTGAAGGCGTTGGCGTTGCCGGAATTGACGACGAGCGCCCGCGCCTTGCCGCCGGGCAGCCGCGCGCGGCACCAGTCGACCGGCGCCGAGGGACATCTGGATTTCGTGAAGACGCCCGCGACCTCTGTCCCCTTGTCGAACAGGGCGAGCATCACATCAGTGCGGCCCTTGTAGCGGATGCCGGCCTCGCCCGCGGCGAAGCGGACGCCTTCGATTTCAGGCAGTTCTGGATAGGTATTCGGCGCTAGCGGCGACACGGCGGCCATGGGTGCAATCCTTCGAGGAGGGAGTCGCCCGGCGTGCGCCGGGAAGGGTCGGCGATGATGGTCCGAAATGAAACCGGCTGCGCCGGACCCGCGGAGCGCCCCCCGCGTGCGAGAGCGGCTCGGCCGGACCCGGCGCGCCGAAGGTTCGCGCGCCGGGTCCGGGTCATTCCTTACTTCTTCTGGTCGGGCTCGGCGGCGGGCGGAGCGGCGGGCGCCGCGCCGGGCGCCGGGGCGGCGGGCGGAGCGTTGGCATCGACCTCAGGCTCGGCGCGGTCGATCTTCGCGGTCTTGCGCAACTCCGTCACCAGTTCGCTCTGGGCCTTCTGCACGACATAGCGGCTGACCTGGTCCTTCACCTCGTCGAAAGCCGGGAAGGTCTTCTGGCGCTTGCCTTCGACCTCGATGACATGCCAGCCGAACGGGCTCTTCACCGGGTCGGACAATTGGCCGGGGTCCAGCTTGAAGGCCGCGTCGGCGAATTCCGGCACCATCTTGTCCTTGGTGAACCAGCCGAGATCGCCGCCGTCGGAGCCGGTATCCTTCGAAACCTCCTTCGCGACCTTGGCGAAATCCTCGCCGCCCTTGAGCCGCTTGATCACCGCCTGCGCGTCCGCGTCGGTGGCGACAAGAATATGGCGCGCATGGATCTCGGTTTCGGGCTTTTGCGCCTTGGCGGCGTCGTCATAGGTCTTTTTCAGGGCTTCCTCGGTCAGGGCCGCCTTGGCGACCTGGCCGAGTTTGGTCTCCATCAAAAGCTTTTCATGATAATAGGCGAGTTTGTCGGCGAAATCGGGGGTCTTGTCGAGGTTTTCGGCCTGCGCCTTCTGTGCGACAAGGACGCCGTCGATCAGAAAATCGAGGATATAGGATTCGCGCGCCTTGCCCTGAACCTGGGCCGGGAGGCTCGGCCCCAAATCCTCGGTGGCGATCTTCAGATCTTTTTCAGTGATCGGCTGTCCGTTGACCGTGGCGAGCACTTTGGCCGCCGCTGGGGCTGACGCTGCGTCCGCCGCTGGGTCCGCAAGCAGGAGGGACGGGGCGCCGATCGCTAGGGCGAATGCGAGGCCGGCGGCCAGGGCGCGCGAGGATGTCTTGTTGAACATGCAATTGAGCTCCGGGCTTTTTCGGGAAACGACTAGGAATCGCCATGGCGTCGCGTCCAGGCCTTGGCTTCAGGCCTGATAATTGCGCGCGGACGCGAAAGATGCACGGACCGGCGGGTTTGACAAGGTCCGGGCGCAATCTTATCTCTCCAAAGCTGAAGGGGCGAAGTTTCTGGGGAGCGTGGCGCGAGCCTTTGCGACAGGCGGGCAGGCGCCCGCGGCCGCGAAGATTGACGTGAAACTTGAAGTTTTTCAGCGCTTATCGCCAAAAGACCAGCGCGTCGCTTGTGTCGGCGCCGGTCTTTTCCGAAAGATAAGCTAGGGTCATTTACGAGATCAAGAAAGCGGGCGGCGCCTTCGCAACGGGCCGGCGCTGGCTGGAGCGGGCCGCGCAAAAGCGGGGCGCTTTCAAGTTTGGTTGATGCGGGCTGCAAGTTTGGTGGATGCGGGGTGAAGGCGTCAAAGCGCGATCGGCTCCGGTCGATGATGGTGTTTGACGGCAGGAAAGGGTTTTTTGATTATGCTGGGCTCGCTCGCGAAAAAGATTTTCGGATCGTCGAATGACCGGCGGCTGAAGAGCTATCGGCCGAAAGTCGCGGCGATCAACGCGCTCGAGCCCGAATGGCTGAAGCTGACCGATGTGGAGCTCGCCGCCAAGACGCCGGCTTTCCGCGCGGAGCTCGCGGCCGGCAAGACGCTCGACGATCTTCTTGTCCCGGCCTTCGCCACCGTGCGCGAGGCCTCCCGCCGCGTCCTCGGACAGCGTCACTTCGACGTTCAGCTCATCGGCGGCATGGTGCTGCATGAGGGCGCCATCGCGGAGATGCGCACCGGCGAAGGCAAGACGCTGGTCGCGACCCTCGCCACCTATCTCAACGCGCTCGCCGGCAAGGGCGTCCACGTCGTCACCGTCAATGATTACCTCGCCCGCCGCGACGCGGAATGGATGGGCGCGATCTATCACTTTCTCGGCATGTCGACCGGGGTCATCGTTCATGGCGTCGAGGACGACGAGCGCCGCCGCGCCTACGCCGCCGACATCACCTACGGCACCAATAACGAATACGGCTTCGACTATCTGCGCGACAACATGAAATACGAGCTCGGGCATATGGTCCAGCGCGGCCACTCCTTCGCAATCGTCGACGAGGTCGATTCGATCCTGATCGACGAGGCGCGCACGCCCCTCATCATTTCTGGACCCTCGGACGACAAGTCGGAGCTCTACAATTCGATCGACAAGGTGCTGCCGCGCCTCGACCCTGAGGATTGCGACGTCGACGAGAAGCAGCGTTCGACCAATCTCACCGAACGCGGCAACGAACATATGGAGGAGCTGCTGCGCGAGGCGGGGATCCTGACGGAAGGTTCGCTCTATGAGGCCGTCAACGTCACCATCGTCCATCACGTCAATCAGGCCCTGCGCGCGCATAAATTGTTCCAGCGCGACAAGGACTATATCGTGCGCCGGAACGAACACCAGGTTGACGAGGTCGTGATCATCGACGAATACACCGGGCGCATGATGCCGGGCCGGCGCTATTCTGAGGGGCTGCACCAGGCCCTCGAAGCGAAAGAGCATGTGCAGGTCCAGCCCGAAAACGTGACGCTCGCCTCGATCACCTTCCAGAATTATTTCAGGCTCTACGCCAAACTCGCCGGCATGACCGGAACGGCGACCACCGAGGCCGACGAATTCGCCGAGATCTACAAACTCGACGTCGTCGACATTCCAACCAACGTGCCGGTCGAGCGCTTCGACGAGGACGATGAAGTCTATCGCTCGGCCGAAGAGAAGCTGCGCGCCGTCACCCGCGAGATCGAGGCCGCGAACGCCAAGCTGCAGCCGATGCTGGTCGGCACCACCTCGATCGAAAAATCCGAGCTGCTCGCCGAGGCGATGAAGGCGCAGGGCTATAAGCAGATCGACTTCACCGAGCCGCACGCTCTCGAAAAGCTCTATGCGGCGGCGCGATCGGCCAAGCCCTCGAAACTTTTCGCAGTGCTGAATGCGCGCTTCCACGAGCAGGAAGCCTATATCGTGGCGGAGGCGGGCGTCCCGGGCGCCATCACCATCGCCACCAACATGGCCGGCCGCGGCACGGACATCAAGCTCGGCGGCAATGTCGAGATGCGCGTCGCGCAGGAATGCGCCAGCCTGCCGGAAGGCCCGGAACGCGAGGCCAAGGAAGCCGAAATCCGCGCCGAGGTCGAGGATTTCAAAGCCAAGGCGATCGCCGCCGGCGGCCTCTACATTATCGGCACGGAGCGGCACGAGAGCCGCCGCATCGACAATCAGCTGCGCGGACGCGCCGGCCGCCAGGGCGATCCGGGACGCTCCAAGTTCTTCCTGTCGCTGAAAGATGATCTGATGCGCATCTTCGGGTCGGACCGCATGGAATCCATGCTGGTGAAGCTCGGCCTCAAGGAGGACGAGGCGATCGTCCACCCCTGGATCAACAAGGCGCTGGAGAAGGCGCAGCAGAAGGTCGAGGCGCGCAACTTCGACATGCGCAAGAATATTCTGAAATACGACAACGTCATGAACGACCAGCGCAAGGTCGTGTTCGAGCAGCGCCGCGAGATGATGGCGAAGGATTCGCTCGAAGAGATGATCGACGACATGCGCGAGGGCGTCGTCGATGATCTCATCGCCAAACATGTCCCGCCCGACGCCTATCCCGAGGCCTGGGACATCGAAGGGCTCGCCCATTCGGTCGAAGCCGCCTTCAACATCGCCCTGCCGCTGGCCGACTGGGCCAAGGAGGAGGGCATCACCGAGGAGGACATGCGCGAGCGGCTGCAGAAGGCCGCCGACGAGGCCTACGCCGCGCGGGTGGCGAAAAACGGCCCGGAAATCACGCGCTATATCGAAAAGCAGATCGTCCTGCAGGCGCTCGACCATCTCTGGCGCGAGCATTTGCTGACCCTCGACCATCTGCGTCAGGTGGTCGGCTGGCGCGGCATGGCGCAGCGCGATCCGCTGAACGAATACAAATCGGAGGCCTTCCAGCTTTTCGACGAGCTGATCGCACGCCTCAGGGAGGCGACGACATCGCAGCTCTCCCGCATCGAGGTCGCCTTCGAGCAGGCGCCGGCGCCCGAAAGCGCGCCCGGGGCTTTTCTGCAGGCGGGCGCGGGGGCGTCCTTCGAGGGACCCGTAACCGCCGCGCCGACGCTTGCCTTTCATCCCGCGGCGCCTGCGTTCGGCGCCGAGGAAGCCGGCTCGATCGCGATGCTGGCGCCCCTGGCGGAGGGCGCGCGCGACGGCGAGGCGGCGGATTACGGCAAGGTCGGCCGTAACCAGCCCTGCCCCTGCGGCTCGGGCAAGAAATACAAACACTGCCACGGCGCGCTGGCGTAGAGCGGGATGAGGAAAAGCAGCACCGCTTTTCCGCCCGCGTCCCGCTCTAATCTATTGGAATCGATCACGTTCATGACTTTGGATTGATGTGGGTCCAAAGTCATCGTGATCTCGGGCGCGCGAACGAACTTATGGCTTCGCGTCGCCTTTGATCCGCGAGCGCCTCGGCAGCGGCACGAATTTCTTCGAAACGGGATCGATGCGATGAGGCCGGTGCGCGTGTTCCGGCTTGTTGGACAGCGCGACGCCGAAACGGCCGGGATCGGCATGGCGCCGCGAGGCCTCCCGCAGCGCCGCGGCGACGACGTCTTCATCCGCCGTCCGCGCGCCGCCGGCAAAGGTCATGACCGAATGAAGATGAAGAATTTTCCCCGTCTCAAGATCATAGAGCGCCGCCGTTTGAATGCGCTCGAAGGCCGGGCGGTCTCCGGCTCCCCCCAAAAATTCGCTGCTCATCGGTTTCTCCCGCAAACTCAGCTGACGCTCGGCCAAAAGAAGACGTTGAGCGTGACCCGCGTCTCCATGTTGTCGGCGTCGATCTCTCCCGAAAGGCTGGTCACGCCGTTACGCGACAAGGCGGCGGGCCACGAAAAAGCCGATGGCGAAACAAAGTTCTCGTTATGCGTCGTCCCGCTCGCATCGATCCATGAGCAGCTTGTGAAACCCGACGCGACGTAATGATCGCTCGAAACGAGCATATCCTCGACGGTGCTGACAGATAACTCGGCAATCAGCGAACGTTGCGGGAAATTAAGAGTGAAGGATCGGGTTGTGCTGCTGCCATAACCGCCCGACTCGTCCTCGATATCCCACCATTGAAACAGCATGCCGTCCATTGGCGCTATCCCCCTTCAGGCCAGATGCCGAACAGTAACCGATCCGCCTGTCAAGGCCAAAGGCCTGTCAGGTTGCGGCGGACGCCCAGCTTGGCGCCATTTCCTGCAGGACCCTCGCGATAGCCGGGCTCCCGCTGCTGCTTGCGACGTAGCGGCCAAGCGGCGGGTAAGCCTCAAGCAGGGCCGGCTTGCCATAGGCGGCGGCGATCTTCGGCAGCATGAACAGAGCCGGCGCCAAGGCGCAGTCGGCCAGCGTCAACCGCGAACCGGCCGCAAATGGTTCGTCGCCGACGTAGTTTTGCAGGGATGACAATCCCCGCACGAGCCGGGTCAGCCACGCGGCCGCGCTCGGATCGCGGCGGGCGGGATCGGCCTGACGGGAAAGTTCGACCAGCGGCGTCATGATCTGGAGTTCGCCGATGCGTTGCAGCAGGCGCACGCGGGCCTTCGCTTCCGGCCCGGCTGGGCGCAGGGGCGGCTCGGGAAATTTATCTTCGAGATATTCGAGGATCGCGGCCGACTCCGGCAGCGGCATCCCGTTCTCGAGAATAAGGCACGGAATCGTCCCGACCGAATTGATGGCGTGAAACTGCGCCGACAGCAAACCGCCCGGCGGCGGTTTGATATCGATATTCAACCCTTTTGCATAAATCGCGGCTCGCACCGGAGCGGAGAACGGCGAACTGTTTTCCGAATAGAGCTTCATGACGCCTCTAAACGCAGGCGGCCCGCTCCGACGCCGCGCGCGCCGCGGCCGCCACCGCCCCGATTCCCTATTATTATCGGCCTGCGGCTTCGCCCGCCAGCCCGTCGTCGACGGCTATGGCAACGTCATCGCCTATCGCCGCATCCGGGTCTGCAACTGACGATCTGGCTATCTGGCGCCGAGCGCATTGGGCGTTTTGAGAGCTTTTGGGCGCGCGAACCGGTCAGGAAACGTCGGCCTGTCGGCGCCGATCGGCGATCAGCTCGGGCTTGGCGGACGGCGCCGGATTCTCGTGATGCAGAGCTTCCTTCAGCTTGTTGCGCTCGAACAGAACGACGATCACCAGCGAAAAAAGCAGCGGAATGATGAGATAGAACAGCCGGAACACGAGAAGCGCGGTCAACACCTCGGCCTGCGGCGTCGCGGGCATGGCCTTGATGAACAGAAGCTCGAAGACGCCGAGGCCGCCCGGGGCGTTCGATGCGAGCGCCGCCGAAAACGAGGCGATGAACACCGCGAGGATGACGAAAAAGCCGGGATTGCCCGCCGCCGGCAGGGCGAAATAAATGATGCCCGCCGCGCCGATGAGCTCGAGCGGCGCCGCGAGCAGCTGCCGGATGGCGATGCCCGGCTTTGGGTATTCGAGCCGAAAGCCGCGAACGATCAGCGGTTTGAAGCCGAAAATCGAGCCGATCATGTAGATCGCGACTGAAATCAACAAAACGGCCCCGACCGTGAACGACGTCGCCGGGTTGGTGAGGGTGTCCGGCAGCAGGCCCCTGAAGCGCGCCAGCTGATGCGGCTCGAACACCAGGACAAGTCCACCCATCAGCATCGTGCCGAGACCGAAGGTGAGCGAGCAGATCGCCACCAGCACAGCGACCTGCGCCCCTGTCAAGCCCTTGGAATGATAGGCGCGATAGCGGACCATCCCGCCCGAAAAGACGCTCGCCCCGATGTTATGCGCAAGGGCGTAGGTGGTGAACGAGCAGAGCGAGATGAAAAACCACGAAATATGCGTGACGCCGAGATGCCGGAGCGCAATTCTGTCGTACCAGGCGAGCGCCGCATAGGCGAGCAACGTCGACGCGCCGGCGAGCGCGTAGCGCGAGGGCGGGATCGCCAGGAGCTGGCGCCACACTTCCGGCCCGATCTGCTGGCCGCGAAACTCCTGATAGAGCAGCCATACCGAGACGACGACCGCGAGCAAGCCGATCGCGGGCCAGACGAAATCCAGGACTCGTTTCATGACGCTCCCGAGCGGAAAGCCGCGCTGCGACTTTCTCTTAACGCATGTCGCGCGAAAGGCGCAGAATTTTCGGGAAGGGAAAATGCGCCGGCGCCGCGGCGATGCGGCGCACGCGCGGGGAGCCCTGCGGCATTCAGTCAGGCCCAGAGCGGGATGAGGAAAAGTGGGAACCGGTTTTCCGCTCGCATCCCGCTCTTAGCTCTCGGAATCGATCACGTTCATGATTTTGGATTGAATCAATCCAAAATCATCGTGATCTGTGCCCCCGCAGCCCGTCCGGTCAGATTTGGGCGGCGCGCAGGCGCGAACCCGATTTCGCCCGCTGGGCGGGGGCGAGTTCGCCGGCGCCCTCGGCCGCGGCCTCGCGGGCGTCGAAACCTTGCGCCTTGCTGAGATCGTCGAGGGCGTCCTCGAGCCGGCCGCGGGCGTCGTCGAGCTGGGCCATCAGCTCCGCCGCCGAGCGGTTGAGATTGTCGCGGCGGGTGCGGGCGGCGCGGGCGTAGGTCGGATAGGCGAAATGGGCGGTGTCGAAAATGCCGGCGCGCTGCTCCTCGACGGCGACCTCCTGTTCGAGTTCGCGCGCGATCTTGGAGAATTCGGCGACCATCGATTCGATCTGCGCGACCCTGCGTCGCTTTTCCTCGACCTGAAACCGCTTGAGCCGAATGAGCGTTTCCTGCAGCTTCATTTTTCTGAACTCCCGATGGGCGACGAATGAGCGGCGCCTGCTGGGCCGCGCGCCGCTGCGCGGCTGGCGGGCTGCGCCCGCGGACAGGCGCGCCCGAAGACCGCCTGAAATCTCCTCCGAAGTCTCGTCCGATCTGACAAGATTGCAGCAGTAAAGTTGCCTATTCGTTACCTTCGTCGTGCAAACGCCCATGCGCGCACCGATTCGTGTCCGTTTCGTGCTGGATCGGGGCCTCAGCGAGTGGCGCGCGCGCGGAATGGGCGGAAAACTTTGCGGGGGAAAGGCGGAATTCTTCGTCGCGCAAGCTTGCGCGGGCAGACTTGGTTCAATGACAGTGTCGCCACCCTGATCGCCTGCGGGCGAAAGCTGATTCGGGCGGCGCTGGAATTGGATGCCGGGTGGCGCGGGAATGCTTTTATTAACCAATGCCCGTTAAGGTTACGAAACTCGGAATGAAGGGTTAACGGCCGGGGCGATGGCGGCCCGGCGGGGAGACTCTGAAACGTCTCGCGCGCCGGCAAGCGACCGGCGGGGCAAGGTGGGGACCCAACATGCGCGTTCTATTGATTGAAGACGACAGCGCGACCGCGCAGAGCATCGAACTGATGCTCAAATCCGAGAATTTCAACGTCTATACGACGGATCTCGGCGAGGAGGCGATCGACCTCGGCAAGCTCTATGATTACGACATCATCCTGCTCGATCTGAACCTGCCCGACATGTCCGGCTATGAGGTGCTTCGCACCCTGCGGGTCGCCAAGGTCAAGACGCCGATCCTCATCCTCTCGGGCTTCGCGGCGATCGAGGACAAGGTCAAGGGACTCGGCTTCGGCGCCGATGATTATCTGACCAAGCCTTTCCATAAGGATGAGCTCGTCGCCCGCATCCACGCCATCGTGCGCCGTTCGAAGGGGCACGCGCAATCAGTCATCGCGACGGGCGACCTCATCGTCAATCTCGACCAGAAGACCGTCGAGGTCTCCGGCTCGCGCGTGCATCTGACCGGCAAGGAATATCAGATGCTTGAGCTGCTTTCGCTGCGCAAGGGCACGACGCTGACCAAGGAGATGTTCCTCAACCATCTCTATGGCGGCATGGACGAGCCGGAACTGAAAATCATCGACGTCTTCATCTGCAAGCTGCGCAAGAAACTCGCCAATGCGAGCCAGGGCCGCAATTACATCGAAACCGTGTGGGGTCGCGGCTATGTGCTGCGCGAGCCGCTGGATGACGAGGAGCGGATTACGGCTTGAAGGGCCGGAGGGGCCGCGCTGGGAGGGGTGAACGGTGCTGGCGAGCTAGGGCGCCCGATATCTAGGGCTCGCGAGGAGCCAATGTGCAAGATGTAATGTGGCGAAACTGGTTTCGTGTCATCTTGCATTCGGCTTGATGGCTTATGTTTGGGCTCGTTTGTATTTCGACTTTAAGTTTTTTTAACTTATTAGATCTTCTATTCCATCTAAATTTTGGTTACTCGCGGCTATCACTATCCGTTGCGTTGCTGTCTATTGCGCTGGCTTACGCCATTCGAAAACTTGCATCGTGGAGTTTGATGCGACTGTAAGGCAAAGATCAGAGAACCCGTAGCACGGTCGCCGATCGGCTCCTTCGCGCCGATCTACAACGCCAATCGCGACCTCACTTATGACGGTGGCTTTCACGCGATGGCGGAGGCCGTATCGGCTGGCGCCAGCGCCGGAAGCGCTTCGATCGTCACGGCGTCGGGCTCGGTGGTGACGTGCAGCGTCATGTTCGCCGCCCTGGCGACGAGGCCCGTATAGAAGGGCTGGATGGCGTGGGCGTCGACCGAATGATGCTCTGGGGCGCCTGCGAGTAGGGCAGGCACATGGGCGGCGAGCTTGGCGTTCGGCCCTTTCGCCGCAATGCTGACGCGCAGGCTCCCATCCGCGGCAGCCGCGTCGGCGCGAACCGTGATGACGCCGCCGCGCGGAATGGCGCCGGCGGCGATGAGGCAGAGATTGAGGATCAGCTTGACCTGGTTCTTCGGCGCCAGCACGCGCGGCGCATTCCATTCGATCTGCGTCTTCTGATCTGCGAACAGGCCGCGGACGACCTTTTCGGCCTCGCCCGTGTCGATCGAGGCGCCGGCGGATCCCGCCGCGCCGAAGGCGAGCCGGCAGAATTGCAGCCGCGCCGACGCCGTTTCTGCGCTTTTGCGGATGAGATCGAACGCGATGGCCCGCATCTCGGGGTCCTTCTCGTCCTCCAGAACCTCAAGGCCGTTGACGATGGCGCCGACCGGGCTGATCACATCGTGGCAGACGCGCGAGCAAAGCAGCGCGGCGAGATCGAGAGAATCGAGTTCGAGAACCGTCATGGGCATCCACTCGCGGCCATTGGTCAAGTCAACGAACGGGTCAACGCCGTAGCGCCGCGCGGGCGCTGAGTCGGACCTCAATTTGCAGACAACAGATTAACAAAATAAGCGCAAAGAACCAGCAAATCGATGGTTCGGGACGATGATCCCGGAAGACGGCCGCGCTAAAAAGCGGGGCGGCCCGGAGCATCGCGCTCCCAGGGCTGTTCAACGCTCTCTACTGAGTCCTTGGCGCAACAGCTTCCAATGATCTGAGGCGCAACGAACATGGAGGATTCCTCGGGGCGAAAAAGTCTGAATCTATGTGAGGCGACCGAATCATC
>JBKQMI010000079.1:0-12883 GCA_052146775.1 Methylocella sp. | reverse complement strand
GTCCGAAAATTCCTTATGTTTGCGCCCAGCAGGGCATAACTTGCATGGGCATTCTTGATCTAATTCAAGTAGAGAATTGGAGCTTCTGAGTTTCACATTCAGAGAAACGACTGCAGTTCAGCCTCGGCCGGTGCGGCGCTCTTCCCCTTCGTATCTTTATGCGCGCCGGGTGCCGCCGCCTTCAACTCCCGTCGAGCAAATGATCCCTGATCAGCGCGCGGGCGCCGCGGAACCAGGAATAATCCGCGCCGATGCGAAGGTCGCTTGACTGCTTGAGGATGACGGCGCCGGTGTGGGCGTCGCGAATCTGGAACTGCACCACATAATCGGTCCGGCTGATCCGCGTCACGATGCCGAGGAAGGATTGATCGGCGCCGAGTTTTTCCGCGATGGCCGCCTCGCAGCCGTGGCATTGGCGCAGCGTGCGGTCCTTGACGCCCTCGCCCTCGGCGCCGGAGACCTCGACGAGAGCATAGCGCCCGGACGCGGCGATGAGCTTGCGCGCCTCGCTCGTGACCTCATCGAGATGCTTGAGGTCGGCGGCGGGATCGCCCGCGATGCCGGCGCCGCCGCTGAAATCGTCGAGTTCGAAATCGAACAGCGCGAGCTTGATCGGCGCCGGATCGGCGAATGCGGGAAGCGCCGCGAGCAAGGCGATGGCGCAGGCGGCGAGCAGGCGGCGCAGGAAAAAATCGGTTTTCATCGGAATTCCTTTGGGCGAGCCTTCCGCATTGGCGAAGCCCTCGCCATCGAATGAAGCGGCGTCAGCGCGACGCGGCCTCCTGTTGCTTCGCCTCGCGCTCGATGCCGTCGATCAGGCCGGACAGGGCGCCGAAAAGAAGCGGGACCAGCTCCTCCTTCGCTTCCGGCGCGACATCAATGTCGACGCGCCACGAGACTTCGGAGCGGCCCTCCGGCGCGGGGCGGACTTCGACCGTCCCGACATAGCTCTTGACCGGAAAGGGCGAGCGCGTGCGCGTGTAGCGGAAGCGCCGGAGCTGATGATTGATCTCGTCGATGCGGTCCTCGATTTCGCCGCCGCCGGCGCTCGCGGCAAGGCGCAGGAAGCGCCGGGCGCCCACGCCCGCGCCTTCGACGCGGCAGCTCTCGATGAGGGGAAGCAAACGGTCGAGGCCGCCGATGGAGGCGACGACGGCGAAGGCGGCGTCGGGCGGCGCGTCGATCGTTTTGATGGGGTTCACTGTTTCGAGCATGGCAAGTCTCCCAAGGTTCGCTTTTACGAGGGCGGAAGCGCGGTGATTTCCTCGAAGATGAAGGCCTCGGCCCGGCGCCAGGCGTCGTCCGTGTCGCCGCGAAAGGTGAACAGCTTGTCGAACAGGACGCCCCCCGTCTTCGCGTCGATCGCCTCAACCTTCGCCCATTGCACCAACGTGCTCATCTTGTGGACGCCGCCGATGAGAACGATGTCGGCGCCGGCGTCGCGCGCGGCGGCCAGAAGTTTGGGGACCATCGTGCCGCCAAGCGAGCATGGCTCGGGCTGACAAATTGGCGTCACGACCTTGAATTTCGCGCCCGTCGCGAAATCGGTCCTGAGGGCGCCCATGAAGGCGCTGAGCCGCGCCTCGTGCTCCTTGCGCTGATCGCGCTCCTCGCCCGAGGTGTCGAGATAGTCGAAATCGATCACGGCGATCGCGGCGCCTTGCGCCTTGTCGCCGCCGTCTCCGGCCCTGCCGCAGGAGGGCGCGAGCGAGAGGCCCGCCGCCAGAACGGTAAGAAGAAAATGACGCATATCGCAAATCCCCGTTGTTTCGCCGCCACCTTGCGCGGATCGCCGGGCGCCGGGAAAGCGAATGCGTCACGGCGATGGCCGGGCAATTTGCCCGATCTTCTGGGGCTCGCTTTCCATGGGGCTGGTTCTGGCCGTAGATTGGATGCGGCTCCGCGGCTGCGGCTGCCATTTTGCGAAAGAATTCGCCAATGCTGGCGTCAAGGATCGACCTCAAGCTTCGGCTCGCCCTGCGCGTCGCCGTTCTGGCGGCGTTCTGTTTCGCCGCCGCCGCAGCCTTTGTTCTGTTCGAGACGGATCGCGCCGGGCGGGCGCGGGCGGACTGGATCGCGGCGGTTGTCGCCAAGGAGCTGGCGCTGCAACAGGGCCAGCTTCACTGGATCACGGGGGCGAGCAATCAATTCCCTGATCTGCAAAGAATTGCGCCGGCGCTCATGGCGCCCGGCGTCTGCATCGCCTATCGCGCGCAGAACGGCGCCATCGCCCAGCGCTTGTGCAGTGGCGCGGCGCCAGACGACGCCGGCGCGCCGCAGCTTTTCGCCGACCTCTACCAGAGTCTTTTCGGCGCCGGCCGCGAGTCGGCGCGTGCGGTGATCTACGGCGATAAGGCGCAGGGCGAGGCCGTGGCGTCGATCGATCGCCAGAGCCTCATCGGACAAAGCTGGCGCGAAACGAGCCGCCTCGTCGCCGTCCTCGCCGTCGCGCTGCTTGGGCTCTGCATCCTTGTTTACGCGGCGCTTGCGGACGCGCTGCGGCCGACCCGGGCGATCCGCGCGGGTCTCGCACGGCTCGCAGCCGGCGATCTCTCGGCGCGCCTACCGCCCTTCGATCTCGCCGAGCTTTCCGCCGTCGGCGATGTGTTTAATCAGCTTGCCGGCAACCTCGAGACGACGCTCGCCGAGCGCAACGCGCTGACGCAACGGCTGATCGCGGTCCAGGACGAGGAGCGGCGTCATCTCGCGCGCGAGTTGCATGATGAATTCGGCCAGTGCCTCGCCGCCGTCAGTGCGGTCGCGGCCTCCGCCGATCAGACCGCCCGGCGGGAATATCCGGCGCTTGCACCCGCGTGCCAGAGCATCGCCCGGACGGCCGCGCATATGATGGAAGTGCTGCGTGGCGCGCTTTTGCGGCTGCGCCCGCCGGACGTCGATGAGCTTGGCCTCGCCGCGAGCCTTGAAGGACTCGTTTCGGGATGGAACGGCCGCTGCGCCGGCACGCGTTTTTCGATCGAGCTTGACGGCGAACTAGATGGGCTGCCGCGCGATTTCGCGGCGAGCCTATACAGGATTGCGCAGGAGGCCATCACCAATGCGGCGAAACATGCGGAGGCCTCGCAGGTGACGCTCCGTCTTCGCATGCGGGAGGCGGCAGGCGCGGAGGAGCGCGCGCGCATAGAGCTCGCCGTCGACGACGATGGTAAGGGCGAGGCCGATGTCGCGGTAAAATCCGGCATGGGCTTGCTCGGCATGCGTGAGCGCATCGCCGCGCTCGGCGGCGCATTGAGCATAGAGGCCCGGCGCCCGAGCGGCCTTGTCCTTCGCGCGCAAATTCCCGTCCCGTCGGCCGAAGCGCGCCCGGGCGAGACGAGGGACGCTGCGTGACGGACGCAACGATCATGCTCGTCGACGATCATGCGATCGTGCGCGAAGGCTATCGCTCGCTGCTGCAGCAGCAGCCGCGCCTCAAGGTCGTCGCCGAGGCGAGCGACGGCGCCGAAGCCTACCGTCTGTTCAAGGAGACGCGGCCCGACCTCGTCATCATGGATCTGACCATGCCGGGCTTTGGCGGCGTTGAAGCCATCAGACGCATCCGGCAATGGGATTCAACAGCCCGCATTCTGGTCTTCACCATGCATCAGAACGCCGCCTACGCCGTGCAGGCGATCCGGGCCGGGGCCAAGGGCTATGTCACGAAAAGCAGCCCGCCCGAAGCGCTGGTGCGCGCCGCTTTCGATGTGCTGCGGGGCAGAATCGCGCTCAGCGCCGACATCGATCACGAGCTTGCGCTGAGCCGCGTCGCCGACAGGCCGGCTGCGACGGACGTTCTGACGCCGCGGGAGTTCGAGATTTTGCGCTTGCTGCTGGCGGAAAGGTCGACCGAGGACATCGCCGAGATTCTTTGCCTCAGCCCGAAGACGGTGGCGAATACGCGCTATCTCATCAAAACCAAGATGGGCGTTTCCTCTGACATCGAACTCGTTCTAGCGGCTCTGCGACAGGGTATGTTGGACGAAAGCGGACGCGTGGAAGCGGATGCGGGCGGCCCCTCGGCCGCGCCCGAGGCGCCCAAACTGGTCTGAAGCCTGTAAGATGCGGCTTTAGCAGCGTCGGCGCGATTTGAAATTGACCACAATTCGCGCTTTAACTACGCGATGCGCATAGGGCGCGAAAAAAACGGGAGCGTGGCGGGGGCCTCGAACAAGCGAACTGAAACCGGCAAGGCGTAACCCCCGAGGCTCCAAAGCTTGATGAACCAGTTCAACCTGTCCTTTTCGCCGTTTCTGCCTTCATCCGTCTTGATCGGCTTCGGCGTTCTGGCGCTGATCGTGGTCGCGCTCGGGCTTTACGCGCGCCGCCGGGGGACGTGGCTGCGCGCGCTCGGCCTTGGTCTCCTCCTGCTGGCGCTCGCCGATCCCTCCCTCGTGCGGGAAGATCGCGCGGGGCTGAAGGACGTCGTCGCGGTCGTCGTCGATCAGAGCGGCAGCCAAACCATCGGCGAACGGCAGGCGCAGACCGAGAAGGCCAGCGCGGCGCTGCAAAAAGACTTGAAAGCCGTCGGCAATGTCGACGTTCGCGTCATCGAGAGCGGGCGCGCGGATACCGAGGACGACGGCACGCGCCTGTTTTCGGCGCTGAACGCCGGCCTCTCCGACGTGCCCTCCGAGCGCATCGGCGGCGTGTTCATGATCACGGATGGGCTTGTCGACGACATTCCGGCGAATGTCGATGCGCTCGGCTTCAAGGCGCCGCTGCACGCGCTGATCACCGGCCATGAGGGCGAGCGCGACCGCCGCATCGAGCTTCTGGAGGCGCCGCGCTTCGGGATCGTCGGCAAGGATCAGACCATCGAACTGCGGGTGCTCGACACCGCCGACAAGGCCGACCCGGTGGTTCTGAAAGTGCGGCGGGACGGCAATCCCGTGGCGATGCTCGTCGCCAAACCCGGCGAGCGCATGCGCGTGCCGGTCAGGATTGAGCATGGCGGCCCGAATGTCGTCGAGCTTGAAGTCGAGGCGTTGCCCGACGAGCTGACCGCGATCAACAACAAGGCGGTGGTGACGATCGAGGGCGTGCGCGACAAGCTTAAGGTTCTGCTCGTTTCGGGCGAGCCGCACGCCGGCGAGCGCATGTGGCGCAACCTCCTGAAATCAGACGCCAACGTCGATCTGGTGCATTTCACGATTTTAAGGCCGCCGGAAAAGCAGGACGGCACGCCGATCAACGAATTGTCGCTGATCGCTTTCCCGACCGCGGACCTCTTCGGCCGCAAGATCAAGGAATTCGATCTCATCGTGTTCGACCGCTATTCGAACCAGAGCGTCCTGCCGATGGTCTATTTCGACAATATCGTGCGTTACGTGCGCGAGGGCGGCGCGCTGCTGCTCGCCGCCGGGCCCGATTTTTCCGGGCCGGACGGGCTCTATTATTCGCCGCTCGGACGCATCGCGCCGGCGCGCCCGGACGGCGGCCTGACGGAGAGCCCGTTCCGCGCGGCGATCTCGAAAGAAGGCGCGAAGCACCCGGTGACGCGCGGCCTGCCGGGCGCCGACCAGAATCCGCCGGCCTGGAGCCCCTGGTTCCGGCAGGTCAACGCCGAGGTGACGCGCGGCGCGAGCGTCCTCGACGGCGCCGACCGGAAGCCGCTGCTCGTCCTCTCGCGCGAGGGCAAGGGCCGCGTCGCGCTGCTGCTCAGCGACCAGATGTGGCTGTGGTCGCGCGGCTTCGAGGGCGGCGGGCCTTACCTCGACCTCCTGCGCCGCCTCGCCCATTGGCTGATGAAGGAGCCCGAACTCGAGGAGGAGGCCCTGCGCGCGAATGTGCGCGGCCACAAGATCGAGATCGAGCGCCAGAGCCTGCTCGCGGAGGTTCCGCCGGTCAAGATCGCGTCGCCTTCGGGCAAGGCGACCAGCGTGACGCTTAGCCCCGCCGAGCCCGGACTTTGGCGCGCCAGCATCGACGCCTCCGAGCTTGGCCTCTATCGGCTCAGCGACGGGACGCTGTCGGTGCTCGCCAATGTCGGGCCGGAGAACCCGCGCGAATTCCAGGACGTCGTTTCGACCACGGAGCGCCTGCGCCCGCTTGCCGAGGCGACTGGCGGGACGGTGCGGCGGATCGGGAGCGGTTCCAATGGCGACGTTTCGCTGCCCCGTGTGGCGGCCATGCGCGAAAGCCCCGTCTATGGCGGCTCGGACTACGCCGCGATCAGGCGCAATGGCGCGAGCGAAGTCAAAGGCGTCGGCGTCATGCCGCTAGCGATCGGCCTTCTGGGGCTGCTGGCTTTGCTCGGAAGCGTGGTGGCGGGCTGGCTTTACGAGGGGCGCGGCGGAGGCCGAAAGGCGACCCCTTGATCCCGATGCCCGGCGACTCTCAGCGCGCCCGAACGCGCCGCACGCGGCCGTTCGCCGCCGCCAGCGCCCCCTCGACGAGTTCGCAGTAAAGCAGGCGCTCCGGGTCGACCGGCCCGATGAAATCGAACTGGCCGGGCGGGACGCGGCGAAAGCCCATGCGCTCGTAATAGGGCAGATCGCCGACGAGCAGCACGAGGCCATGGCCGGCGGCCCGGGCGGCGTCGAGCGATTTTTGCACCAAAGCCTCGCCGATGCCGCCCGAGCGGAAGGCCGGATCGACGGTGAGCGGCCCGAGCAGCAGGGCCGGCGCCTCGCCGCAGCGGATCGCCGTCATCGTGTTCGCGCCGACGAGCAGGGTGCCGACGCGCGCCACAAAGGAGAGGGCGTAAACCGGCTCGGCGCCTTCGCGCAGGCGATAGGCCGAGCGGGCGAAACGTCCGGGCCCGAAGGCGTGTTCGTCGAGCCGCTCGATCGCTGCGAGATCGGCCGGCGTCTGTGGACTGAGCGTGAGGGAGAGGTCTGCCATCGGCGGAGGGAAGCGGGAGCCTTGTCGATGCGCGGGGCCTGATCGCAGGCGGTTAGCCTAAAGGATGCGGCGGAGCAAGGAAATACGGCGCGGCGCGCTTCGGCCGCAAGCTCAGCCTGGACAGCGCGCGCCCTCGCTCACGCGGCGGAAAAAGAATTGCGCATCTGGAAATTGGCGGAGGTGCTGTTTAGATGAGTTCCAATCCTTAACCGCGAGGTTGTCGCTTGAAGCGCTTTTCCGAGCTTTCCGAACGCGAAATCCTATCCGTCGCGGTCGCCTCCGAGGAGGAGGACAATCGCGTCTATATGCTGTTCGCTGAGGATTTGCGCGAACGCTATCCCGCGACAGCGCAGACCTTCGCCAAGATGGCTGAGGTCGAAGCCGGTCATCGCGACAGGCTGACGGCGCTCTACAAGGAGCGCTTCGGCCCCAATCTGCTGCCGATCCGGCGCAGCGACGTGAAATCCTTCCTGTGGCGCCAGCCTGTCTGGCTGATGCGCAATCTGCCGCTGAGCGTCATCCGCAAGGAAGCCGAAGCGCGCGAGGTCGAGGCGGAGAATTTCTACGTCGCGGCGGCGGAGCGGGCGCGCGATCCCGCCGTCAAGGCGCTGCTCGGCGATCTCGCCCGCGAAGAGGGCGTCCATGAAAAGATCGCGGCGAACCTCGAGAAAAAGCTGGAGGGCGGGCCGGCCGGCGCCAAAGAGGCGGAGGAAGGCCGAAAGAGGTTCATCCTCGAATATATCCAGCCGGGGCTTGTCGGCCTCATGGACGGTTCGGTGTCGACGCTGGCGCCGCTTTTCGCCGCGGCCTTTGCGACGCACAATAATTGGCAGACCTTTCTCGTCGGCCTCGCCGCCTCGCTTGGGGCCGGCATCAGCATGGGCTTCGCCGAGGCCCTGTCGGACGACGGCTCGCTCAGCGGGCGCGGCTCGCCGCTGATTCGCGGAATCGTCTGCGGCCTCATGACGACCTCCGGCGGCCTTGGCCATTCGCTGCCCTACCTTGTGCCGGACAGGCTGCCGAACGCCTTCTACATCGCGACCGCCATCGCCGGCGCGATCGTCTTTGTCGAACTGTGGATCATCGCTTTCGTGCGCGCCCGCTACATGCAGACTCCCTTCTTCAAGGCCGCTCTGCAAATCGTCGTCGGCGGCGCGATCGTGCTGGCGACCGGCATACTGATCGGTTCGTCTTGACGGATCGGGAGCGGCGCGGATAGTTGCAGCCGTGGTATTTCGTCTCGCTCATCTGACCGACCCTCACGTTGGGCCGCTGCCGCGCCCGCGCCGGCGCGAACTGATCGGCAAACGCGTCACCGGCTATCTCAACTGGACCGGCGGGCGCTCCCGCGTTCACGATATGACGACGCTCGGGCATATCGTCGCCGACGTCAAAAGCCAGGACCCGAGCCATATCGCAATGACCGGCGATATCGCCAATATCGGCCTTCCGGCCGAATTTCAGCTCGCCCGCAGATGGCTCGAGACGCTGGGGCCTGCCGAGGACGTCAGTTTCGTGCCCGGCAATCATGACGCCTATGTCCGCGGCTCCTTGCCCGATCTCGCCCGCGTCTTCGCGCCATGGACCGGAGGGGAGACGGAAACGGGCGGGCGGTTCCCCTATTTGCGCGTGCGCGGCAACGTCGCTCTGATCGGCCTCTCATCCGCCGTTCCGACGCCGATTTTCATCGCGTCCGGCCGGATTGGCCGCCGGCAGATGCAGCTCGGCGAAAAGCTCCTCGACGAATGCGCGCGGCGCGATCTGATCCGCGTCGTGATGCTGCATCATCCGCCCTGCAGCGACGCCGCAAACCTCGCCCGGGGTCTCGCGGACGCCCGCGAGTTCGAGGAGATGATCGCGCGCGTCGGCGCGGAATTGATCCTGCACGGCCATAACCACAAGACGAGCGTCAATTACATCGAGGGTCCCACCTGGCGCGCGCCCGTCGTCGGTGCGCCGTCGGCCTCGGTGGCGCGGATGGCGTCGCGGCACCGCGCCGGCTACCATCTCTTCGAGATCGCCGGCAACCGGCGAGATTATCAGATCAAGGCTTCCGTGCGCGGCCTTTTGCCGGGTTCGATGACGATCGGCGAAATGGGCTCCATTACGCTGTAACTAAACGATCTAACCGCCGAGATCGATGATCGTCGCAAGGTTCTGCGCGACGAGGGGCGCCGCCGCCGCCTTGAGGCCGCCATGGTGCGTGAACAGCAGCACCTGCGTCGACCGCCCGAGTTCGGCGAGCAGGCCCATCGCGGCGGCGCTGCGCTCATCGTCGAAATGCACCAGCAAATCGTCGGCGATGAAAGGCAGCGGCTCGGCGGCCTTTGCGTAGCCCTCGATGCTGGCGATGCGGAAGGCGAGATAGAGTTGATCGCGCACGCCATCGCTCATCAGCGCGACGGGAACCTCCTCGCCGCCGCTGCGCCGGCCGACCACCACCGGCAGGCCTCGGTCGTCGACATCCGCATCGACGCCGGCGAAGGCGCCCGCGGTCGAGGCCGCGAAGAGTTCGCCGGCGCGGCGGATCAGCGGGTCTTTCTGCTGATCGCGCAGCCTGTCCATCGCTTCCCGCAGCAGCTCTTCGGCCAGCGCGATCTCGACATAGCGCTCCAATGCGCCATGCATCTCGGCGGCTGCGCGCTCCCGCTCGGCGACCGCGGCGTTGAGGCTGTCGGCGGATAAAAGCGCCTCGAAATCGCGGCTGCGATCCTGCTGCGCCGCGAGCGCGTCGTCGAGGCTCGCGGTCAACTCACGCGCCTCGCCGGCGAGCCGATCCGCCGCCGCGCCGATCTCGTCGAGGTCGCGTCCGTCCCACTGCGCCCGCAAGGTCTCGATCGGAAGGCCGTCGCCGAGCTGGACGATCGTCTTGGCGAGTTCGTCGAGCTTGCGCGCGGCTGCACGGCGCTCCTCGCAGCGTGCGGCGAGCGCGCCAAGCGCTTCCGGCGTTGCGCCGGCTTCGGTCGAGAGCGCTTCGACCTCGGCGCGCGCGAGACCGGCGAGGCGGCTTTGTTCATCGCGCTCGATGATGAACGCGGAGAGTTGCGCGGCGAGGCTGTCGCGTTCGATGACGATCTTCCGGGCCGCATCAGTGCGCTCCACGAGCATCCGCGCCGCCGCGACGCCATCCTGTGGCAAAGTGAAATCCATGCGGGACGCGATGCCTTGCACGAGGGAATGAAGCGCGGCCTCGTCTTCATCCATGCGCTTCAGGCGGTTGCGGGTCAGCCGGATCGTTTCGAAATGGCCGGCGGCGGCGGCCCAGAGAGTCGCGATCTCGTTCGCCCGTTCGGGATCGGTTTTGTCGCCAAGGCCAAGCGCCTCGACCGCCGGCGCCCATAAAGCCCGCCAGGCGGCCTCGGCTTCGACGAGCTTTTGATGTTCGTCGTCGATGCCGCCGAGTTTCATCTCAGCATCCTGCAAGGCGGCTTCATCCCGGCGGTAATCGGCGTAGGCGTCCTCATGCGCCTTGACGCCCTGGGTGGTCGCGATCCTGCGCTCGGCCAGCGAACCGGCCGGCGTCAGTTTCAGCTTCGCCTCAGCCTGCTCCAGCGCCGCCAGCCGCTGGGCGGCGTCAGTCTCCTGCGTCGCGAGCGCGTCCTTCTGCGCGCTCCAGTCGGCGTGGCGCGCCAGCCGCGCCGCGCGCTCGGCGGCGGCGCGTTTCAACCGCCCGAGATCCTCGATTCGCGCTGCCGCTTGGGACCAAGCATCCCGCCATGCGCCGGCCATCGCGGCGAGCGCTTTCAAGAGTCCGTTATGGCGCTCGGTCAGGGCGGCCAAAGCGGCAACGGCGTCCGATTTCTGCCGCTCGGCGAGATCGAGCGCGGCGACGCGCTTCGCCTCGATCGATTTTCTATCAGTGAGATCGTCGGCCGCACGCGTGCGCGCCTGTTTCAGCTCGACGTCCGCCAACCGGGCCTCAAGCGGACGAGCCGCGACCGCCGCGCCGTCGGGACTGAGATATCGCGCCTTGATTTCGCCCCAGACGCCGTCGCGGTCCCGCCGCGCTGCGAGAATGGCCTCCGTCGACGGGATCTCCGCGCCGGTCGTCAGGCGCTCGATGTCGGCGCCGGCCTTGTCGCGCCTCTCCGTCTCCGCTGCGATCTTGTCCCGCAGGCGGCCGAGATCGGCTTCGATCGCGCCGCGCCGCTCGATCTCGGTCTGGATCACGGCG
This sequence comes from Methylocella sp., assembly GCA_052146775.1. Classification (GTDB taxonomy): domain Bacteria; phylum Pseudomonadota; class Alphaproteobacteria; order Rhizobiales; family Beijerinckiaceae; genus Methylocapsa. Next base: position 1,869 of record JBKQMI010000079.1, on the reverse strand, counting down.
GCGTCGGGACAGGCGAAGGCGTCAAGCTCGCCGATCGAGCCGAACCCTTCGCGCGCGAGCGCCGCTTCGATCTCCTTCGACATCCTCGCAAGCTGCGCGCGCTTGGCCTCGCCGGCGGCGGCGAGCGCCGGAAGATCGGCGAAATCCGCTGCTGCGACGCCGAAGGGCTGATGCCTTCCGGCCGCCCGGCGCTCGGCCTGCCGCAACAAGATCGCCTCTTTCGTCTTCAGCTCCCGCTGGCGCTCATTCGCGATTCGCGCGAGCCCGCCGCGCTGCGCGGAGCCTTCCGTGGCGAGTTTTTGCACGCGCCCGATCGCCTCGGGCGGCGGCGCCGCGGCCTCCAGCTCGGCGTCGCCGGAAATATCGACGGCAAGGCGCAGCGCGTTCAGCTTTGCGCTGATCTCGGCGAGTTCGGCCTCGCGGTTCGCCCGGTCCTGCCGCGCCTTGGCGACATGGGTCGCTTTCTCGCCTGCGTCGCGGATCGCGGCTTCGGCCTCGATCAGGGCGGCAGGCGGCGCCAGGGCGTCGATCTTCGCCCGCAGCGTTCTGCAGCGGCTCTCCGCCTCGCCCAAAGCCTCCTCGCGGCGCTTTAGTGAATCGAGGGACTGGAAACAGTCGGCGGCGTAGTCCTCGCGCAACGGCGCGAGGTCCGCGAAATTCGACAGATGCGGCGACAACAGGTCGAACTCGCGGATCCTTGGAACGACACGCGCGAGGCGAGCGAGGCGAAGGTTCTGCTCGGTCAGTTCGTTGAGGCGCCCCCGCCGCTCCGCGACGACGTCTTGCGCCGCTTTCAACCGCTGGCGCGCCTTGTCGTAGTGCTCGCGCGTCATCAGGCCCTCTTTGACGGTCTTTTCCGCCTCGTCGAAAGCGTTGAGGCCGATGTAGAACAGCCTGTCCTTGCTCTTTCGCGTCTCGAACAGCGCGGAGGCCTGCGCGCGCAGGCCATCGACGGTCTCGACAAGCGATCGGAGCCCGCCGCCGGCTTCAAGAATCAGCCGGCCGATGTCGCCGTCGGCGGCGAGGAGATGTTCGCCGCCGCTGCGGAGCGTCGCGTGGTTCAGCCCGAACAGGGAGGCGAATCTTTCGCGCCCCGTCGCGCCGAGGCCGAGAACCGCCTCGTCGACCGGCTGGCCGGAGGCGTCCGTCAAGGTGCGGCCGCGCCCCTTGCGCCGTTTCAGGGCGAGGCGCGTTCCGTCCGCGCGCACGATCGTCGCCTTGATGCCGATCTTGTCGGCGCCAAAAATCTGGCCCCGCGCGCTTCGCTCCGGCACGCCGTAGAGAAAATCCGAAATGGCTTCGAGGCTGGTGCTCTTTCCGGCCTCATTGGGGCCGAAAATGAGAGCGAGGCCGGGCGAGGCCGGGAATTCGAGCGGGAGCTCCTTGTGGCGGCCGTAATGTTCGAGCGTCAGGGATTCAAAACGCATCAGCGCTCACCCCTTTCGAGCAGGGCGAGCGCGAGCGCGCGGGCGCGCTCCGCGGCCTCGGCCTTCATCCGCGCGAGAAATTCGTCCGCGCGGGCGCCCGCCGGCAGCTTGGTTTTGATCTCCGCGAGCCGCGCCGCGAGGCGATCCTCAAGCCAGCTTCCCTGCGAAAGCTCTTCGATCGCCGTTCTGAGGCCGCCCGCGACGGTCGGGTCTGCCCCCGTTTGCCCCGTTTGCGCCAGCAGCGGCGCCGTCCGCAGGCAGAGCTTCTCCAGCCAGATGTCTCTGTCGACGCCGGCCAGAACGGTTTCCGTCTCTTCGCGCAGGTTCTGCGAGTCGGCCACGAGATCGGCGTGGAGAGGCCCGGCGCCGGTGAAGTTGAGGCGCAGCGCCAGCGCCCGCCCGTCAGCGGCCGAGAGCGCCGCCTCCGCGCTGCCGCGAATCG
>JBKQMI010000078.1:0-7359 GCA_052146775.1 Methylocella sp. | reverse complement strand
GCGGCGACTTCCTCAACGATTATGAGGGCATTCGCGGCTACGAGGAATTTCGCGGCGATCTCGCCGTGATGTATTTCGCCGGTTTCGAGGCCTTGACCGGACATCTTGCGAGTCTCGAACTCTCGGTGCTTCGAATCCGGCGATTTCAGCTTGTTCCAGCATCGAGCGCCGATGTCGAGTGGATGCGCCGGACGCTCGATCGCGAAAGCTCGGCGTTCGGCGCGCGCGTCAGGCTGACGCCTGATGGGAGCTTGACGCCGCGCTGGCGTGATGCGGTCTGCTTGACAGACCCACATCAATTTTCAACTGGTCGCAACCCATCGGGCCTAGTTCAAGCCTGCTCGATTGGCGCTTTGACGCCGAGATCTTGTTGACGCAAAGACGACAATTTCCAACAAAGCGATTGATGCGGATCAAAGCCTTCGCATATCGAAGCGGCCATCATAAAAACTTGTGCGAGCGGTCGCAGACCGAAACAACGGGCGCGGGATTACGCCGTCGTCTCGATGCTGCGATGGCCAGATGGAAAGAGCTCCGCCATGAAAGTTAAAGGGATAATGCACAAGGGCGTTGAATGGGTTTCTCCTGACACAACCGTTACGGCGCTGGCAAAAAAAATGCAGCAATGTGACATAGGCGCCCTTCCCGTCGGCGAAGGCGACCGGCTGATTGGCATGGTGACAGACCGCGACATCACAGTCCGTGGCGTCGCGAGTGGCAAGGATCTCGCCAAGCTCAACGCCAGGGACGTGATGACCGCCGGCGTGATCTACTGCCGAGACAACGAAACCGTGGATCAGGCGGCGCGGATTATGGAAAGCAAGCAGGTGAGAAGGTTGCCTGTCATCGATGCGGACAAGAGAATGGTCGGGATGGTCAGTCTCGGCGATGTTTCGCATGCCGCCTCGCAGAAGGTCGCGGCCGAGGTGGCGAAGGCTGTCTCCGCCCATCACGGCTGACCGGGATCTTAAGGAAAGGTTCGGCAACTCGGGAGCGTCTCAAAGCCGAGCGCGATTGGTGCGCGGTGTTGGATTCAACCAACCTGCGCATGAGTGGGTTTTTGTGTGACTTTCATCTCCGAAAAGGGAGCGCATCAGAGACGCTTTGCGTCACTCATATGTACCTGTGTTCGAGGGGGCCCCTCACGCAATCCACAGTTGTCAGCGAGATTGAACCCGACCAATGTCTTGTACATATCTGCCAGCAGGAAGAACGACGGCGTGGGGCGAGCCAATGAAATGGGAGGTTATCCGAAAACATTCGAAGGACTTCGCCGGCGCCAACCTTCAGGATTACGAAACTTTAGTCGCGGCCTTCTCATGGACGGAAGAACAGGCGCTGCTCGACGGCCTGCCGCAAGGCGGGCTCAATATTGCTCATGAGGCGGTCGATCGGCATGTATTGGCCGGGCGCGGCGCAAAGCTCGCACTGCGCTGGATCAGCCGCGATGATCGGGTCCTGGACCTCTCCTACGCTGACCTCCAGGCCGCGGTCAATCGGTTCGCCAATGTCCTTGCGCGGCGCGGCGTCGGGAAAGGCGAGCGGGTGTTCTCACTGCTTGGCCGGACGCCTGAGCTTTACATCGCCGCCCTCGGCACGCTCAAGAACGGCAGCGTGTTCTCGCCGCTGTTCTCGGCCTTCGGACCGGAGCCGATCAAGGCGCGCATGATGATCGGCGCCGCCAAGGCCCTTATCGTTTCCGAAACATTCTACCGGCGCAAGATCGAGCCTATTCGCCACGAATTGACGAGCCTCGGGCATATTTTTCTGACCGATTGCTCGGATGATCCGCCCGCAGGCGCGATCAATCTCGCCGCCGACATGGCGACGGCGTCGGACTCGTTTGAAACGGTTTGGACGGGCCCCGAGGACATGGCTCTCCTGCATTTCACCAGTGGAACAACCGGGCGGCCAAAAGGCGCCGTGCATGTGCACCAATCCGTCGTCGCCCATCATGTGACGGGCAAGCTCGCGCTTGATCTCCATCCCGGCGACATCTTCTGGTGCACGGCCGATCCCGGTTGGGTGACAGGCACGTCCTACGGCATCATCTCGCCGCTGACGAATGGCGCGACGCTGATCGTCGATCAGGCGGAATTCGACGCAGAACGCTGGTGCCGAATTCTCGCGGAGCAGAAAGTCAATGTCTGGTACACGGCTCCGACCGCGATCCGCATGCTCATGAAAGTCGGCGCCGGCGTCGCCAAGCGGTTCGATTTGTCGAAACTGCGTTTCATGGCCAGCGTCGGCGAGCCGCTCAACCCGGAGGCCGTCATTTGGGGACTCGAAGCGTTTGGGATGCCATTCCACGATAATTGGTGGCAGACCGAGACCGGCGGCATCATGATCGCCAATTACCGGTCCATGGACGTCAAGCCGGGATCAATGGGCAGGCCATTGCCCGGCGTGACAGCTTCGATCGTCGAGCGGAGCCGAGGCGGGGAAGGCGAGGAAGTCCTGGAGATCGCGAAGCCGATGGTCATGGGGGAGCTTGCGCTGCGTCCGGGCTGGCCTTCGCTGATGCGCGCCTATCTGAACGAGGAGGAGCGCTACCGCAAGTGTTTCGCCGGCGGCTGGTATCTGACCGGCGACCTCGCGATGCGCGACGACGAAGGCTATTATTGGTTTGTCGGCCGCGCCGACGACGTCATCAAGAGCGCCGGCCATCTCATCGGCCCCTTCGAGGTGGAAAGCGCCCTCATGGAGCACGAGGCGGTCGCTGAAGCGGGCGTGATCGGAATTCCAGACGATATCGCGGGGGAGGTCGTGAAAGCCTTTATCGCTTTGAAGGAAGGGGTGGAGCCGACCGAGGCGCTGCGCAAGGAGCTGCTCGGCCATGCGCGCAAGCGCCTTGGTCCGGCGATCGCGCCAAAGGACATCGCCTTCCGCGAGAACCTGCCGAAGACGCGCAGCGGCAAGATTATGCGCCGGCTCTTGAAAGCGCGCGAGTTGGGGCTGCCGGAGGGCGATCTTTCGACGCTTGAGAGCGAGGAGCGATGAGCGACAAACCACATCTGTCGCGGGCGCATGAGCTCGACCTCCTCAAGCACATGATCCGCATCCGGCGGTTTGAGGACAAATGCGCCGAACTCTATACACAAGAGAAGATCAGGGGCTTTCTCCATCTCTACGATGGAGAGGAGGCCGTCGCCGCCGGCGTCATTCCCGTACTCGAGAAGCGCGATCGCATCGTTTCGACCTATCGCGAGCATGGCCATGCGCTCGTGCGCGGCGTGCCAATGAAAGCGGCGCTTGCCGAGATGTATGGCAAGCAGGAGGGCTGTAGCGGCGGGCGCGGCGGCTCAATGCACCTGTTCGACCAGGCGACCAATTTCTACGGCGGCAACGCCATTGTCGGGGGCGGGCTTCCAATGGCCGTCGGTCTTGCGCTGGCCGATCACATGCGCGGGGAGAACATCGTAACGGCGTGCTTCTTCGGCGACGGCGCCGTCGCGGAAGGTGAGTTTCATGAAAGCCTCAATCTCGCGGCGCTCTGGACTCTGCCGGTGCTGTTCGTGTGCGAGAACAATCTCTACGCCATGGGAATGGCGCTGGGGCTCTCGGAATCGGAAACCGACATTCACCTCAAAGCGGCGAGCTATCGGATCGCTTCGGAGGCGGTCGACGGCATGGATGTGATCGCGGTCGAGGCCGCCGCGCGGCGTGCGGTCGAGGCGGTGCGGCAAACCGGCAAGCCCTATTTTCTGGAATGCCGCACCTACCGGTTCCGCGCCCATTCAATGTTCGACGCCCAACTCTACCGCGACAAGACCGAGGTCGAGGCCTGGCGGCAAAAGGGGCCGATCGTGCGGTTCAGCGGTTGGCTTGAGGCAAATCACATGAGCCATCTGGAGGATATGGCCCGCATCGAGGCAGAGGTCGGCGCGGAAATCGCCGAGGCCATTGCTTTCGCTGAGGCGGGAACATGGGAACCGGTGGAGCGCCTAACGCGATTCACTTATGCGGAAAGGACAGCCTGACAGGCTGGCGGCGGGCCTCATGCCACAAAATGCGCACCAATCCGAACCTGCCGAGATCAGCTATCGAGAGGCTGTGCGCGCTGCGATCCGCGATGCGCTCACGCGCGATCAGCGCGTCTTTCTGATGGGTGAGGACGTTGGCCGCTATGGCGGCTGCTATGCGGTGAGCAAAGGGCTGCTGGCGGAGTTCGGACCGGACCGGATCCGGGATACGCCGTTGTCGGAATCTGGGTTCACGGGCGCGGGCATCGGCGCGGCCATCGCCGGCATGCGCCCGATCGTCGAATTGATGACAGTGAATTTCAGCCTGCTCGCGCTCGACCAGATTCTCAACTCCGCCGCCACCATTCGTCATATGTCCGGCAATCAATTCGGCGTGCCGCTGGTGATCAGGATGGCGACCGGCGCGGGCCGTCAACTCGCCGCCCAGCATTCGCACAGTCTCGAAGGGTGGTACGCCCACATTCCAGGCATTAAGGTGCTCGCCCCGGCAACGATCGAGGACGCGCGGGGGATGCTGTGGACGGCGCTTGAAGATCCAGATCCTGTGCTGATCTTCGAAAACATCGTGCTTTACAACATGGCGGGAAAGCTCGCAGCAGACGCCGGACCGGTCGAGATCGACAAAGCCGCGGTGCGCCGCGTCGGGCGGGATATCTCGCTCATCACCTATGGCGGCTCGCTGTGGAAGACCCTTGAAGCCGCGAGCCAGCTCGCGGCTGAAAATATCGAGGCGGAAGTCATCGATCTGCGCAGCTTGCGGCCGTTGGATGATGCGACGATCATCGCATCGGTGAGCAAGACCCGGCGCGCCGTCGTCGTCGATGAAGGCTGGCGCAGCGGCGGCATTTCGGCGGAAATTTATACGCGCATCGTCGAGCAGGCGTTCTGGGAGCTCGACGCGCCGCCAGGGCGCGTCTGCAGCGAAGAGGCGCCGATCCCTTATCCGCGCCATCTTGAGCAGGCTGCGATCCCGCAGGCGTCGAAAATTGTCGCGGCGGTGAAATCCGCGCTTGGGCGCGAAAGGTGACGCCGTGGCTGAATTTCGCATGCCCTCGCTTGGCGCCGATATGGAGGCCGGAACGCTTGTCGAGTGGTTGATCAAACCAGGGGATCGCGTCAAGCATGGCGACATCGTCGCCGTGGTGGAGACTCAGAAAGGGGCGATCGAGATCGAAATTTTTGAGACTGGTGAGGTTGAGCAGATTCTGGTTGATGTTGGCGCCAAAGCGCCAGTCGGGACGCTGCTAGCGAAAATTCACACGGAACAGGAAGCCAAAACCAGGATGTACGCAAAGCCTGCCGAGGCGGCTTTGGCTATGGCGTCGCCTGTCGCCGCGCCAACCGCGCAGCATCTGATTTCGCCTTCAACGCCGCCAGGGCCGGCGCCTCAAGCTATCGGCCGCGTTCGGGCTTCACCCGCGGTGCGGCGGCTCGCTCAGACTCGCGATCTGGACCTCGCAACGATCACCGGCAGCGGTCCAGCCGGCGCCATCGTTCTGCGAGATGTCGAAGGCCATCTCACGGCCGCCGCGGCGCCGGTGGAGAAGAAGTCCGCCCCGGGTCTCAATCTGGAGGCTATGCGCGCGGCCATCGCCTCCGCCATGGCCCGATCGAAGCGTGAAATTCCACATTATTACCTCGAGCATCAGGTTGACGTGACGCCATGCGAGGCGTGGCTTGCGCGGACGAATGCAGCCCGTCCGCCCGATAAAAGAGTGCTGATGGGCGCCCTTGTCCTGAAGGCCGTTGCTTTGGCCGCGCGCCGCTTCCCTGCTTTCAACGGCTTTTACCGGGATGGAAAATTCGAGGCGGCTTCCGGCGTCCATGTGGGGGTGGCGATCGCCATTCGTGGCGGCGGATTGGCTGCGCCGGCGATTCATGACGCGGATCGGCTCTCGTGCGACGAACTTATGGCGCGCATGCGCGATTTAGTCCAACGCATGCGCGCCGGTCGCATTCGCAGTTCGGAAATTGCCGACGCCACCATTACCGTTTCCAGTCTCGGCGAACGCGGCGTCGAGGCGCTCTTTGGCGTCATTTATCCGCCTCAGGTGGCTATCGTGGGCGTTGGGAAGATCGTGGCGCGTCCCTGGATCGTTGACGGCGCCGTCGCGGCGCGCTCCATTGTAAGCATCACTCTTTCAGGTGATCACAGGGCCAATGATGGCCATGGCGGAGCCTTGTTCCTTGCCGAAATAGGTAAATTGCTGCAAGAGCCGGAGAAATTATGAAAGATCTCGATATCCGCACGGCATTAAAGGAGGAACTCGCAAACATTGCGCCTGAAATCGATATGAATTCAGTCGATCCCGCCGCAGATTTGCGCGATGCCCTCGACATCGATTCTATGGACCTCCTTAACTTTGTAACTGCGATCCACCGTCGTCTCGGGATAGAGATACCGGAGATCGACTATCCGAGGCTCAGGACTCTGGATGGGGCCGTCAGCTACCTCAAAGCGAAGCTCGGGTGACACCAAGGGTCATCAATTCCCCAACGCTTGATCAAATGGTCTGCTGAAGCAGGCTCACCCAGAATCGAGACCGGTCTTGATCGAAACTGAGCGAATTTAATCACGCCAGCCAGGTCAGGCCTTTTCTTGAAGAGCCCGCACGATCTCTTTGAAACGATCCCATTCGGTCGCCGTCCAAATCTCGGTATGGGCGTGGCCAAAGGTGCGGATCAGCGTCGAAACTTTGCTTGCGGTCTCGATATCCTTGGCGCGGAATATATCCAGATAATCGCAAGGTCCCAGTATGGCGTAACTGCTGACCCATTCGACATCGGGGCACTCGCTCCGCACGCGCTCCATAGCCCGGCGTTCAAGATCCTCAAGCGCCATGGGCGAGCGCACCGCCTCCGGGCTGAGGCGCGTCAGCATGATGAAGGTCAGCAAGGCGATCGTCCTTTTCGATTCAAGGCTTCAGACGCGTGACGCGGGACCGGGTAATTCGTTCCAGTCGAGACCAAGTTCGTCGACGATTTGCCGCACAGTTCTCGGATCAAGCCGCTTCTTGCTCCCGACTTCCGGAAGCACCGATCTTCGGTCGCCTCGGTGCACGGTCACACGAGCATTTCCGTGAGTTCCGACTGTGTCCTTGCCAGCCTCGAAGGTGCAGCCACGCTCCGACAGCCATTGGCGAAAGGTTTCACTTTCCACGATAGCCTCCATTCCTGCTGTGACGACTGATACCCAGAATGAATGGAGCGGCCATGACTTGCATCAATATGGCAGGGCCTTGCGGGAGACCGACTTTCTCTAGCAGCCCGTCGGACTGGTGTTTCCGGCGGGGAGCTGGGGCGCGGATTTGGCCGAGATCCGCTGATTGACGCCTTATCCGGTCTCTATCGGCGTTGAGAGCGGTGGAATCGTTCT
>JBKQMI010000077.1:0-7787 GCA_052146775.1 Methylocella sp. | reverse complement strand
GACCTCAAGATGGAATTGCACGCCATAGAGCTTGCGCTCTTCATTGGCGATGGCCGCGAAGGGCGCCGCGGGCGACGTCGCGATGGGGGCGAAGCCCGGCGGCAGCTCGCTGACCGCATCGCCATGGCTCATCCAGACCGGATAGCTCTTCCCCTGCTCCCAGACGCCATCAAACAGCGCGCTCTCGCGCAACACCGCGACTTCGGCGCGGCCGAATTCTCGGCTGTGGCTATGGCCCGCGACGACCTTGCCGCCCAGCTGCTGCGCCATCACCTGCTCGCCGTAGCAGATGCCGAGGATCGGGACGCCGGCCTCAAACAGGGCTTCGGGCGCACGCGGCGAACCGGCGTCGAGCACCGAGCTTGGGCCGCCGGAGAGAATGACAGCCTTGGGCGAAAGCTCAGCGAAGGCCTTCTCCGCCGATTGAAACGGCGCGATCTCACAATAGACGCCGGCCTCGCGCACGCGCCGCGCGATCAGCTGCGTCACCTGCGAGCCGAAATCGACGATCAGCACTTTATCGTGGTGGCGGACAATCGCCTCATGCAGTTTATCCTGCGTCATGCAGCGTCCTTTGCCGTTAAGAAATCCGCTTAGGCGATCGCGGCGCGGGGCGCAAGCGGCGCGGCGGAGTTCGCGAGGCGGCCGGGCGAGAAATTCGACCTTCGGGCGATGGGGCCTGTCGCCGTGGTCCGTCATTCGCCGCACCGTCGGCCCCACCGATCCAAAAGCCTTGGCCGGCGTCTGGCGCCATTTTGCAAAGGCCGGGGTCGGAAGGCGCTCCAACATACGGGATCCACGAGGATTCCAGCCGATCGAGGTTGATTGGCGCCACCCCCGTAATTGTCGCAGGGACCATGCGCTTCCGTATTCACCGCTATTGACACCGGTAGGCTCTCGCCACCACGCTTCCTGCATCCGACGCCGTCGGATATCGGCATCGATTTCACCCTTCGGGGCTCTGCACATGCGTGACGTCAAGCAAGCTGTCCGATCTGAAATGGCGCTGGCCAATCCGGCTCAATTTGCAGCCGCCGGCGCGCGCCGCGACGAAGATCCGGCGCGTTCCGAGGCCTGCATCCTCTTCTCGACGAGCGCGGCCGCCGCGCAGGCAGAGCCCGCGCCTGGCCATCTCGCGACCGACGGCGTGTCTTTGAACCTCGACAGTATCGTGGATCAGACATTCTTCGCGCCGAGACGGGCGGAGCAACTCCATAAAGCCTTCGTCGACAACACGCCGTTTCCCTATGTCGTTCTCGACGGCCTTTTTTCGCCTCGTCTTCTCGAACTGATGCACGCCGATTTCGACAGCCTGAGGTGGAGCGACTGGCGCCGGTACGACGACTCGAAAGCAACCAAGCGAGGATCGGCTCCGAAGACTCGTTTCGGCCACGCGAGCCAGCTCTATTTCAACACGATCCACTCCGCCCGCTTTGTCGATTTCATTGAAAAAATCTCGGGGATCGGCGGGCTGCTCCCGGACCCGGCGCTGTCCTCCGGCGGGCTGCACGAGGTTCCGAGCGGCGGCAAATTCGCCCTGCATATCGACTTCAACCGGCACCCCGTCACACGACTCGACAATCGACTGGGATTCATCACCTATCTCAACAAGTCCTGGCAGCCGCCCTACGGCGGCAACCTCGAGCTCTGGAGCCTCGATTCGAACGAATGCGCGGCCGAAATCGAGCCGGTGTTCGGCCGCTCTGTCCTCTTCTATCAGTCGTCAAAAAGTCTGCATGGACATCCAAAGCCGGTCGACGCGCCTCGCGGGCGCTCGCGCCGCTCGGCGGTCGCCTACTACTATAGCAACGGGCGAGCGGACGAGGAGGAAACAACCGGCTACCGCGGCACGCTGTATCCGAACTTCCCCGAACCGCGGGCCGATGAACGGTTCTCGAATGCGCTGAAATATCTGCTGCCGCCAATTCTGATCGACAGCGTGCGCAAGGCGAAAACATTACTGCGATGATTGGAGCGGCGAATAGCGGGGACGCGGCTCGCGCCGGCTCGTTAAAAAAATGGCGGCGGCGCTCGCGCCGCAAGCATGTCGCTCCTGCCGGCCGCGGATCACAGCGTCGCTTTTCAGTCGCCCATAGCCGCAAGCAGGACGCCGCTTCGAGCGCGACGAAGCGGCGTTTCCGCAGTGAACGCGCGCGACGCAGGACGATGAAAGGCCTGCCGCGCAGTAAAGTTCAGCGCGTGACAAGATTGGCGATGATCCCGTTCGCCCCTTCCGTCATCTTGCCGAACGCGCCAAAACTGACGCTGTTGATGGCGACGAACACGCCGACGCCGCGGCCCGGCGCAAAGGCGATATAGCTCATGAAGCCGACGCCGCCGCCGCTTTTCTCGACGAGCGCCGGACGAATTCCATCGGCATTCATGATGACCCAGCCGAGGCCAAGACCAGCCATCGGTCCCGCCTCGTCAAAGCCGATGGCGGCGGGCAGCGCCTGGCGCTGGCGCCAGATGGCGTGGCTCAGCGCCAATTTCTCATTGGCGTCATCTAGATTATGGCGCAGCCAGCGCGCCATATCATTGCCGCTGCTGTAGAGTCCGCCGCTGCCGTCGGTCGCCTGCGTATCGACGCAAGGGGCCGGCCCGCCGATGCCGCTGCCGACCATCAGGCGCTTGCATTGCTCGGGCGTCGGCGTGAAAACGGTATCGGCCATTCCCAATGGCGCCGTAACGCGGGCGCGCAACAGCTCGGGATAGGGTTTGCCGCCGGTCGTTTCGATGGCGTCGGCGAGGAGGTCGAAGCCGACGTTAGAATAGGAGGCGACAGTGCCCGGCGCCCAGGGAAGCTGGAAATGCTCAAGCCAGCTCCAGCGATCGGCGCGCGTCGGCCACGCGCGGGGCATGACGCCTTCGGGCGCCTCTCCCATCTCGCGCGGCAGGGCCGCCGAATGGGTGGCTAGATCGAGCAAAGTGATCGGCCGGCCGCCGAACGTCGGCGTTTTCAGGTCGCCCGCGGCCTGCCCCAGAGTATCGGTCAGGCGCAATTTGCCTTCGGCGACGAGGGAGGCCAGCGCTTCGGTCGCAAAAACCTTCGTGATCGAATTCAGGCGCACGAGGCTGTTTCCGTCGGGCTTCTGATTGTTCCCTTTTTCGGTCTCGCCGTAGCCAAGGACGACGCTCTTATCGCCGCGCACGACCACGAGAACCATGCCGGGCGCGCCCGACTCGCCGAACATGACGAAGCCGGGCAGTTCGGTCGCTTCCAGAAGCAGTGCATCATCCGCGCGGGCGGAGCCGGCCGCCGCTACCGTCAGCGCGAGCGCCAGGAAGATCGATCGCATAGGCTTCCCCCAAAGTTCGTGTCGCGTCTTGCTTATTTGTCCCGCTGCACCCGCCGCGTCGCCCGCCGCATCAGCGGAAACAGCAGCGCATAGGGCAGCAGCCGCGCCGCCTTGAAGACGTAGGCCAACCTTCTCGGAAAGACGATCTCGAAACCGCCTTTTTCGAACCCGTCGCAGATGATTTTCGCGGCCGCTTCCGGGCTCTTAATAAAGGGCATGTCGAAATCCGTGTTTGGCGCCGTCATCGGCGTCTCGACGAAGCCCGGATTGACGATCTGGACGGTGAGTCCGGCGGACTCATGGATCATCCGCAGAACCTCGGCTATATAGATCAGCGCCGCCTTGCTTGCGCCATAGGCGAGCGAGCCGGGAATGCCGCCGTAGCCCGCGAGCGAGGAAGTGATCGCGATTTGTCCCCGCGCGCGCGCTTTCATTGCGGCGAGCAGTGGACCAAGGCAATTGATGGCGCCGCCGACGTTGACCTCGAAGGTGCGCCAGGCGACCTCGACGTCAAACCCATCGCGCTCGCCGGGGAAATAGACGCCCGCATTGAGGAAAGCCAGCGCGATCGGTCCATGCGCGGCCTCGACGCCTGCGATGATCGCCGCCATGTCCGCACGCTCCGCGACATCGCCCGGAAAGGCGAAAATACGCGGATTTTGCGCCGCGAGCGCATCGAGTTCGCCAACACGGCGCGCGCTCGCGGCGACCGTAAAGCCGCGCCGCGCCAGCTCGAGCGCGACCGCGCGACCGATGCCGGAGCTGGCCCCGGTCACAAAGGCGACGCCATCGGCGGGCTGAGCGCGAAAACTCACGCCGCGATCTCGATCCTAGGCGGCGTCATCCGCGCCAGTCTGAGCGAGGCGCGCTCGAGCATCTCGGCAAAGGCCGGCGAGAGGAGGAAGCTCAGCTCCCTTTCGCGCGTCAGCGTCACCGGATCGATGAGGACCAACTCGGCGTCGCAATAGCCGGGATGGCACATGATGAGATGCCGCCGCCCGGGCGCGCGCAGATAAGCTGCGAAATCGGCGGCGTAATCGCCGCAGGGGTCAAAGCTCGAAAATCCCGAAAAACCTTCATTGGCGGAAAAGCCCCGCGCCGCCGCCTCGCGCGCAAATCCCCGGCCGAGCCAGGCGATGGCGAAGGCTTTTTTCAGCTCGATATTGCGCCGCAAAATGCGCGAGGGACGATCGGCGCAGTCGCGCAGCCAGATTTTCCCGGCAAGGCCCCGCGCATCGAGTTCGTCGAATAACCAGTGGCGGATGCGCCCCAGGACGTGGACATGCTGATGCCCGTCGACGAAATCTGGCGGCGCGTCAAAATGCTCGACGAAGCCGTCGAGCTGGCGGGCGATCTCGCGCCTGATTTCCAATTCAGGCAGATCGCCCTTGTGCGCGGCTCTCAGAAGACGCGTGATATCGGGCAGATGTCCGGACGGCGCAAAACGCGGCATGAAGCTCAGCGGCGACCCCAAGGTCAGATTGAGATGAAGGCCAATGTCGGCCCTCGCCGCATAGCGGCGCAGCGCGGACGCGCCCTTCGGCCAGGACGGGCGCGTCGTCATCACGCTGGTCGCGCTGAGGCGGGCGGCCGCCAACGCCTCGAGAACGCCCCGGTTGACGCCGGGCGACAGGCCGAAATCATCGGCGCAAAGGCAGATCGACATGGAAGCCCGCTCGCCGCCGCCCTCTACGCCCATGCCCCTTCCCTCTCGCAAGCTCGCCGGCCGCCGAACCGGATCCTATCCGGCCGCCTCGAAGCGAATTTTAGACCCTGTCTTGCGCAATTCAATGCCAAAGCCTAGAGCATCGGGCCTGAATTTCGCGTCGGCCGGAATGACAACAATTTGCCGAGCCGTTCGTTTCCGGGCGCGATGGCGTTTTTCAGCGCACGCATCCTTTGAAGCGTTTCGGCCTCGGCCGCCCGGCGACGAACTGGCCAGACCGTCCCTGCCGAGCGTCCCGTATCATTCTGAGCCTCCGAGGAAAGAGACCGGTCGATGATGAGATCCGAGACGATCATGGCGGAAGCGGAGCTTTCCGTCGTCGCGCCGATCTACAACGAAGCCGACAATCTGCGGCCCTTGCTGGATCGGCTCATTCCGGTTCTCGAAACCTGCGCGCGCTCGTTTGAAGTCATTTTCGTCGACGACGGCTCGACCGACCAGACGCTCGAGATCTTGCGCAAGGTCCATGACGCCGATCCGCGCATTCGCGCCATCGCGCTCAGCCGCAACTTCGGCAAGGAGATCGCGATTGCGGCGGGGCTCGACCACGCCAGCGGCGCCGCGGCGATCATCATGGACGCGGACCTCCAGCATCCGCCGGAAATGATCGGGAGCTTCGTTGAAAAATGGCGGGAGGGCTACAAGAACGTCTATGGCCAGCGCGTCGACCGGGCCGCCGACGCGCCGCTGCGGCGCCTGCTGACGCAGCGGTTCTACCGGCTGTTCGACGCGCTCGGGGAAACGCGGCTCCCCCAGGGCGCCGGCGATTTCCGCCTGCTTGACGCAAAAGCCGTCGCGGCGCTGCGGACCATGCGCGAACATGCGCGCTTCTCGAAAGGGCTCTACGCCTGGATCGGATTCAAATCGATCGGCGTGCCCTTCGAGGTCGCGCCGCGGCTGCGCGGCCAATCCAAATTCAGTTATCGCAAGCTGACCCATTTCGCGCTCGACGGCCTGATGTCGTTCACCACCATGCCGCTCAAGATTTGGGCCTATGTCGGCCTCGCTACGTCGATGCTCGCGCTGGCGCTGGCGGGCCTTTACGTCATCAGGACGCTGATTTTCGGCGTTGACGTTCCAGGCTACGCCTCCTTGATCGTGTCGATCACCTTCTTCGCCGGCATTCAACTGCTCTCCCTCGGCATTCTCGGCGAATATATCGGCCGCATCTTCGCCGAGGTGAAGCGGCGCCCGCTCTACCTCATCGAGGAGCGGCTGGGCCTGACGCCAGTCGCCCAGGACGAGCTTTCGCCCCACGCGCGCCGCGACTGGGTCTGAGCCCTCGATGTACAGAAGCCTGCTTTCGGTCGGCGCGATCACACTGCTTTCGCGCGGCGCGGGATTTCTGCGCGATGTCCTGCTCGGCGCGCTTCTCGGCGCCGGTCTTCTCGCCGACGCTTTCGTTGTGGCGCAGCGCCTGCCCAATCATTTTCGCGCCATTTTCGGCGAAGGCGCCTGGAACGCGGCTTTCGTGCCGACCTATTCGCGCGTCTTGCATCAGGAAGGCCTCGAAGGGGCGAAGCGCTTCTCGGGCCAGATCTTCGTCGGCCTGCTTCTTCTGCAGCTCATCCTGCTGGCGCTCGCCCTCGCCTTCACGCCGGGCCTCATCGACCTGCTCGCGCCGGGCTTTCGCGAATATCCTGAGAAATTCGCGCTGACCGTGACGCTGACCCGCATCACCTTTCCCTATCTCCTGCTGATGACGCTGGTGACGCTGCAGTCCGGCGCCCTGAACGCGCATGGGCTTTTCGCCGCCGCCGCCTTCACCTCGGTCCTCATGAACGTCGTGATGATTGGTTTTCTTGGCGTCGCCTATCTGTTTCCGAACGCCGCCGCGGCGGCGAGTTGGGGCCTTACCGTTTCCGGCGTTTTGCAGCTCGCGCTGACGAGTTTCGCGGCCTGGCGCGCGGGCATTCTGGAGCGCTTCGCCCGCCCGGCGATGAGCCCGAACGTCAAGCGCTTTCTGACAACGCTGGGGCCGGCGGTGATCGGGTCGGCCGGCGTCCAGATCGCGCTCTTCACCGATACGATCATCGGCTCGATGCTGCCGACCGGCGGCCCATCCTCAATCTATTACGCCGACCGCATCTATCAGCTGCCGCTCGGCGTCATCGGCATCGCCGCGGGCACGGTGCTGTTGCCGCGGATGAGCCGATTTCTCGCCGCCGGAGACCCTGGCGGCGCCCTGCACGCCCAGAACCGGACCATGGCGCTGTCGCTCGCACTGACGGCGCCTTTCTTTGTCGCCTTCATCATGATTCCGGAATTCATCATGCGCGGCATTTTCGTGCGCGGCGCATTCACTCTCGACGACGCGGACGCCTCCGCCGCCGTCCTGTCCGCCTATGGATTCGGCATCATCGCGATCGTTCTTCTGCGCTCGGCCGTGGCGAGCTTCCAGGCGGAAGGCGACACAAGGACGCCGATGCTCATTTCGCTGACGGCGGTCGCGTTCAACGTCGGGCTGAAACTTGTCCTGTTCAAGCCTTTCGGCGCACCGGGCCTCGCCGGCGCCACCGCCTTCGGGGCCTGGATCAATCTCGCGCTGCTCGCGATCTTCGCCATCCGGCGCGGTTCGATGAAGCCCGATCTCATTTTGTGGAAGACCGCGACCTGCGTCTCGGTCGCCTCCTGCGGCCTCGCTTTTTTCGCGCTTCTATCGGCGAGCCCGGCCCAACGCCTCGCCGCGCACTTCGGCCGCCTCGATCATGTGGCGGAGTTGCTCCTGCTTGGCTCTGGCGGCGCGCTCGTCTACGCCGGCG
>JBKQMI010000076.1:0-3370 GCA_052146775.1 Methylocella sp. | reverse complement strand
AGCTGGCGCTGCCCGACGAGGAGCGGCGGCCGACCATCATGCGTATCCTTCGCGATTGCAGCGTCCTGTTGATCGAGAAAGTTGGCGAGGCGCCGAAGTAACTTCTCGCGGACGCCGGCATCGACGCCATCGACAAATTCAAGGGCCGCGACATTGACGGCGCTTTAGCGGAACTCGCCGCGGAGTATCTTTGATCCGCGGCGAGTGAGAAACGTCAGTCGAGCGCTCGGCGAGTTATCGCTCACATCGGCTCGATGCCATATTCCTCATAGATCTTTTCTTGCGCCTGACGAAACTCAGCCATGGTGAAGTCGTAGCCCTGCTCCTTCACGAAAGCCCAGCTCTTCTCTTCGTCCTCGGATAGCGCGTTGACCGACTGGCGGAAGGCCTCGTCGGCGCGCATGCGCTCAATGTATGATTTCGCGGATTCCATTGACATGCGTTGTTCCCCCTTGCGTTGAGAAGCGTCTAATACCAATCCGCGCTGACGGCGACTCACTGGGATTCCCGAATCGGGCGTTTTCTGATTCGTATTGGCGAACCAAAGGAGGTTCGTCATGGGAGCCGCGATTGGACTGCGGAAGGATTTTTCGGCCGAGGCGCTACGCGCGATGGCGCGACGTACGAAGGACGGGCCACAGGCCCGACGGCTCCTCGCCCTTGGGGCGATCTATGATGGGGCGACACGCAGCGAAGCGGCGAAGATCGGCGGCGTGACGCTTCAGATCGTTCGCGACTGGGTTCTTCGTTTCAACGCCGACGGCCCGGATGGCCTTGTCGATCGTAAAGCGCCGGGGCAGCCGTCCCTTCTGAAGGACGAACATCGCGCCGCGCTCGCGCGCATCGTCGAAGAGGGCCCGACGCCGGCGATCCATGGCGTCGTGCGTTGGCGGATCGTCGACCTTTGCCAATGGCTGTTCGAAGAGTTCCGAATATCTCTGTCTGAAACGACCGTGAGCCGTGAGCTGCGCGCCATCGGCTATCGCAAGCTTTCCGCGCGGCCGCGCCATCATGCGCAGCGCGACGGCGCGATCGACGAGTTCAAAAAAATTTCCCCGCGCGTCTAGAGGAAATCGCGCGGGAAAAGGGCGTCGATGTGCGCGACATAGAAATCTGGTTCGCCGACGAGGCGCGCGTCGGCCAGAAGAACAAGCTCACCAGGCGCTGGGCGAAACGCGGCTCTCGGCCCTCCGCGCCCAAGGATCAGCGCACCGCCTCGACCTATATTTTCGGCGCGATCTCGCCCAAGGACGGCAAGGGCGCGGCGCTCGTCCTGCCCAAATGCGACACCTATGCGATGAACCTGCATCTCGCCGAAATCGCCAGAAATGTCGCCCCCGGCGCGCACGCCGTGCTGCTGCTCGATCAGGCCGGCTGGCATATGACGGACAAGCTCGACCTTCCCGCCAACATCACCATTTTGCCGCTGCCGCCCAAATGCCCGGAACTCAACCCCGCCGAAAACATCTGGCAGTTCATGCGAGACAACTGGCTCTCCAACCGCGTCTTCAAATCCTATGACGACATCGTCGACCATTGCTGCGACGCGTGGAATAAGCTCGTCGATCAGCCTTGGCGTATCATGTCCATCGGGATGCGCGACTGGGCGTATCGGTTCTGATCAGCGCGGGTTGGTATAAAAGGTCCACTCAGGGTCAACCTGCGCCGCGAGCGCGTAGCTAAGAGGAGTCCGCTCGGCCCCAGATTGCCGCCGCGACAAACGCATTCTCACGCGGCAGCTGGGTGCCTTAAGGAGACGTTCGCGTTGATTTTCGTCACACAACATTGACTGGAGACGCAACATCAGGATCCTCGCCTCAAGCGAAGCCCTTGATCGAAAGAGACCGATAATTACCCACCAGATCAGTTTGAGCATGTCTCCCATAAAAAGAAGTTTCACCGGATTCGCGCTACTGGCGGTTCCGCACGGCCGGATGTTTGTGTCTGCGGGCGCCGTCCGCGGTTAGTTGCCCTGGGACGCATTTTTCCTCGCCGGCGCTGGCGTTGAAATTCAGACTCTGCATTTTCAGGTCCGCCCAATTCCTGAGATCCTTGGCTGTGAAATTCCTCATGAATGGATTGCCGCTCACGATCTTCTCGCGCGTGACGCTGGGCCGGTGATCAGCATTGGCGATAACCGTTGCCGCATCGGCGTTTTCCGGCGCCGCGAGAATGGCGGCAGCACCGCCGGGGCCGGCAAAATGCGCGAGATAGAGGGAAGCCGGCGTCGCCGGCAGGCCCCGCTTCGCGAGGATCGACGTGTTCTGCTCGACATAGCGGCCTGTCATGAAGCGCGACAGCTCCGAATCTTCGCGAAGTTCCAATATCTGCTTTTCGGTCAGACTCGCCGCAATATCGGGACGATGCGTCTTGACGAGATCGAGCCATGTGCCCTCGACGAATTGCCCCAGTCCCACTGCCGAGGAATAGGGATTTTTGGCTGCGGGATTTCCCTGCGACTCGCTTTTGACGATCTGATCGACCAGCGTTTTCATCGAGGCATTCGACTGGGGCGGGGCGTCGGGCCATCGCTGCTCATGGAACTGCGCCCTGACGCCAAAGCCCACAATCAGCGAGGCGACGAGCGCGAGCGGCGAAATGCACGAGCGTCGACGACGGCCCGCCGTCTTTGCAAATGGCGCCAGAGCTTCGTCTTTGCTGGGCGCTCTCAGATTCGACTCTCGCGAGGGCGAGGTGGCCAGAAGGTTCTCCTGAAGTTTAATCGCTGAGAGAAGTTTGAGAGCAGCGTCTTCATCCGAATCCAGCGTAATCCCGATTTCGTCGTTTTTACTGCCCGCGCCGTCCGTTGTCTTTGAAAGCTCGGGCGCCGGGTCTCGTTTCTCTGCTTGGGATGGCTCATCGTTTGCTATATCGGTCGGAGCAGTTTCGGCGGATGCTAAGGAAAGAGCGACTAAGGCTGCTTCCTCCATAACGCTCTCCTCCATGCTTTTTGCGCCGCCGCTCGGGCGACCGAACGGTGTCAATAATAAGCAATACGGGCGCGACGGCCGTAATCGTTCCGGCCGCATTCCGCGCATGCGGGCGGCGGCGGGGCGGTCGCCGCGCCGCTGGCCACGCCAATTGCTGCGCCAGCCAGCGTGCCGGTCGTTGAACCGTTGGAAAGCGCCGCGCCAATGCCTGCGCCGCCGAGGCCGCCAATCGCGCTTTCGGTGGGCGAGTAACGACCGGCGAGCGGGTAGCTCGGCGCTACGGCAATTGCGGCAACGAGCATCTTCTTCACGATGTGACACTCTCGGCTAAACACTGACGCACTCAACCCACGCGAGAGGCTAGGCACGAGAATGTAAACGCATCCTAAATGGATGAGGCGCGTTTGCCGGAAAATGCGTTAGCACAATTTTAATTTGAT
>JBKQMI010000075.1:0-3643 GCA_052146775.1 Methylocella sp. | reverse complement strand
GTCGACGATGCGCTCGTGGTTGACCGCGATGAGTTCGCGAATTCCCGGCAGGGTCCCGGTTAATGAGCGCGTGCCGATCAGCCCGAGCAGATAGGGAATCTTGACCTCCCACCGATTGCGCATGTTGGCCGAATCGATGCCGGCGACGACCGTCAGACCGGCTGGCGCGCGCTCGGTGTCCCACAGCGCCTCCATGGCGGCGATCTTAGTCATCTGGGCCTCGCCGACCGTGTAGCCGGACTCGTCGCCGAGCACGATCACCGAGCAGGCGGAAGCGAAGCCGAAAGCCGCCCCGATGCGGAAGCTGCGCCGGGCGAAGTCGACGTCGCGGCCCTTCAACAAATAGTATGACGAGATGGCGAGGACGAACATGGATCCGGCGACGTAGCCGGCCGAAACCGTATGGACGAATTTCGCCTGCGCAACCGGATTGAAGAGAACGCCCGAGAAGTCGGTCAGCTCCATCCGCATGGTGACGAAATTGAATTCGGCGCCGACCGGGTTCTGCATCCAGCCGTTGGCGATCAGAATCCACAAAGCCGACAGGTTGGAGCCGAGCGCCATCAGAAAGGTGACGGCCAGATGCTGGCGCTTTGTCAACTTTTCCCAACCAAGGAAAAACAGGCCGATGAAGGTTGATTCCAGAAAAAAGGCCATCAACCCTTCAATCGCCAGCGGCGCGCCGAAAACATCGCCGACATAATGCGAATAGTAGGACCAATTCGTGCCGAATTCGAACTCCATCGTCAGGCCGGTGGCCACGCCGAGAGCGAAATTGATGCCGAACAACTTGCCCCAGAAGCGGGTCATGTCCTTGTAGATTTCCTTGCCGGTCATGACATAGACCGTCTCCATGATCACCAGTAGCCAGGACAGGCCAAGGGTCAACGGGACGAACAGAAAATGATAGAGAGCCGTCGAGGCGAACTGCCATCGCGACAGCTCAACAAATGTCGAATCGATCATGGCGAAACAGGACCTTTTATAATCGCGCGCCTCAGGAAAGGGGGGAGCGCACGCAAACATAGAAGCTGCATATTAGTTTAAACATTGATTTTCAATATAAGATTTTGCTGGAATCACGCCCGGATCGCGTCGCGACGAAACGCATAACGCCGAAATTCACGCGAGGATCATCCTCCAGACGGGCCAGGTACCTTGGCGGTGCGAGACATGGCGCGGTTCAGCAGAAAGAGCACGTCAATGTGTCGCAGCGGTGTAGATGGGCGGCACAAGACCCAAGGGGAGGCTGATCGATCCTCTATCCTTGTGTCCGCGCCGAGCCAAAAGTCACGCGCGACGCGAGTCTTATCGGTCATGGGCGTTGTTGCTGTTTTCAAGAGACGGATTTGTTCGCCCGATAGGCCTTGCTCCAATGTTCGAAGGCGGGAAGATGCCGGTCGCGCGACGCCAGCATCAACCTTGTGAACACTTCGATCACCCGCGGATAGGCCGAAACCTGTGGCAGCAGACGGCTCTTGTAAAGGCTGACATTCCGCCGCTTTTCCTCGACGGACATGTCGCAAGCGCAAGCCAGCGAGGCCGGCGCGCTGCGCAGGATTTCTTCGCTGCCTATGTAGGCATTGGTCGGAGCGACATGACCATAAAGGCGCAAGAGCGCAGCGAGTTTGTCCGCATGCCGCTCCTCGGCGTCGACAACATGGTCGAACGGGAGGGCGCCAGGAAAATGCTCCAGCACAGCGAGGTAGAAGGCTCGCGCCTTGTATTCGTCGTCAAGTGCTTCGAGTATCGCTGCGTAGGCTTCGGCGTTCAATGGCGTTCCAACGTCCTTTGGCAGGGTCAGGGCGCAGCCGTCCTCTTCGGTGCCATCGCTCTCGCCGTGATCATGATTACGACCGTGATCGTTGCCGCAATTGCATCCGCACGCATTCGGTGTGTCGACATGTCGAGTATGCATTTCATCTTCCTGCTTTGGACGCGCGCGCATAGCCAAGCGTCGGCGCGCCGCTGGAACGGTCCAGCGATTATTGTTAAAATCTCTTATTGCGATTTGCCGGCTGCCTTTTGATGCAAGGCATGGACGCCGGTTTGATTTACCGGCATAGATTACGCGGATAAGTTATATCGTCAATCTATGTTCGAGGCGCGACATGCGACTGAATGCCATAACCAATGGCGCTATGCGCATTCTGATGGCCTGCCGGCAGGACCAGATTCTTTCTATGCCGGAAATGGTCGCTCGGCTTGGCCTTGGCGAAGCCATGGTGCTGAAATCCTGCCAGGAGTTGATGCAGGCCGGCTACATCACGGGGCTGCGCGGCCGTGGCGGCGGCTATCGTCTGGCGCGGGCGCCAAGCCTGATTACGGTCATGGAAATCGTCGATCTGTTTGAACCGGAAGAAAATCTGTTCCCCTGCCGCCTGAACCTGGAAAGGCAATGCAGCATTGTCGCGGCATGTAAGCTGCGGTGCGCCTGCGAAAGCGCCTACGCGGCCTTCCGGGCGGAGCTGGACACGCTGACCTTGGCCGATCTGAGCCTTGAGCCAACATTCAAAAATTGTGACTCCGACTGAAGCGATCCGTCTGGCTGGTATGGGTTAGGAAGCGGTTTGTGTTCCGCAACTTGCGGACGGGGGACGTGAAATATGCAAAATATCGAGGATCTCATCGCCATTGTCGGAGACGTCAGCGAGTGTCATGCCGTCGAGCACTTCTAAAAAGGCAGCGGTTGCCCGGGAAAGCGCAAGGCGCAAGCGGCAACGATCAATCAGAGGACAAGAATTGGTCGCAGGATCAAAACATTCCACCAGCGCAAATCCGTCCTCCGTCAGCCGAATGATTTCTCCGATGGAAATTGAATTCGCCGGGCGCGCCAGGCGAAAACCGCCCTTGTTGCCGCGAACCGTCTCCAGATAACCCCACCCGCCGAGTTGATGGACGCACTTAACGAGATGCGTCTTCGAAATGCCAAAGCCGTCGGCGACTTCCCCAATCGTCGTTAGTCCCGGAAATCGCGCAGCGGCGACCATAAGCACCCTGAGTGTAAAGTTCGAATAACTCGTCAGTTTCAAGTGTCGACTACCTAGCTCGACGACATTCGTCGATAGCGCAAAATGGGGATCCCGCCAAAGCAGATAACACGCCAGAGTCTCTTCGGCACCGCCGCATTAATGGAAATTGAGCGATAGGCGGGGCAAGTGCGAGCGATGCCAAACCTCCGCGACCCGCTTGTCGGGATCCAGTTGAATAGGGTCTTCGTCACTTTCTGCGGAGCGAGTCTCTTGCAAAGACGGAGAAAGTATTGAAAACTCACTGAAAATCTAGTTCAGCCGCACGATTTACGCGGCGCAACTTTTCTATCAGGGCATTTGTGAGTTTATTGCGACTTGTCAACATGTTAGCCCTCAGAATCGGGCTTTGTAATTCCAGAGAGTTAGGAAGACCCGCCAGGCGCTCGACTTACGTCTTACGGCTGCACTCTTCGTTGCGACATCGCCAGCGCCCCAGACTCATGCCGAGGATGAGCGGCGTTCCTTGCACGGGAAGTTCCTGCAGCAGCCGATGATGCCAGCCGTGCCGAGACGTCGAAACCTCGCCGCAGACCGGGCAGGATCGATCTCTAGCCCCGTGCGCCTACAGGATCCAGCGGCCGTCGAGAAACTCGACCTCGCTGACTTTTATT
>JBKQMI010000074.1:0-27129 GCA_052146775.1 Methylocella sp. | reverse complement strand
GCGATGCTGGTGCGGTCCAGAATCAGAGCCATGGCGTCGCGAACGTCGAGCATCAGATCGCGAACGGCGCAGGCGTCCTCGTCCGGGCAGTCGGCGCAGCGGCGATAGGCGGTGCGGCTGGCGCAGGCGATGGGCGCCAGCGGCCCGTCGAGGATTCGAATGATCTGCCCGGCGGTGATCTTGTCGGCGGGGCGCGCAAGATGATAGCCGCCGCCTTTGCCTTTCTTGCTGTTCAATATGCCGGCGTTCCGGAGTTCGAGCAGGATGGCGTCGAGAAATTTCCGCGGGATCTGATTTTCCGCGGCGATTGCGGCGGCGAGACACGGGCCCTCGAATCGCGCCAGATGCATCATCGCCTTGAGGCCGTATTTTCCCTTATTCGACAGCATGCGGGTCCAGGTGAGGCGATGGCGTGAGGCGATGGCGATCATCACGCGTCGCCGGCGCGCGCTCTACACTGCCCGCGACTCACAGCAGACTGCAGGCTCGATCAACTATCTCATTTTTCATAAAGGAGAACGGCGGCGCCGGCAATTTCCGAAGCGATTTTCCCTGTAAACAAAGGAATTTGCCGGGTCGCCATCGCCTCGTGCGAGCTGGTCGTTCACCTCCCGCATTGCGCGACGCGAAAAAACCCATTGACCATCTTCCTAGTATATTTATAGAATAACTCGTTATTAGGCCGGCAGGCGATGCGATACGAAGAGGCGACGCAACAATGAGTTCAGCCCTGGCGCAATCCACGATAACGCTCGATGAATTTGAGGCGCCGCCGCTTGTATCGCTGACGGGCGCCCAGTCAATTCTCACGCCCTTGCGCGCGAAGCCGATTTATCGGCCGCAGGGCATCGCAGTTGCTCTCTACGCCGCGGTGCTCGCCGTGGCGGTGTTGAATAAAATGCATTCTGCGCCGCCTGTGCCGGAAGAGGCTATCGAGCTGGTCATGCTGCCGCCGCCCGCTCCAGTCGCAGAGGAGCCGCCGCCACCCGTCGAGGAGCCGCCGCCGCCCGTCGCCGAAGATCCGCCACCCGTGCCGGATGAGCCGCCGCCGCCGCCGGTTGCGGAGGAGGCTGTCGCGCCGGTCGAGCCGAAGCCCGCGCCAAAACCGCCGCAGCCGAAACCGAAGGTCGTCGAACACAAACCGGTCGAAAAACCCCGTCCTCCGTCGCCCGCGCCGGCGCGGGTTGCCGTGTCGCCGCCAGCGAACTCGGTGCCGTCCGGCTATTTCAATCAAGTCGAGAGCCGCGTCGCCCACGCCGCGCAAAGCCATCCGGTCAAGGGGCCGGGCCGCGTCGGCTATCGGATCGTCATCGCGCCATCAGGGTCGGTGATCTCCGCAACAATCTCCTCGTCGGGGCGTCCCGATCTCGACGCGGCGGCGAAGCGCGCTGTCGCAGGTCCGTTCCCTGCATTCGGCGGATTGCGTGCCGTCGCCGTGTCCGGCGGCATCCGCTACCAATGAGTCATTACCCACACTTGACCTACACTTAACCCACACAACATCCCGGCTTCACAACTTCAGGAGAGTATCAAAATGGCGGATCCCATTGACGCCGCAGGAGCGGCAGTTGATGCCGCAGCGGCGGCGGTCGCCCCGCACGGCATAGCCCCGCTCGAGTTGTTTCTGCGCGCCGACAGCGTCGTCAAGCTGGTCATCATCCTCCTCGTCCTCGCGTCGGCTTGGAGTTGGGCCGTCATTTTTGACAAATTCGCGCGGCTGTATCTCCTCAACAAGCGGGCGGGGCGATTGATTGACAGCGTTCAGGGTGGTCTACCGGTCTCATCGGTTGCCGAAAGCTTCGAGAATGTCTCCGCGCCGGATCCCTTCGTCACGGTCTACAAGGCCATGGTCGACGAGCATCATCGCTCCGCCGATCTCGTGACTTCCGAAGCCCAGCGCGACAGTCTGCTGGAGCGGGTCCATCGCGTGGCTCAACTCGCGAGCGCCGACGCGCTTGCCCATCTGCAGAGCCGTCTGCCGGGCCTCGCGACGATCGGCGCGGTGGCTCCATTCGTCGGTTTGTTCGGGACGGTCTGGGGAATCATGAACTCGTTTCAGGGCATTGCCGAGTCCAACAATACAAGCCTCGCCGTCGTCGCCCCCGGCATCGCGGAAGCCTTGTTCGCGACGGCCCTCGGCCTCGTCGCGGCGATCCCCGCGGTGATTTTCTACAATCGCATCGGCGACGATATTGGTCGCTATGGGAAACGCCTCAACGCATTCGTGGGCGTGTTTGAAATAGAGTTGTCCCGCCAGCTTTCCAAGAAGGGAGACCGCAATGGCCTTCGCGCTGCGTAAACACGATGGCGATTTTGACGCGCCGCCCATGGCCGACATGAACGTCACGCCGCTCGTTGATGTGATGTTGGTGCTTCTCATTATCTTCATGGTGGCGGCGCCCTTGATGGCGACCGGCGTCCCCGTCGATCTACCGAAGGCGCAGACAAAGCCCCTAGTCGATCAAAAGCAGCCGATCGCGGTGACGATCGGCGCCGATGGCAAGTTTTTCGTCGATGAGCGGGAGGTCGCCGCCGAAGAACTCGTCTCGGTGCTCGGCGAAAGCGCCGATAGCAAAGATCGGCGCATTCACGTCCGCGGCGACAAGACCATCGCCTACGGCAAGGTGATTGAGGTGATGGGACTGATCAATTCAGCTGGCTACACGAAGGTCGCTTTGGTGTCGGAATCCCCTGGCGCTTCGTCCAGCAAGGCCGCGCCCCCGCAACCTGCGTCTCCCTAAAGTCCATCCAAATCTGTCGACGGCGCTCGCGCCTGCGAGCGCGTGGCCTCGCATGAAGTATCGGCGGTCTCCACTCAGATCCGTCGCGTGCTCGACGTTATGTCAATCAGGAGAAAGAAGAATATGAAACGTACACCGACGACCGCCCGCCGCGTCATCGCCGTAGGCGGCGGCATGATCTTCGGCGCGTGCCTCGCGCTCTCAGCCTATGCGCAGACGCCGGCTGCGCCGCCAGCGCCCGTTGCCGCCCCGCCCGCTCCCGTGGCGGCCGCGCCGGCCGCCGCGCCATCGCCGGCGCGCGTGGCGATCGAGAATCGCAAGGCGGTCTTTACGTTGATCGGAAACAACTTCCGGCTGATCGGCGGCGTGCTGAAAGGCAGCACGCCATATGACGCCGCCGCGGTGCAAAAGAGCATCGCGCGCGTGGTATTTCTCTCGGGGCTCGTGGACGACGCTTTTCCCGACGTCTCCAACGTCGGCGAACCCGAGACCAAGGCGAAGCCCGATATCTGGACCAAACGCGCCGACTTCGACAAGAAGCTGAAAGAGTTTCAGACGCATTTGGTCGCCCTGCAGATCGTGAACGATACGGATAAAAGCGCAAGCGAGGGGTTCAAGACGGCGGCCGCTGCGGTCGGTCAGGACTGCAAGGCGTGTCATGACGACTATCGCGTCAAATAGGGCAGAGCGCGCTTGTAGGCGCACGGAGGCGATCGCCGCGCCGCGAGGTCCCTTGCGTCGCCGCCTTCACGCGAGGCGGCGGCGCGTACAACCCCGTGTCGTTCTAGATGGGAGTTGCTGATGACAACTTTGGATGATGTCGCGCAAGCGCCGGCGGCCGAACATCGGCAGGTCTGGGACCTGCCGGTTCGGGTCTTTCACTGGACGTTGGCGGCGGCGATCGTCGGCGCCTTCGTCACCAACAAACTGGGCGTCAGCTACTTTAAGTATCACGTCTGGTTTGGATACGGCGTCATCGTGCTGGTGCTGTTCCGGATCGTGTGGGGTGTTGTCGGCACCCGTCACGCGCGATTCCTGAACTTTGTGCGAGGGCCGGCGGAGACCGCCCGCTATGCGCTTCTCTTGTTTCGCGGTCGCAGGCCGCACTACGCCGGGCACAATCCCCTCGGCGGGTGGATGGTGCTGGCGCTGTTGGTCGCCGCGGGCGTTCAGGCGACTTTGGGTCTGTTCGGCAACGACGATATTTTCAATGTTGGTCCACTGGCCGGATATGTGAGCAAGGATCTGAGCCTACAGCTCACATCTATCCACAGACGCCTGTTTTATGGGATCGTCGTGGCGATCGCCGTCCATGTCGTCGCGGTGATCGCCCATCATGTGTTCGCCCGCGAAAAGCTGGTCCACGCGATGATCACCGGCCGCAAGCCAAAGGAGGTCCTCGCCGAGCGCGATGCGATTGCCTCATCGCGCAGCTGGCTGGCGGCGCTGCTGACTGTCGTGTTCGCACTCGCGCTCGCTTTCGTTGTGAGCCACGCCCCCGCTGTCGCGGACGACGGCCTGTTCTGACGCCGCCGGATGGCGCGGATACGGCTTAGTATTGCGGACGGACCTTCGCCCCCGAACGAGTGCCGCACAACCCGCCTCAACAGGCCGCCCCGGCTCGGCGCGCCATTTTGATTTATCGGGCGCAGCCCCGCAAAACGACGGGCCGTCCGCGAATTTAGGATGAGTGTGGAATTTCACTCAATCCAAAATCATGAACATGATCTGAAAGTTTAGAGCGGGACGCGGGCGGAAACCCGGCTCCCGCGTTTCCGCATCGCGCGGTCCAGTAGAATCCCCGGAATTCCGCAGAACGGCCCGCTGCCACCGCTCATATGGATCGCATCGCGTCACTTGGGAGTTTTGTAAATATCGTGGCAGGCGCGGCATGTCTTCGCGACGGCTCGCGCATCCTCGGCGGCGGCCTCGAAATTGTTCTCCGAAACAGACTTTATCGCAGCGGCGATTTGGCCCTGACCGTCTTTGGAGATCTGCACGGCGTCGTCCGCGCCGCCCTTCTTTGAAAAATAATCCAGCGTGTATTTGAATCCATCCTGCAGAACGGCGGCGTCGTCAAGCGCACCTTGGGCGTTCTGCGCCGTGATGTCGGGCTCAAAATATTTGATCGTCTTGTCGAGATCGCGCATCAGATCGTCATCGTAATCGTGTAAGTCTATAGTGCGATGCTGTGCGTATGCGAAAATTGGAACAGACGCTGCGCCGATCGCAGCGATTAACGCCAGTTTGCGAATCATTCATTCATTCCATAGGGCTGCGGCCGCGTTCGCGCCGGGGGGCGTTGGCGACACTTTTTGCGATCGGGCGAGGCTTGGAGATCCGCCTCGCGATCGAGGCGAGACCGGGCGCGGGCCTCCTGCATTCGATCTCTGCGACGACGACTCGACAACAAATTGGCGCCGGAAGGATTTGCCTTCCGGCGCCACCGACAGGGAGCATCGCGCGCCGGAGGCGGCGATTAAACCAGGAGCTCCTTCACCACCTCGCCGTAGACGATAGTCGGTCGTTCTGACCGGCCGTTGTGCAAGTATATGGTTTTGAGGTGATTGAGACCCAGGAGCTGCAGCACGGTCGCGTGCAGGTCGTAGGTATCAACTTTCTTTCCAACCGACTGCAGGCCGATTTCGTCGGTCTGGCCGAAGGTTGTTCCCACATTGACGCCGCCGCCTGCGAGCCATTGCGTGTAGCCCCAGGGATTGTGGTCGCGCCCGTTGCCGCTCTGGCCATAGGAGGTGCGGCCGAACTCCGAGGTCCACACCACGAGCGTCGAATCAAGGAGGCCGCGCGCCTTGAGATCCGTGAGCAGCCCGGCGATCGGCTTGTCGATCGCCTTCGCATGTGCGCCATGGTTCTTTTCGAGATCCCGGTGGGCGTCCCAGTTTATGGGCTGGTCCTCGCCAGGCAGCTCAAGCGGTCCCGTGACGACTTGAATGAACCGCACGTTCCGCTCAACCAACCGCCGGGCCCGCAGCAGGGCGGTGCCATAATCCTTGGACGCTGGATCGTCCAATCCATAAAGCGTTTTGGTGGCGTCGGCTTCCTTGGCGAGATCGACGGCCTCGGGCGCGGTGGCCTCCATGCGGTAGGCGAGTTCATAGGAGCGAATGCGCGCCTGAAGTTCACTGTCGTCGGGATGGAGCGCTGCTCTCTGCTCGTTGAGCCGCTTCAAAAGGTCGAGATCGTCCCTCTGTTCGGCCAGGCTGATCAACTCGGGGTGATCGAGGTCAAGAATCGGCGAATTGCCCGGGCGGAACGCTGTGCCCTGATATACCGCCGGCAGGAAGCCGGAGCTCCAGTTCACCGAACCGCCGGTCGGCTCTTTTTTGCCGGTGTAGAGAACCACGTAAGCCGGCAAATCGGGGTTCGCGGTTCCCAGCGCATACTGCACCCATGCGCCAAGGGAGGGGCGCCCGGGGGACGTATCGCCGGTGTTCAGCTTGAGGATTGAAATATCATGGGTTGCGCCGATGGTCGTGCTCGACTTTATGAAGGCGATCTTGTCTGCGTGCTCGGAGAGGTTCGGCAGCAGGTCGGAGAACCATGCGCCGCTTTGGCCGTACTGCTTCCAGCTGCGGTTCGAGGCGAAAAGCTTGCCGACGCCGCCCTGCGTGCTCGTCTTGATCCCCTGAAGGAACGACGGCGGGACCTCCTGCCCGGCGAGTTTGATAAGGTCTGGCTTGTAATCATAGAGGTCGAGGGTGCTGGGCGCGCCGTCCATGTGCAACCAAATAACAGACTTCACCTTTGGCGGGAAATGCGGTTGCTTCGGGGCGAGCGGATCGACCAGCGTCTCGGCCAGCGCTGGCGTGGCGAATATCCCGCCGCCAGGCAGGTATGCCGCCAATGTCAAGCCGCCGAGACCGTAGACTGTGTTGAAAAGCAGCTCGCGCCGCGAATGAGTGCTCATGGGGTTGTTCCTTGTTCGAAGTTCGTAAAAGTCTCAGAAGCGGTAAATGAAGTCGTTGGAGTTGACGACGACATGGACGAGATCGACGAAAGTCGCGGCCCGTATGGGATCCAGGGTCTGCGTATCCTTCAAGCCAACAGGAATGGCGATGGACAGTTTGCCGTCCTCCGCCTTCGCCCGAATCACCTTTTCGTGGCTGACCAGAAACGCCAGCAAGGTGGCCTTCTCTGTCTCGTCGGGATTGCGCCCGAACAGGATTTGATAAAGCCGATCGAGCTGGGCCGATTCGTCGGCGCTCGCCTCGCGAATCACGCGGCCCGCCAAGGCCTGCGACCACGAAAAAACGGTATCGTCGTTGAAAAGGGTCAGCGCTTGCAGTGGCGATGTGGTCACATCGCGTTTGCTATGCACCTGTTGCGAATTCGCCATGTCGAACGATGCCAGCAGCGGGTACGGCACGCTTCGCCTTGTGAAGATATAGAGGCTGCGACGGTTACGATCTTCGGGGTCCTTCGAGACCTCCCAAAGATTGCCGGCGCCGAGATTTGATGGCACGGGCGGGAACACGCTTGGGCCGCCGACCTTATCGGCGAGTTGCCCCGAGGCGAGCAGAATCGAATCGCGGATTTCCTCCGCTTCAAGCCGCTTGCGCGGGAAGACGGCGAGCAGCTTGTTGTCGGGATCGCCGGCATGGACTTCGTCGCGGTAATCGGACGCCTGACGATAGACGCTCGAAAGCAGGATCTGGCGGTGCAGCTTCTTGATGCTCCAGCCTTCGGCGTTGACGAAATTATGCGCCAGAAAGTCGAGCAATTCGGGATTTGAGGGCTTGTCGCCGGCCTTGCCGAAATCGCTCACCGTGGCGATGATGCCTTTTCCGAAATACTCATTCCAGACCCGGTTGACGAAAACCCGGGCCGTCAGCGGATTCTCGGGGTTGACGAGCCAGTTCGCCAGCGCCGTGCGGCGTCCGGACGAGGTCGTCGTCGGCACGATGAACGGTTTTTCGTCGGTCAAAGCGGCGGGAAAGGCCGGTTGCACCTCGGCCAGGGGCTTTTCATGATTGCCGACGAATAAGATGAAGCTCGGCGGCGCCTCGGGGTGTCCGAGCTCCGAAACGGCGGTGTAGGTGTTCGACCCCTTGGCGGGCTTGAGCTTATCGAATTTCTTCAGCTCTTCCGTCAGTTTTTTGTACTGTTGCCAGCGTTCGACGGCCTCGGGGCCGTAATCCGGATTGTCTTTGTTTGTCGAGGCGTCGCTAAGGTAGCCCGCGTAATCCGCTTCGGTCGTGACGTTGTCGAGACGGTGGTTGACCCAACGGTCGAGCGGCGTCCATTCGCTTTGCGGCTTGAAGATCGACGCCCGGCTGTCCGTCAGGTAACGTTCTTTATGAAACTTGAGGGCCTTATCCTTGAAAGGCGCGATCAAAGTCGCCTGCTGGAACCGAATCTCTTTGGTCGCGTCGTCCCATTTCGCCCATTGCTTCTCATATTCGCGTTCGATTTCGCCTTTCGCGGCTGGGATCTTATCGACTTCGCTCGTATTCGCGAAGAACGCCTGGAGCGAGTAATAGTCACCCTGGCTAAATTTATCGAACTTGTGATTGTGGCATCGCGCGCAGCCAACCGTCGTGCCGAGGATTGCGGCGCCCACCGTGTCGGTGATGTCGGTGGTGATCTGATATTTTCTTTGGACGAGGTCGCGCGAATTATAGTTATCTGGGTAGCCGGTCAAAAAGCCCGTGGCGACCAGAACGTCCTGTTCGCCAGGCGCGATCTCGTCGCCCGCAATTTGCTCCTGGATGAAGCGCGAATACGGCTTGTCCTGATTAAAGGCGTTGATCACATAATCGCGATAACGCCACATGTCCGAGCGCGTCTGGTCGGTCTGGAACCCGGCGCTGTCCGCGTAGCGCGCGAGATCGAGCCAAAGACGAGCCTGACGCTCGCCGTAATGCGGCGACGCCAGCAGACGATCCGCAAGCTTTTCGTAAGCATCCGGCGATTTGTCGTTGACGAAAGCCGCAACCTCCTCCGGCGTCGGGATCAGACCCCAGACATCGAGAGTTGCGCGCCGTATGAATGTGGCGCGATCGGCGTCAGGGGACGGCTTCAATCCTTTCGCTTCGATTTTCGCCAGGACGAAGGCGTCGATAGGCGTACGAACCCAATCTTTCTGGGCGACTGCGGGAATCGCCGGAGGTTGCACGGGCAGCCATCCGTAGGGCAGGCGGGTCGTCGCAGTCGCGGTTGCAGTCGCCGGCGCCACGGAACTGGCCGATGCAGCGGCCGGCGCGGGGACGGCGCTTGCCGCGACGGGGTCTTGCGCGACGGCCGCAGCGGCGGCGCTTGGGGCTGCTGCGATTGGCGCCGGTGCGGCCGCGGCAGGGGCATTTTGCGCCACGATGCTCGCGCCAACAACATTGAGCGCAGCCGCGCTTGATGCGCTGATCTCCTTATCGGCCGGCTTATCGTCCGCAACCGCTGCCGCGGTCGAAAGGCCCAGCACAACGGCCAGAGATGCTTTTTTTACGGAATTTTTCATTGCCTACCCTCTATTCAAGAAGCTCTGGAAACATGTTTGGATGGCCGTTCTTCTTTAGGTGTCGAGCGGAGCGTTCGCGCTGATTGCCCCCTTTTCGCCAGCAGCGCGGCGGGGCGTCAGAGCAGCGGAAGATTTACGCCGCCTTCCGATAAGCCGCGGCGATCTCAAACAGCGTTTTCTTCAACCGGGTGGGATGCGCACGCCTTGAGATGCCATTCTACAAACCTAGAGTTACTGTCGTTTTTTAGAATTATCTTGTACCTTGATGGCATTGCGTAGAAACTGTTTCTCACCCACTTTCGCTTGGCTATATTCCTACAATCTGTATCGAGAAAGTCAATTGACAGGCGCTCCAATGCCGTCATAAAAAACCATGCGCAAGCGGGGGGCTGCAAAGGTCGCCGGTTCGATCCGATTCTCTCGAAGCGAGGCTTCGCGCGAGCCGACGGGCAAGCTGCGAGCTTTGGGTTCATAAATCTTTGGGTTCAGACCTCCGGCGTCATTGGCGCCGTGAAGTTTGGCCGCTCGAAGTTTGGCTGCTGACGCCAGACCGAAATTCACTCCAGGGAGACGATGCCATGGCGGCGCGGGCGGCAAAGGACTTTCATCCGGAAGTACTGAGGCTCTTCGACCTTTACGTTCACGGCTTCACCAGTCGACGCGGCTTTCTCGACGGCGCCGCCAAGTTCGCGGCCGGCGGGGCCGGCGCGGCTGCGCTGCTCGAAGCGCTGAGCCCGCGTTTCGCCGAGGCCCAGCAGATCGCTGACAATGATCCGCGCATCACGACGAGTTACATCGACTATCCTTCGCCCGACGGCTCGGGAACCATCCATGCGTATCTCGCGAAGCCGGCTCATGTAGACAAGAAGCTGCCTACAATTCTGGTCGTGCATGAGAACCGGGGCCTCAACCCGCACATCGAGGATATCGCGCGGCGGCTGGCGGTCGATAATTTCATCGCCCTCGCGCCTGACGCCCTGACGCCGCTCGGCGGCTATCCGGGCGACAAAGACAAGGCGCGGGAGCTTTTCCCGAAGCTCGATCAAGCGAAGACCCACAATGATTTCATCGCTGCAGTCGGCGTGTTGAAAGCGCTGCCCGAAGGCAACGGCAAGGTTGGCGTCGTTGGATTTTGCTACGGCGGCGGAATCGCCAATTTCCTCGCAACCAAAGTGCCGGACCTCGCCGCCGCCGTCCCCTTCTACGGCGCTCAGCCGACAGCGGAGGATACGGCGAAAATCAAAGCGCCGCTTCTCATTCATTACGCCGGCGCCGACGACCGCATCAATGCCGGCTGGCCGGCCTATGAGGCGGCGCTGAAGACGAATGGCGTCAGCTATGAGGTTTTCATCTATCCCGGCGTCCAGCACGGATTCAACAACGACACCACGCCGCGCTACGACGCCGCCGCGGCGAAGCTCGCCTGGGAGCGCACCATCGCATTTTTCAGAACTCATCTGTCGAGCTGAACTCAGAATCGGGAAAAGCCGAGGCTCGCGCGGCAAGGTCTTTCTCACGCGAAAAATCCAGCAAGGGTCGAACGACAATGCTCAAACTTTTTATAAGCATAGGCGCCGCCATCGTCTTCGCCGCTCCCGCCCTGGCGGCCGAGATCGGCGCCCAGACGCAGGCCATCGTCGTGGCCCAGCAGGCTGCCCCTCCGGCGCCGGCTCTCGCGCCGGCGCAACCGGGAGCAGCGACCTCGCCTCAAGCAACAGGCGCAGTCCCGGCGGCCCCCGTCGCCCCCGCGGTCGCGGAATATAAGGCGAAGGCCCCGCAGCTGAAGCGCGCGACCATCGATGCGCTCCTCGCCAAGCCTGAAAGCATTCTCGTCATAGATGTCCGCCGACCGGACGAGTTGACGACGATCGGCGGTCTGCCGGTTTATCTCAGCATCCAGGCCAAGGACCTCGAAAAGAGCCTCGCCTTCATTCCGAGGGATCGGATCATAGTGACGGTCTCGAACCACGCCGGGCGCGCGGGCGTCGCCGCCGATCTGTTGATTAGCCACGGTTTCAATGTGGCCGGCGCAATCGGCGTCCAGAATTATGAAGCGGAGGGTGGCGCGCTGACCAAAATCGCGCCGCCGCCGCCGGAGCCGAAGACCGCCGAGTCCGAGAAACATTGAGGCTCAACGCACGGGCGACATACGCCTGGCGCACGACGCCACAGACAAGAAACAGAAAGGAAGTCGAATGAACCGCATGGCCGTCTTCGCAGTCGCTGTTGCGAGTCTTGTCGCGACGCCTGTCCTCGCCGCACTGAAGCCCGGCGACGCCGCGCCAGATTTCACCGCTGAGGCGGCGGTCGGCGGCAAGGATTTCACCTTTTCCCTCACCGAGGCGCTGAAGCGCGGACCGGTTGTGCTCTACTTCTACCCAAAGTCGTTCACCCGCGGCTGCACCATCGAAGCGCATGAATTCGCCGAAGCGGCTCAAAGCTTCGCGGACGCGGGCGCGACGCTGATCGGGATGTCAAAAGACACGATCGAAACCCAGCGCAAGTTCTCAACCGAAGAATGCCGCGACAAGTTCCCGGTCGCGGCCGATCCCGCACTGACCGTCATTCGCTCCTACGATGCCCTGCGGGCGACCCCTACCCAGTCGGGCGAGGCGGTCGCGGACCGGATCTCCTATGTCATCGCACCGGACGGCAAGGTGCTCTATTCCTACGCTGATTCCGCGCCCGACAAGCACATCGAGAATACCTTGGCGGTCGTAAAGCAGTGGCGCGACCAGCACGCGCATTAGAGCGCTTTCCGACCGAATGGACCATTCGGTCGAAATGAAATCGCTCCAGATTCAAAAGCTTGAGCATATTCTTGTCGATCAGATTGATTCAATCTGATCGGAATATGCTCCAATGTCCCCTCGCCTGAAACAATCACGGATTGGAAAGCATGATGAAGTTGTCTCCTTGTAGAGTCGTCCAGGTCGCGCAGGTCGCCGCCATCGCTTGCGCCGCCGCCTTTCCTGCGCATGCCGAACTTCTCACTGAAAAGAGCCTGTCGACGGCCGTCGCCCTGACGATCGCCCAGACGGCCTACGAGACCTGCGCGCAGCAGGGCTATCATGTTTCTGTGCATGTCGTCGGTCGGGAAGGGCAGCTCCTCGTCGCCATCAGGGGTGACGGCTCATCGCCGCACACGCTCGAAAACAGCCTGCGCAAGGCCTATACGGCGCGCACCTTCCGCACGCCCTCGGGAGAGTTCGCCCAGCGCGTGAAGGACAACCCGACCACCAGCGCGGTTTTCCTCGAGCATGTCATAGCTGCGCAGGGCGCTCTGCCGATCAAGCTTGGAGACGAGGTTTTGGGCGCCGTCGGCGTTTCCGGCGCGCCGGGCGGCGACAAGGACGAGGCCTGCTCGAAGGCTGGCATCGACAAGGTGGCGGCCGAACTTAAGTAAGGCGAAGAAAGGCTAACAAACGGCTCGAAGAAGCCTTGGCGCCACGGCGGAAGTGGTTGGAGTTTGAAGATGGCGTAATCTCCGCGGCGTTTCAACAAAGAGAATCGGCATTGGCGCGCCGATGGAGATTACGCCATGAAAAAAGTTAGCACGAAGACGGCGGCCGATGTGGCCGAGGAAAGACTTTCCGACAATTGGTTCGATCCGATCGAGACACGCTGCGCGCGAAGGTGCGGGACTTTTCGAAACGCTGGTCGAAGAAGAGCTGGAGACCGCGCTATGGGCTTGAATCGCCTGATCGTATCGTCGCGCTAAAGGGGGCGGAACATTTCCCTCTAATGCAGGGACGATTTCCCTTGTGGCATGGCGCCAGCGATCCCTGTCATATAGAATACTGGCGCGTCCACGATGTTGATCTGATGCCCCCGGAACAAGGGCTGGCTTTGATCGTAGAGCAGCTTCAAAGCCTCATGAAGCGGGTTCCCGGTTAAAAACCGGGAATATCGTAAAAGCTCGTCTGTGGCGCGCGCCAAGGTGGAAAATAATCATGTCGCTCAAGCAATTGAGCGGCCCATGTGTCAAGGGGGATCAATAAACGGCGATACAATGGCGCCGCTTTAGATAGAAACGTGAACTGCACCGCCAAAGACCGACGCCTCTGCAAGCTCTGTCACATTTAAGCTCTGTCACATTAACGACTTTCGTCGGGGCTAACAATTTCGACGGGCAATGGCTTCTACGCGATTGCCCTGTTTACAGTCGCCGGGTGATGGGGAAGCTAGAGTCGCTCGCTGTCAGAAAGCCGGCCGATCGTTCAGCTAAATTATGCTGAGAGCGGCGCGGCTTTTCGCCTCGGCGGCGGCAAAAGGCCGGTAAAATAAAGATATGGAACCCTCTTTTAGTCCCGTCGACCGCGTCAGGCGCGCATCGGAGTCTGCGAACATTCTGCTGCAGCAGGCTGATATTCTGCTCCGCGCGACGATCCGCCACGCCGAACGGATCGGCCGCACCCATAACGAGTTCGCCCATGCCGCGCTGAACAGGGCGCGGGCGCTCACGCAACTGATGGCCTCGCCTTCCCCAAAAGGCCGGATCGTCGAGCAAATGTTCGACTATTGCGCCGATGCCGGGCAGAGGATGTTGCTGACAGTCGACGTCCTGCGCGAGCGCGCCAACAACGACGCCGAGCACGAGGCCGCCGGCACTCCCCCGATTCTCATCTACGATAATGAAACGATCATCGACGGACGAACCCTGAAGCGCCCGGTCAATTATGTGCTGCTGAAGATCCTGCCGCCCAAAGGCATCGAGGTGCTGGACTGGAAGCGGCCCTATATGATCATCGATCCGCGCGCCGGACATGGGGCGGGCATCGGCGGCTCCAAGCCGGACAGTCAGGTCGGCGTCGCGCTGGCGGACGGCCATCCTGTCTATTTCGTCGCTTTCCGCCCTCACCCTGAACTCGGACAGACGCTCGCCGACGTGATGCGCGCCGAGGCGGAGTTCGTCAAGGAGATTGCGCGTCGCCATCCAAAGTCGCCAAAACCAATTATCGTCGGCAATTGCCAGGGCGGCTGGGCGACCATGATTCTCGCGGCGGCCAATCCTGACATCAGCGGGCCGCTCGTGATCAATGGCGCGCCGCTTTCTTTCTGGTCGGGCCGCGTGGGCGAAAATCCCATGCGTTACAGAGGAGGGCTGCTCGGCGGCCTTACACCGGTTCTGCTGCTTGCGGACTTCGGCCATGGCGAATTCGACGGCGCCCATCTTGTCGCCAATTTCGAGTCGCTCAATCCGTCGCGCCATTTCTGGCGCAAATATTATGAACTCTACCGCGCCGTCGATACGGACCGCGAACGCTTTCTCGATTTCGAGCGCTGGTGGGGCGGCTATCACTTCATGACCGAGGCAGAAATTCGCTGGATGGTCGAACAATTGTTCATCGGCAACCGTCTGGCGCGGGGCGAGGCTCACATCGAACGGGGCCGCCAGATCGATGTGAAGCAGATCCGCTCGCCGATCATCGTGTTCACGAGCCACGGCGACACCATCACGCCGCCGCAGCAGGCGCTGAACTGGATCGTCGACACTTACGCCGACGAAAACGAGATCAAAATCCGCGGGCAGCGGATTATCTACATGATCCATGAGAAGGTCGGCCATCTCGGGATTTTCGTTTCTTCGTCGGTCGCGAAACGGGAGCATTCCGAGGTCGGCTCGACGATGAAGACGATCGAGGCGCTGTCGCCCGGACTCTACGAGATGCAGATCGAGGATCAGCAGGGCGAGGGGATCCACGCCCGCTTTTCCGTCACCTTCGAAGAGCGGAAGATGGCGGATGTCGCGGCTATCGACGATGGACGCAGCGAAGAAGACGCCGCCTTCGCGGCGGTGAACCGGCTCTCCGAATTCGGCAGCGAGCTCTACGATCTCTACCTGCGTCCGCTCGTGCAATCCATAGTGACGCCCCAGAGCGCGGCGGCGATGCGCGGCCTGAACCCGGTTCGCTCCCTGCGTGCGATATTCGCCGACGGCGCCCCGGGGATGGCTGCCGTGGGCGCCTGCGCGCAGCAGATCAAGGCTCGGCGCAAACCCGCCCCGCCCGGGAATGTCTTCCGCGTGGCCGAGGCGCTGTGGGTTGATCTCGTCGCCCAGACGATCGACTTTCATCGCGACATGCGCGACGCCTGGAGCGAACTGGCTTTCTATGGCGTCTACGCCTCGCCCGTGATGGAATGGGTCGGCCGCACGCACAACTTCCAGCGAACGCTGAAAGACCCCTCCGAGCTGAGAATGCTCCCGGAAGTGCGGGCCATGCTGCGCGACGTCGCGCGCGGCGGCTTCGCCGAGGCGGTGATCCGCATGCTGATCGTGCTTGCCCAGGCGCGCGGCGCGGTCCGCCGCTCGCGGCTCGAGCGGTCGGCTCACGTCCTCAGCCACGACGAGCCTTTCGCCTCGCTCGGCGCGGAACGCCGCGCCGAACTGATCCATGAACAGTCGGTCATCGTCGAATTCGAGAAGGAACGCGCGATCGATGCGCTCGCGGCGTTGCTGTCCGACGAGGACGAGCGTCAGAAGGCCATCGGCGTCGTCGAATTCGTCGTCGGTGCGCTTGAAGAGATGGACCCGCCGACGATCCAGGCTCTGCAGCGCTTCCGGCGGGTGCTCGGGCTGCCGCCGATCGAGGTGCGGGCGGCGACCGCCGGTCGTCCGGCTCCCGCTGCTGTTTCGTAAAGACCTTGGCCTCCGATGCGACCGAAAGACATCTTTGGCCATGCGGTCGGCTTCGGCCAGGCGTCACGCGGCCCTCGCCGCGTCCGGCTGCCCCCGCCCTGGAGAAGGCGCGGCGCCCCGTGAGCCGGCCAGAGACCCAGATGATGTTTATTAATGCGCCTGTCGACCCAAACATCGGCTGCCGGTCCCGCTCATGAGTTCGACCGCGCCACAAGACGATCGCGCCGTTGCATTCGTCGTCTGCGGCCTGGGCAGACTCGGTCAGCAGTGCGTCGTCCTTCTCAAGGAATTCGGGGTGAGCGTCATCGGCGTCGACCAGGCGCCCTCGCCCCGCTGGCGGACGCCGAACCTGCCCGGTCTTCTGGATGCCCTGGTGGTGGGCGATTGTTGCCAGCTAGAGGTTTTGAAACGCGCCGGCATCGCGCGGTGCCGCACGGCGCTGCTGCTGACCGACGACGAACGGACCAACATCGCCGCGGCTTTCGCCGCGCGGTCGCTGAACCCCGATGTTCGGCTGATCATCCGGTCGGCGAAGGAGAATCTGAACCATCTCCTGCGCCAGCAGCTGGGCAATCTTTTCGCCTTCGAGCCCTCCCAGTTTTCTGCGAATGTCTTCGCGCTCGCCTCTTTGGGCGACACCACGCAGGCGCTGTTTGAGGTCGGGGACGCGAAGATCAGGGTCGCGCGGCGGGCGATCGCATCCGGCGAAGACTGGTGCAAGGGCCATCGCCTTGCCGATCTGAACACGCCATTGCGCCGCATTCTCAGCCATACCGCGCGGACCGCGCCAGCGGGCGCCTTCCACGCCTGGGACCCGGACGATTCGATCCGGGACGGCGATATCGTCACCTTCATCGAAAACGCCGATCCGGCTGAGCGGCCCCGCCGCGCCGCCAAATCCGCCGCCGCGCGGCCGAAGATGCAGCAGGCCCCGCGATCTCTAGGCGGGCGCTTCGACAGCCTCGTCGCCCGGCTGAAGCGGCGCTGGCGCGGCGGCTCCCAGGTTCGCCAGGTCGCCCTCGCCTCGGCGATGATCATGCTGGGCCTCCTGGCGGCGGGGGTCGTGCTGTTCCGGCGGGAAAACCCCGACATCGGCTGGTTCGACGCGCTGAACGTGTCCACCGTGCTGGCCGTCGGCGGTTTCGACAATGTCTTCGGCGCCCTTCGTCTGCCTTTTCCGATCTCCCCGGGGCTGTACCTGTTTTCGGTGGCGATGAAGATAGCGAGCGCGATCTTCCTCGGCATCCTCTTCGCGATGTTGACCGAGCGCGTTCTCAGCGCGCGCTTGCAGATCGCGCGCCGCCGGCCGCGCGCCCCGCTCGCCGGACACACCATCATCATCGGCATGGGCGCCATCGGCAAGAAGGTCGCAACGATCCTGCGGGACTGGGGCCGCCCGATTGTGGGCCTGGCGGAAGAGCCGGTCGGCTCCGACGTCCCGCCCGACATGCCGATTCAGATCGGACCTTTGCGCGACACTCTGGAGCGCGCGAATATCGCGACCGCCGACAGCGTCGTCGTCGTGACCGGCGACGAGGTCGCCAATCTCGAAATCAGTCTTATGACGCGGTCCTTGAATCCGGGCTGCACCGTGGTTTTCCGCACCACCGACCAGCAGTTCGCGGGCAACGCCGCGGCCTTGATCCCGGCTTCGATAGGCATCGGCGACAGCGCCATCGCGGCCGAGGCGATCGCCGGCGCCGCCTTCGGCGAAAACATCCTGAGCGCATTCCATCTCGATGGCCGCTCAGTGCTTGTCACCGAATATACGGTCGAGCCCGGCGATACCCTGATTGACCGGCTTCTCTCCGAAATCGCCTATGGCTATGGCGTCGCGCCGATCGTTCATCAGCGCGGCGACAGAATTCATGTCATTCCCGTCGACGACATCCGTCTGGAAGCAGACGATCGGCTCGTCGTGCTCGCGACGATCGAGGGTTTGCAGCGGATCGAGACCGCGCAGCGGATCCCCCCGGACTGGATCCTGCGCATCGAAAGTTCGCCATCGCGCGATGCGGACTTCGAGGCCTCTACCGCGATCGTCCGCATATCGGGATGCGACATTCCAGTGGCGCGCGCGGCGATGGCCCATCTTCCCTCCACTTTGGATTTCCCGTTGTACCGGCACCAGGGGGTGCGACTGGTTCGGGAGCTGAAATCGAGTTTCGTCAGATCGCGTCTCGAGCCGGCCGCCCGGACGGTTTCCACGCCAACCACGTCGCCGCAGGGTTGAACAAGTTCGCCCGATGAAAAGCTGTTCGACCAATCTCGCCAGCGAACGTCCAGGCGGCCAGTCCGTATTGCCCCTCGACCATCGCCTCAATTGTTATGGTCATGATCGGCGATCC
This sequence comes from Methylocella sp., assembly GCA_052146775.1. Taxonomy (GTDB): domain Bacteria; phylum Pseudomonadota; class Alphaproteobacteria; order Rhizobiales; family Beijerinckiaceae; genus Methylocapsa. The sequence continues at coordinate 8,928 of JBKQMI010000074.1, read as the reverse complement.
CTTTCCGGTCACGCTTTTGATCAGATAGCTGGAGGCCGGAACCCGCCGATCCAGCCCTTATCGACCGGCGAATCACGAGCTTGCGCATTTCGCTGAACCATAGCACGACGCTCGCCATCGCCACACACAGCAGCCATTGATCGCGCGTCAGCGGTACGACGCTAAAGGCGACGTTGAGGACGTGGATGTTGACGACCGCCACCTGCAACAACACCGAAAGCGCGATCGCCCCCCAGAGCCACGGATTGACGAAGAGATGCGTGAAGGCGCTGGCGGTCTCCGAACGCGCGTTGAAGCAGTTGAACATTTGGGCGAAGACCAACACCGTGAAGCCCGCCGTGCGCGCGCTGGCGAGATCGTGACCGCCCTCAATCAAGCCGCCGCGAAGGCAGATGTGCATCGTCAGCAGGGTCGCCGCCGCCATGATCGCTCCGATCTCGACCACGCCCCGCCACATGCGGACGTCGATCACCCGCTCGTCCGGGCGCCGCGGCTTGCGAGCCATGACGTCATCGGTCAAAGGGTCGACGCCGAGCGCCAGCGCGGGCGCGGCGTCGGTCAGCAGATTGATCCACAGGAGCTGCGTGGCGAGCAGCGGCAGAGCAATTTCGCCGCCGGACCCCGTCTCCACCCCAGTCAGCCCGATGACTTTCGCTCCAACGACGCCGAGGAAAACCGTAAGCACCTCGCCCAAATTCGATGAGAGCAGGTAGCGCAGAAACTTGCGGATATTGTCGAAGATGCCGCGGCCCTCGCGGACCGCCTCGACGATGGTCGCGAAATTATCGTCGGCGAGGATCATCTTGGCCGCTTCCTTGGTCACCTCGGTTCCGGTCACGCCCATCGCAATTCCGATGTCCGCCGCTTTCAACGCCGGGGCGTCGTTGACGCCGTCCCCGGTCATCGCCACAATGTCGCAACCCGCCTGCAGCGCGCGGACGATGCCTAGCTTGTGGGCCGGCGCGACGCGCGCGTAGACCGAGGTCTTGCGGACAGCCGCGGCGAAACCAGCGTCGTCGAGCGCGTCGAGTTCGGCGCCCGTCAAAGCGTGCGCGCCGGATTCCGCGATACCCAAATCCGCGGCGATGCGCGCGGCGACGCGGGGATGGTCGCCGGTAATCATGATGACCCGTATGCCCGCTCGCTGAGCTTCGCGAACGGCGATGGCCGCCTCCTCGCGCGGCGGGTCGATCATGCCGACGACCCCAGCGTAAATGAGGTCTTGCTCGAGTGTTTCCCTGCAAGCCGCGGCATCCTCACCGGGACCAAGTGGGCGGTAGGCGACAGCCATGGTGCGCAGCGCCGCGTCGGAAAGCGCATCGACGTCCGCGAGGATGCGCGCGCGCCATCCCTCATCGAGTTTCACGACCTCCATCCCCACCCGCACCCGCGCACAGCGTTCGAGCAGAACGTCCGGCGCCCCTTTCGTGATCATGACGATCGCGTCGGCGTGTTCGTGGTCGACTTCGATCGTCGACATCAACTTGCGTTCCGACGTGAACGGGATCTCGCCGATGCGCTCGAAACGCCTGCTGCGCCGATCGAAAACGCCAAGCTTGCGCTCCGCCACGAGGAACGCCGCTTCGGTGGGGTCGCCCTGGATCTCCCAGGCGCCGCTCGGCCTCTCGCAAAGTTCGGCGTTGCCGGCGAGGCTGCCACCGCTGAGGACGATGATCTGCTCGGCGCGCAGCGACCCGGCTGACGCCTCGGCGTTCTCATGCTCCACTCGCCCGTGCGGCGCATACCCCACCCCGGCGACATGGACGCCGCCCGAGGCGGTCACGACCCGCTCGATGGTCATCTCCGAGCGGGTCAGAGTGCCGGTCTTGTCCGAGGCGATGATCGAGGCGCACCCCAGCGTCTCGACCGAGGAAAGCTCTTTGACGAGCGCATTACGCCTGGCCATGCGCTGCACGCCGAGCGCGAGAACGACTGACAGGATCGCCGGTAGGCCCTCGGGCACGGCCGCCACCGCCAGCGACACGCCGAGCAGCATGATTTCGATGACATCGTCGGCGCTGCGAATCTTCGAGATCAGCAGGATCGTCGCGGTCACCACCACGGCGATGACCGTTACCGCAACGCTCAGCATGCGCCCGATGTGTCCGATTTCTTTCTCAAGCGGCGTCGGTTTCCGCGGGGTCGCCGTCAGCATTTCGGCGATCGAGCCAACCTCGCTGTCGATGCCCGTCGCCGTGACCAGGGCGCGCCCGCTGCCCCGAACGACCGCCGTGCCCTTGAAGACCATGTTGAGGCGATCGCCGAGGGCGGCCGGTCTGCGCAGTGTGGCGGCGTCTTTGAGGACGGCTTCGCTCTCGCCCGTCAGCGAGGCTTCCTGCACGTGCAAGGCCGCGGCCAGAACCAGCCGCGCGTCCGCCCCGACGGAGTCGCCCGCGCCGAGCGTGAGCAGGTCGCCCCTCACCAGTTCGACGCTGGGGACGCGCAATAAGTGCCCGTCACGGATAACGGCCGAGGTCACAGCGGTCATGCGCGCCAGCGCGGCCACGGCGGTCTCCGCCCTCGCTTCCTGCATGTAGCCCAGAAACCCGTTCAGCAGGAGAACGATAGCAATGACGATCGCATCCACGGGCCAGCCAACCATTCCCTCGACCGTCCAAGCCGCGAGCGAGACGACGATCGCGCCAAGCAGGAGATAGACGAGGGGATTCTGGAATTGCGAGAGGATCCGGCGCCAGGCGGGGGTTCGGGGAGCCGCGCGCAACGCGTTGGGGCCGTTTTCCGCGAGCCGGCGCGCCGCATCCTCTGAAGTGAGCCCGATTTCAAGGTCCGCCTGGAGAGCCCTCGCCGCGGCTTCAGCATCCATGACAGACGGATCGTTGAATGCGCCAGTATCCGCCATAGCGAGATCTCGTTTTTTAGGGAGCTTTGCGCGCCTCGACGTTTGCTATGGGGGAATGACGCTACACGCTCGCCGTGTCATTGAGATGGCAGGCCGTGAACGAGCCTGACGAGTCGCCTCAGAAGGCGATGAGCGGCAGGTCGCGTCAATCCACGCGCGAATTGCGAGACCTACAAGATTCAGACGGCCTGGCGTCAGCGATTCTGGGAGGGACGGCCGATCCTGAATTCTCAAGCGGAAACGCCGGCGAATGCGCAAATCAACGCGCGGATCGGAAGCTCTGGCGGGCGGGCGCCGGACCTGGCGGAAGAGCGACTTGGCCTGCGGGCGATGCGTTCGATTGCGCCCTCCGCCGGGATCGGCCAGCACTGTTCAGCGGTCGCGCCGAACGTCCTGAAGCTTGGTAAGCGGATGGCCGCCGGCGCGCGCTGTCATATGCGTGTCATTCCATGATGATGGCTTGAGCCTGATAGGCTCTTGGCGCTTTTGTTTCGGCCTGAATAGATGACACCGGAAAATGAACCATCATGACCAGTTTGACCGAAAGCTCGACCCCGACGCTCAAATCGTCCTCCCCGGATCGCGGGACCGACGCCCTCTCCGGGCGACCGGAGCGTTTTTTTAATCGCGAGCTTTCCTGGCTCGCCTTCAATCGACGCGTTCTGGAAGAGGCCTCCAACGGCGCTCACCCGCTTCTTGAGCGGTTGCGTTTTCTGGCGATTTCCGCCAGCAATCTCGATGAGTTCTTCATGGTCCGCGTTTCCGGACTCATCGAGCAAATCGCGGCCGGGGCGAACGAACCTTCGCTGGACGGGTTGACGCCCACCGAGCTTCTGGCGCGGATCGCCGAGGCCACAGCCCGGCTCACCGCCGACCAGGAGCAGTGCTGGTGCGCGCTGCGCGAAAAGCTTGCCGCGGAAGGCATCGTCGTCGTCGATCGCGCCGCGTTGACTCCCGCCGACCTGACGCGGCTCGATGCCTATTTCGTCGATCATGTTTTCGCGACCGTCACGCCGATGGCGATCGGCCCGGAGCATCCGTTTCCATTCATCCCGAACCTCGAGCTCTCTCTGGCGTTGGAGGTGACGCGCGAGAGCGACCATCGCTCCTTCACCGCTCTTATTCGATTGCCTGGAAAGCTCGCACGCTTCGTGCGTCTTGACGACAGCGGCGGCGCCGCTCGTTTCGTGAGGGTCGAAGAGGTGATCGGCCTCTTCGCCGACCGCCTGTTCCCGGGTTGCAGGCTTGGACCGATGGGCCTGTTTCGAGTGGTCCGCGACCTTGATATCGAGTTCGCGGAGGAGGCAGCCGATGATCTCGTCGGCGTCTTCGAGGCCGCGCTGAAGGAACGCCGGCTCGGCGCGGTGATCCGCCTCGAAGTCGACGCCGCCATGGCGCCTCCGCTTCGGGAGCTGGTGGCCCGCAAGCTTTCCGTCGCCGGCGATGAAGTGGTCGTCCAGAAAGGGATGCTGGCGCTGAGCGCGCTTACGCAGCTGATCGGAGTCGATCGGCCCGATCTCAAATTCCCGCCATCAACGCCTCGCTTCCCGGAGCGCATCCGCGAATTCGACGGCGACTGCTTCGCCGCCATTCGCGCGAAGGATATCATCGTGCACCACCCTTACGAGTCGTTTGACGTTGTGGTGCAATTCCTGCAACAGGCGGCGCGCGACCCGAATGTGGTCGCCATCAAACAGACGCTTTACCGCACCTCCTCCGATAGCCCGATCGTCAAGGCGCTCATTGAGGCGGCCGAGGCCGGCAAATCGGTAACCGCCCTCGTCGAACTCAAGGCGAGGTTCGACGAGGAGGCCAACATCAGATGGGCGCGCTCGCTCGAACGCGCCGGCGTTCAGGTGGTCTTCGGATTCCCCGACCTGAAGACTCACGCCAAACTGTCCATGGTCGTGCGCCAGGAAGAGGGGCGCCTCGTCACCTATTGCCATATCGGCACAGGCAATTATCATCCGATCACAGCGCGGATCTACACGGATTTGTCGGCTTTCACCGTGGACCCCGCCGTTGGCCGCGATGTCGCCCGCATCTTCAATTTCATTACCGGGTCTGGCGAGCCCCCGACAGAACTCGAGCGGCTGTCGATCTCGCCTGTTTCGGCGAAGCGCACCATACTCGAACATATCGCAGCTGAAATCGGGCATGCGCAGGCGGGGCGTCCCGGCGCAATCTGGATGAAATGCAACTCTCTGGTCGATCCCCAGATCATCGACGCTCTTTATGAGGCGAGCGCCGCTGGCGTTTCAATCGATCTTGTCATCAGGGGCATCTGCTGCCTCCGCCCCGGGGCGCCCGGGCTCTCGGAAAACATTCGCGCCAAATCCATTGTCGGGCGCTTTCTGGAACACTCCCGGATCTATGCGTTCGGCAATGGCCGCAGCCTGCCTAACGCTGATGCGGCTGTGTATATTTCCTCCGCCGATCTTATGCAGCGCAACCTGGATCGCCGTGTCGAAACCCTGTTCCCGATCACAAACCCGACGCTGCACGAACAGGTCCTCGATCAGGTGCTGCTCGCCAATTTGCTCGACAACGAGCAGAGCTGGACGATCCTCGAAGATGGATCCAGTCGGCGAGTCGAGCGTTTGGCCGGTGAGGTTTTGTTTGGCGCCCAAAACTATTTCCTGACCAACCCGAGCCTTTCCGGACGCGGCAAGGCGCTCGCGGGATCATCTCCACGCAACCTCACTGATGACTTGGAGCGGGTTGAGAAATAGCCTGAGGGCTCGGACCACTAGAGCGCTTATCGACCGAATGGACCCTTCGGTCGATAAGAAATCGCTCCCGATTCAAAAGCTTGAGCATATTCTTGTCGATCAGATTGATTCAATTTGATCGGAATATCTAGGAGCCAGCGTCGCCGCAAATGATTGGTTCGATCGGTTGGTCCAGCCCGCATCATCGCAATGTCATCCGGTTATGCTTGGATGGTTTCAGCACCGCATTGTCGATGCGGGCCGAGATTGACGATATTTAGCTTAAGTGTCCGTCCGGGAAGTAGTTGAATCGGATGAATCATTTGTGATTCAAGGGGAGGCGGCCTGATTCGAGGCGGGGCCGCCGATGTGGACGCCCGAAAACCGGCCGAAATACAATCGTGACAAGCTGCGCTATCCGAGCGATTTGACGGACGAGGAGTGGTCGCACATCGAGCCGCTTATTCCACCGGCCAAACATGGCGGACGGAAGCGTTCGGTTGAGCCGCGTGAAATCGTGAACGGCGTCATGTATGTGCTGAGCACGGGATGCCAGTGGCGTTATGTTCCCAAAGACCTGCCGCCGAAGAGACCTGCCGCCGAAGAGCACGCTGTTTGATTATTTCGACCTTTGGAACTGGGACGGCACGCTGGATCGCATTCATCACGCGCTCTATGTGAAGTGTCGCGAAGCCATGGATCGCGAAGCGAGCCCGACAGCCTGCGTCATCGACAGCCATCCTTCGACAAGCTCGGGATGAGGGCGTGAAGAGCGCCGAAAAAGGGGGGCCTCGATCGACCCGCGAGGCTACGACGCCGGCAAAAAGATCAAAAGCGAGAAGCGGCGCATTCTCGTCGACACGATAGGTCTGCTGCTGCATGCGGTCGTTCATCCAGCCGAGATTCAGATCGCGATGGGGGCGTGCTTGTTCTCTCGACCTTGTTCGGCTTGCACCCGTTTTTGCAAAAGCTCTTCGCCGACGGCGGATATCAGGGACCGGTCTTTCAAAAGGCTTCAGCCAAAATCCTGCCGCACCTCCATATCGAAATCATCAAACGCTCCGATCATGCCAAAGGGTTTGAGCTTCTGCCGCGACGTTGGGTTGTCGAACGGACTTTCGCGTGGCTTAATCGCTGCCGCCGCCTGGCCAAGGATTTCGAAAACATCAACCGAAACGCGCACGCTTTTCTTCGCCTCGCATCGATTCGTCTCATGCTCCGAAAGCTTTGTCTGAATTAAGGAACTTTTCGGACGGACTCTCAGATTGGAATTGCTCCATCGCGCCGCGCTCCTGCCCAATCTCAATATGACGCAGTTATTTCGCGGCAACACCTAAACCTGCGATGATTGGCGATGCTCAACCTTCCCGCGCTCGAACCGGCGTTTAGCGACATTCAGCGTGTGTTCGCTGACATAGCAAGGAGGGTTGTTCAATCGGCGTCACCGCTCGACGACAAGCTCCTCGGCAACACGCAGGAGGGCCATGAGCAAAAGTCATGAAGACGTCATCGCTCTATGCATTTAGCTCCAAAAGTAGCTTCCAATCGCCCCTGCTCGAGAGGGCTATGGCGGTGCTCTAAGCGACCGACCAGGCGGTAGAACTGAGGTAAAGGAATTCACGGGTTCTCAGGGTCGAAAGATCGGCTGAAGATCTGAGCAGCGAGCGCCATCTCCAATTTCGACGAAACTCGTGGAGGCGGACGTGGCCGGCGCCCCCGATCGCCTTTTGGTCCCATGTCGTATAGACGGGATGTAGCGTCCCTCCTCTGCGCGTCGCCGCATCTGGGATGATCGGAGTCGCCCGCGTTATCGAAGCCGGACTTCACATCATGTCCTGAGTGGGAGCGGATTATGCACAGGGCGATTTCTCCCGCTGACGCGGCGGTCTTAATCCCGGATGACGCGAGCATAATGTTTGGCGGTTTTATGGGCGTCGGTTCGCCGGAGCGTTTCATCGAAGCGCTCGTCGCGCGAGCGCACGCGGATTGACCGTGATTTGCAATGACACCGCGTTCCCGGGCGGTGGCGTCGGCAAGCTGATTGACGCCGGATGCATCGCGGAAGCGCGAGTATCGCACATCGGCGCCAATCCCGTGACCGAGAAAAAGATGATCGCCGGGGAAATCAACGTGGATCTGATCCCGTAAGGCACGCTGGCCGATCGGATCCGCGCCGGCGGCAGCGGCCTTGGCGGCATCCTCACACCGACTGGCGTCGGTACGGCGGTGGAAAAAGGCAAGAGGCTCATCGATGTCGATTGCAATCTGACCTATCGTTTGACAGCTACGAACTTCAATTCGCTCATGGCTTTCGCGGCGGACTGCGTGATCGCGGAGCCTGATGAAATCGTGCCGGTAGGCGTAAACCCGCTGGACGCGGTCAGGACGCCGGGTATTCTCGTGCATTACCTCGTCGAGAGGCCACATTGATGGACGCCAAAGAATTGATTGCTCGCCGGGTCGCGCTGGAGCTCTGAGACGGAACGCTGGTGAATCTCGGCTTCGGGCTGCCGAGCCTGGTCGCGCGCTATGTGCCGCACGGGATCTCCGTCGCCTTTCAGAGCGAAAACGGAATCATTGGATTCGGCGCGCCGCCTCCCGAGGGCATGGAGGACGCGAACCTGACCGACGCCGGCCACGGCTTTATATCGGCGCTTCCGGGCGCTGCGAGTTTCGACAGCGGCGCGAGCTTCGCGCTCATCCGCGGCGGTCATCTCGACATGACGGTGCTTGGCGGACTTCAAGTCGATGCCGCCGCACGTCTCGCCAACTGGAACGTGCCCGGCAAACTGGCGCCTGGCATGGGAGGCGCGATGGATCTTGTGGTCGGCGCCAAGCGCGTCATTGTCGCCATGCAGCATGCCGCCAGGGGCGGTGATTGAACCGACCCAAGAGGGCTTGCTCCCGCAGGAGCGGGCGCCTGGCGTGAGCGTGGATGACATCGTGGCCAATACCGGCGCCGATCTCCTGATTATCGATGACGTGCCGGAAATGCCAATTGTGATCCCTGATCGAAATGCGGCGTGACGCGCAAAGCGACCCGACCCAGAGCTTTGCCTGAACATCGAGACGACGTCGTGAGTTCCTCCAAGGCGTGAAGACGGCGCGCCAGCGCATATTCTTGAATTTGGAGCGATTTCTTATATCAACCGAATGGTCCATTCGGTCGGAAAGCGCTCTAAGCAGCCACGCCCGCCTCGACGGCGGCGAGGGTGTGGCGGGCGATCATCGCCTCCTCGTCGGTCGGAATGACGAACACCCGCGTGCGCGAGCGCGCCGACGATATGATCCCGGCGCTGGCGCGGTTGGCGGTGCGGTCGAGTTCGACGCCGATCCATTCCATGCCTTCCAGCACCT
>JBKQMI010000073.1:0-7649 GCA_052146775.1 Methylocella sp. | reverse complement strand
CCGACGCCGTGGGGCGTTCGCTGCGCGCGTCGAGCGAGGTCTCGGCGCGGCTGGTGATCGTCCATGCGATTTCGCCGGCCGCTGAAGCCTTCTATCTCCATCACGGATTTACGCGCCTGCCCGTGGAGACGCCGACGCTCGCGCTCGATCTCGTCAAATTTCAGAAGCTCGCCGAAGAGGAGAGCGACGAGCGGCTTTGAATCCTCGGCCCGCCGCGTTCAACCCGCCCGCCCCGTCAGCGCTAGCCAATCGGCTTCGCTGATCGTCTCGACGCCAAGCTCCGCCGCCTTGGCGAGCTTCGAGCCGGCCCCGGGCCCCGCCACGACGAGATCGGTCTTCTTCGAGACCGACGCCGCCACCTTGGCCCCCAGGCGCTCGGCCTGCGCCTTCGCCTCATCGCGGGTCATGAGTTCGAGCGAGCCGGTGAAGACGATCGTCTTGCCCGCGACTGGACTCTCGGACGCGACCGCCTCCATCGGCTGCGGCGTCACATGCTGGAGCAGCGCGTCGAGCGCTTACTCATTATGGGGCTCGGCGAAGAATTCCGCGACCGCCTCGGCGACGACCTCGCCGACCCCCTCGATATTGTTGATCTCCGCTCTCGCCTCCGAACCCTCGGCGGCGGTCCGGCTGACCGCGCGCAGCGCCACGAACGAGCCGAAATGACGGGCGAGACGGCGCGCATTGGTTTCGCCGACATGCCTGATGCCGAGCGCATAAATGAAACGGTTGAGAGGGGGCTCCCGCGCGGCCTCGATCGCCGCGAAGAGATTGCGCGTCGAGGTCTCGCCATAGCCTTCTCGATCCTTGAGCTTCTTCAATGAGGCCCTGTCGCGCGCGTGAAGCGTGAAAATATCGGCCGGCGTCTTGATGAGGCCGTCCTGATAAAACTGCTCGATCTGCCTGTCGCCCAGCCCCTCGATGTCCATGGCGTTGCGCGAGGCGAAATGCTTCAGCCGCTCGATCGCCTGCGCCGCGCAAACGAGCCCGCCGGTGCAGCGGCGGACGACATCGGCGACGCCCTTCTCGTCGATCTCGCGGATCGCGGCGGAGCCGCAAATCGGGCAATGGTCGGGAAAGACATAAGGCCTCGCGCCGGCCGGCCGCTTTTCGAGCACAGGCCCCAACACTTGCGGGATGACGTCGCCGGCCCGCTGGATCCGCACCGTATCGCCGATACGGATGTCCTTGCGCGCGATTTCGTCCTCATTGTGCAGGGTGGCGTTGGCGACGACGACGCCGCCGACCGTCACCGGATCGAGCCGCGCGACCGGCGTCAGCGCGCCCGTGCGGCCGACCTGAATTTCAATGTCGCGCAGCACGGTCGTCGCCTTCTCGGCCGGAAATTTATGCGCGATGGCCCAGCGCGGCGAGCGCGAGACGAAGCCGAGGCGATCCTGTAGCGCGAGCGAATCGATCTTGTAGACAACGCCGTCGATATCGTAGCCGAGCGCGGCGCGCATCGCCTCGATGCGCCGGTATTGCTCGATCAGCTCCGCCGCCGAATGGCACAGCGTCATCAGGGGATTGACCGGCAGCCCGAAGCGCTTGAACGCGGCGATCACGCCCATTTGCGTCTCGGCCGGCAGTGCGCTCGCCTCGCCCCAGGCATAGGCGAAAAAATGCAGCGGGCGCCCTGCGGTGATCGCGGGGTCGAGCTGGCGCAACGATCCCGCCGCCGCGTTGCGCGGATTGGCGAAGAGGGGCTTTCCGGCCGCCGCCTGGCGCGCGTTGAGGGCGGCGAAATCGGCGTGGGTCATATAGACCTCGCCGCGAACCTCCAGAATCTCCGGCGGCGCGCCGCGCAGGCCCGCCGGAATTTCGCCGATCGTGCGGACATTGGCGGTGACGTCCTCGCCCTCGAAGCCGTCGCCGCGCGTCGCCGCCTGCGTCAGTTCGCCTTTTTCGAAGCGCAGGGAGCAGGAGAGCCCGTCGATTTTAGGCTCCGCCGTGATGGCGAGCGGCGCATCGGGCGCAAGCCCGAGAAAGCGCCGCACCCGCGCGCCGAATTCATCGACTTCCTCGTCGCTGAAGACATTGCCGAGCGAGAGCATCGGCACTCTATGGCGGACTTTTGCGAATTTCTCCGACGGCGCGGCGCCGACCCTCTTGGTGAGCGATTCGGGCGTCGCAAGCTCCGGGAAGGCGGCCTCCAAAGCCTCGTAACGCGCCCGCAAGGCGTCATATTCCGCGTCCGAAACGGTCGGCGCATCCTCGGTGTAATAGCGCCGATCATGCGCAGCGATCTCATCCCCGAGGCGCGAATGCTCGCGCCGCGCGCGCGGAAGATCCAGCGTCTCGATGGGTTTCGGTTGTTTCATGCCGCCAGGATTACCATGGCCGCCCGGACCGGAGAAGGCGCGGCGCGCCTACGCCGGCCGGGCGGGTCCCGGCACATAGCCGAACACGCGGGCGTAATGGGCGATCTCGTCTTTCGGCCCCAAAAACTTGGAAGGGTTGTCGGAGAGCTTCACCGCGGGGCGGCCCTCGACCTCGACCACCTTGCAAACGAGGGAGGGGGGCTCCAGATCGACCCCCGCTCCATGCGGCGCGCAGCCGGAAAAATCATTGGTGAGACTGGTGCCCCAGCCGATCGACACCTCGGCGCGCCCGCGGAGATGTCTCACGCTCGCCTCGATCGAATCGATCGTCATGCCGTCCGAAAGCACGATCAGCTTTGTCCGCGGATCGCGGCCCCGCGCGCGCCACCAGGCGATCAATTCCTCGGCGCCCTCGATGGGCGGCTTCGAATCCGGCCGCGCGCCGGTCCAGTCGGCGGCCCAATCCGGTGCGCCGCTGAGGAAATGCCCGGTCCCGAAGGTGTCGGGCAGCAGCACGCGCAAATTGCCGTCGTAAAGGCGCGCCCAATCCTCCAGAACCCGATAAGGAGCCGCGCGCAAATCGTCGTCGTTCGTGCCGAGCGCGGCGTAGACCATCGGCAATTCATGCGCGTTGGTGCCGATTGCCTCAAGGCCGAGATCCATGGCGTGCTTGACGTTCGAGGTCCCGATCAGGCTTTCGCCGATCCCCTCATGCAAGGCTTCGACGCACCAGCGCTGCCATAAAAATCCGTGCCGGCGCCGCGTGCCGAAATCAGAGAGCCGGAGCGGGCCTTCCTGCGCCAGCGCCCGCAGCCGCTCGACCTTGCTCCAGAGCTTGGCCTTGGCGCGCGCATAGAGAATATCGAGCTCGAAGCGGCCCATGCGCGCCATCGCGGAGCGGGCGCGCAGTTCGTTGAGAATCGCCAGCGCCGGGACTTCCCACAAGGTCGTTTCGCGCCAGAACCCCTCGAAGCGCAGTTCGTACTCGCCGCCCTGGCGCGACAGGCGATAGGGCGGCAGCCGGAACGCGGCGAGATAATCGAGGAAAGCCGGCTCGAAAATGCGTTTCCGGCCGTAAAAGCTGTTGCCGGCGAGCCAGATCAGCTCGTTTTTCTGAAAACGCAGCGTGCGCGCATGATCGAGCTGCGCGATCAGCTCCTTCTCGTCGATGCAGTCCGCGAGCCTCACGGAGGCCGAGCGGTTATGCAGCCCGAAAGTCGCATGGACCTCCGGCCTCAGCTTCCAGATCATTTGCAGCATCAGGAACTTGTAGAAATCCGTATCGAGCAGCGTGCGAACGATCGGATCGACGCGAAAAGAATGATTATGCACACGCTGGGCGAGATCAGGGATCACCCCGCCCCCCGCATCAGCCTCGCGGCGGCGGCCCGCGCCTCGTCGGTGACCGTCGCCCCGGCCAGCATGCGGGCGATCTCCTCGCGTCGCCCGTCCTGGGCGAGGGCCAGAACCCGCGTCGCGACGCGCCCCGGCCCCGCAGGGTCCTTGGCGATGCGCAAATGATCTTCGGCTCGCGCGGCGACCTGCGGCGCATGGGTGACGGCGAGCACCTGCACGCGCTTTGCGAGGCGCGCCAGCCGCTGCCCGATCGCATCCGCGACCGCGCCGCCGACGCCGGTGTCAATTTCGTCGAAGACGAGAGTCGGCGCCGATCCCTTGTCGGCGAGAACGACCTTCAGGGCCAGCATGAAGCGCGCGAGTTCGCCGCCCGAGGCGATCTTCATTAGCGGGCCCGGCCGCGTTCCGGGGTTTGTCTGAACCCAGAATTCGATCTGATCGACGCCCGCAGGGCCGGCCGGCTCCGCCGCGATCGCGGTGGAGAAACGCGCGCCTTCGAGCTTCAAGGGGGCGAGTTCGGCGTTGACCGCGCGATCAAGCGCCTCGGCCGCAGCGCGGCGCGCCTGCGACAGCTCTTTCGCGGCCCCGACAAAGGCCGCCTCCGCGCTCGCGACGGCGGCGGTCAGCTGGCGCAACCGCGCCTCCCCGGCGTCGAGATCAGCGAGTTTCGCCCCGAAGCTTTCGGCGAGCTGAGGCAGATTGTCCGCCGCCACCGAATATTTGCGGCTGGCGGCGCGCAGGGCGAACAGCCGCTCTTCAGCCTGCTCCAGTTCGCCCGGATCGAAATCGGCCGCGCGCAGAGCGCTTTCGAGCGCCTGCCCGGCGAGATCGAGCGCGCTGAGCGCCGCGTCGAGCGCCTGCGCCGCCGGCTCGATCAGCTCCGGCGCCTGCGTCTGGCGGCGCTGCAAGCGGCGCAGCGCGGCGGCGAGCGCGGACATCGGCGAATGATCGCCGCAGACCGCCTCCGCCACGTCGCGCAGGTCGCTGACGACTTTCTCGGCCTGCATCATCGCCGTGCGGCGCGAGGCCAGCGCCTCCTCCTCCCCGGGACGGGCGTCGAGTTTTTCGAGCTCCGCGAAGGCGTGGCGCAGATAATCGGCATCGGCGCGCACCTTTTCGATCCGCTCCGCCTCGCGCGCGCGCTCGGCCTTCGTCTCGCGCCAGCTTGCGTGCGCCGCGCGGGTCTTCGACAGTTGAGGGTCGAGGCCGCCATAGGCGTCGAGCAGCTGGCGATGCGTGCCCGAATCGACCAGTGCGCGATCGTCGTGCTGACCGTGAATTTCGACGAGTTCACGCGTGATCGCGCGCAGCGCCTGCGAGGTGACCCGCTGGTCGTTGACGAAGGCGCGGGTGCGGCCGTCGGCCAATTGAACCCGGCGCAAAATGAGCGCGCCGTCGGTTTCAATGTCCTGCGCGTTCGCCGCCGCGAGAGCCGGATGGTCGGGGCTGAGTTCGAACACCGCCGTGACCTGACCCTGCGCCTCGCCCTCGCGCACGAGCGCGCCGTCGCCGCGCGCGCCAAGCGTCAGGGAAAAGGCGTCGAGCAGGATGGATTTACCGGCGCCGGTCTCGCCGGTAAGGACGGTGAGGCCGCCGCCAAGAGCGAGATCGAGTTGATCGATCAGGACGATGTTGCGGATGGAGAGGTTAACCAGCATCCGGCCGACGTCTCCCCCCGCGCCAGCCAGCGTGATTTTGCCGTGGCGCGGCGCAGGCGCCTCAAAATCCTCGCGTCTGCCGGCGCGAAGCCAAGAGCGATTCAGACGCCGACATCGCCATTAAGAATAGATCGCCAAGAAAAATAGTCTAGCCGAGGCCCATCGAGTGGGCGGCCTTCGATATCCAGGAGCCCTTGTCTTCATTCGGCTCCAGTCCGTCGGTCCGCAGCAGCGAATAAGCGTCCTTGTACCAGACCGAATCCGGATAATTATGGCCGAGGATCGCCGCCGCCGTCTGGGCTTCCTGCGGGACGCCGAGCGCGAGATAGGCTTCGGTGAGGCGCATCAAGGCTTCCTCGGCGTGGCGGGTCGTCTGATATTTGGCCAGAACTTCACGGAAACGGCCGACGGCTGCGACATAATTTCGCTGATTGAGATAATAGCGCCCGATCATCATCTCCTTGCCGGCGAGCTGGTCGCGGGTGACCTGAAGCTTGTAGCGCGAATCCGCGACGTATTCGGACTTCGGGTATTTGTCGATGATCTGCTGGAACAGCTCCGCCGCCTTCGCCGACCGCTCCTGGTCGCGGCTGACGTCCGGGATCTGATTGTAGTAAGACATCGCCTCGAGATAGTTGGCGTAATCGACGTCGGGGGCGTTCGGATAAAGCCCGATATAGCGCTTCGCGGAGCCGATGGCGTCGTCGTAACTGCCGGACTGATACTGGCTGAAGGTGGTCATCAGGAGACCCTTCCTCTGCCATTGCGAATAGGGATATTGCTTTTCCAGACTCTCAAAGGACTTTGAGGCTGCGGCGTAGTCCCTCACCTTGAGGCGCGCGAGGCCCTGATTGTAGAGGTCGTCGGGAGGCGTATCCTTGACGATCTCGGTCTTGTATTTGTCGCCGCTGAACCAGTTCATCGGGTTCAGCGATTCGAGCATGTCCGCGCGGGCGACGGCGGGCAGCGCCAGCGCGCCTGCAAGTCCGAGCGCGAGGCGCAAGGCGCGCCGCCCCTGGGAAAAACGCATGTCATTTGATGCATAAGTCATTGGGGTCGCTCAATTGTCGGCCGGAAAAAAACCTTTAGTCGCGCGTGAACGGCCGACCTGAGCCGCTCCAGCTCCGTCATTTATGTGCGGCGTCACAAAGGCATTAGTGTGGCGCTGCGGCCCGCCCCCCGTTTGATTTTTCCTGCCTGTGGCGCGCCCGCTACGCTGCGAAGCCATCTCGCAAATCCCGTGGCGCACCCCTTGGCCCCGAAATTGGGGCCAAAGAGCGAGCGCCCTTCCCCTCAGCTCGACTGACGGCGCAGGAACGCCGGGATCTCGAGCTGGTCCTCCTCGTTGGCGCGGGGCTGATAGGCGATCCTTGCGTGTTGATCCTGCGCCTGCGGCGCGCGCGGCGGCGCCGGCGGTTGCGGACGCTTGCCATATTCGGCATGCACCGGACCTGGCGCCGGCGGCCTCTGCTGCGCCGGAGGCCGAGGCGCTACGGGACGCTCTTGCTGGACCGGCGGAGCGCCCTCTTCGTGCCGTCCGGCGCCGAAAGAGGCCAGCCGCTCCAGCAGCGAGCGGCGCTTGGCCTCGCCATGCGGTTGCACAGGCGCCTCGCCGCGATGGGCGCGGATCTGATTTTGCGCCGGCAAGGGCAGATCGTCGATCTGCGGCATTCTCTGCGGCCGCACGAGGGGCGAATCGGCGGCGCCCGGAATGAACGGACCCGGCTCGAAATGATCGGTGGCGCGCGCATGCTGTTGCGGCGCGGCCTCGGCGTAGCGCGGCTGCGGCGCCGCCTCCTCGACATAAACCCCATTGCCCCCCTGCTGCGACCCGGCGTAAGCGGGCTTGAATTGCTGCTGGGGCGCGGCCGAGCGCTCCTCATGGGCGGGCCGGGCCGGCGAGTCGTAGTCGGGCGTCGCCGCCTCGAAGACTGGCGGCGCGGTCTCGATCGGGCGCGCCGCCGTCTGCGCGCGCAGGCGGTTCGCGACTTCGGCGATGCGGGTTTCGGCCGCGTTGCCCTCAAAGGCGCCGACCGGATGATCGATGCCGGTGGCGACGACGGACACCCTGACGATGCCGTCGAGGCTCGAATCGAAGGTCGCGCCGAGAATGATATTGGCGTCCTCGTCGACCTCCTGACGGATGCGGCCCGCCGCCTCGTCGACCTCGTAGAGGGTCAGATCATTTCCGCCGGTGATGGAGATGAGAAGGCCCCGAGCGCCCTTCATCGACACCTCGTCGAGAAGCGGATTGGCGATCGCGGCTTCGGCGGCGAGGATCGCGCGGCGGTCGCCCGATGCCTCGCCGGTGCCC
>JBKQMI010000072.1:0-9443 GCA_052146775.1 Methylocella sp. | reverse complement strand
TTCCATTTCACTCGCAATCATCTTCGAAGCGCCGGCGTTGATCTGGAGTTGTTTTTCGATCCCGTGGAATCAAAAAACAGCTCCGACATTTTGTTTAATCCCAAGAGTTTAGAGCTTTTGAATCTGGAGCGATTTCTTATCGACCGAAGGGTCCATTCGGTCGGAAAGCGCTCTAAGGGATAAAGTCTGACACTTGGGAGCCAAGTGTCAGGACAATTTTATCCACCAGATCAATATGTCGGAATTGGACCACTAGGAAACGCCCGCATGCCCGCAATTTGCGCGATTGAGCAAGGCGTCATGGTTCAAAATGGTTTTCAAAACAGCTTCGTTGTTATAGGGGCTTCGCAGATATCGCAGATGGCCGCTTCTTTTGATGGCGGCGATCAATTCGTCGTCGCTAAGGAGTCGGCGGCATTGGTCGACGCACTCCTTCGCGTCGCTCCAGAACACAGCCTCCACGTCCTCCTTGAAAGATTCGCGGTGCTCATCCGTCCGTTCGGCGCAAAACAGCCCGCCGATCGCCGGAATTTCAAAGCTTCGCGACGTGTGCAGATCCCGGTTGCCCTTACTCACCAGCCCGAGCGAGATCTTGGCGCACTGGATGATCCGCGCGTAGATTTCGGGATCGTGCTGGCCTGGCCCGCGCCAATGCGGCGCGAGCACCGGCCATTCCGGCGCCCTCTGCCAGCGGTCGCCCCAAATCGAGAGGGGCAGGCCGGCGCGAACAAGTTCCGCCATGAACAGCCCGCGCTCGGGAAACCAGGTTCCGACGAAGCAGACTTCGCTTGCGTATTTGCGCGCGTCCTCATCAGTGAGGACGCGCGGGCGATGCGCGATCTCGTCCGCGCTCATCCAGATGCGCAGAACATTGCGCGCGCCATGGGCATAGGCCTCGGCGACATTCTCTTCGCGAACGACAGCCAGAAGATCATAGAAAGGCAGGGCCCCGAAATAATTGTTGAACCGCCGTCCGTCGCGTCCGCCGAAGGGGTCATCGATCGTATAATTAACGATCGGAACCGAAAGTGTGCGGAGTTTGGTGATCAGAGCGCCGCCAAGAAACTGACCTTGGTCGACCCAGATCAGGTCGGGCGCGGATCGCTTCACCGCGTTGAAGATCGGACGGTTGATTTTTAGGCCGATGCCCAAGCCGCCGGTACGATAGAGCCAACGCGCCATCCAGATGGAGCGGCCGATCCAGTCGTAGGGGTCGATCCAGGTCACGACGTGACCAAGCCGTTCCAGCGCCTCCGCCCGCTGCAAACAACTTCCCCTCGCCGGGCCGACATAGGCGATCCGTAGCGCGGATTGTTCCGATCGAACTGGGACGTCTTGAACTAGATCGTCAGTCTGAATGCGAGAACTGGCGTCAGGAATGCTTCGTCCTCCAACCCAGGGCGCACGACGGAGCGGCGACGCACGCATTGCGCAAAATCGCCAAGGTCGAAAGCCTGATTGCCCAATTGATCGCGCGGCGCACGCGAACCATTCATGCGGTCCCGCTTACGAACGCGGCTTCAGCGAGAGCAAACGCCCGCCTTCGCCCTCGTGCGCAAACGCAGTTGCGTCTCGAACGAATGATCAGACGTCGCCCGCTCGTCGGTCTGATAACATTTCATTTTTAAATCTAGCAGGTTCCAATGACGGTTCAAAGAATTTTGTCCAGGGCGCCAAGCGCGGTAGATCGGCGCAACACGAGCCGATCTGCAACCGAGGCGCGCTTTGCGCCGGTGAAAACACACCGACCTGGCAATCGAAATAACTCAGATCGTCGACGATCTGGTTCGATCTTGTTCATGGGTCAAGACTATAATACAGATGTTTTCGGCTTCGGCGGAATGATCGAACGCTCTGATTTGTCGCAGATCCAGTGCGACGCCTTCAACCCGGTCTTCACTGGGGGCGAACTTGTCGATCCAGGTCGATGAAGCTATCGTCGACTGGCCGGGATCCGCAAACAAGACCTTAATGAGCGGATCAGGACTTAGTGAGCGAACGAAACCTCGAAGAGCGAACGAGAATAGGAAGAGCGAACGAGACCTCGCGCTCTTTCGTGTCAGTCGCCGTCGTCGGCGCCTCGACGAATGAGGCCTTTCGGAAAAACGAATGAGAATTCTGTTTATTGGCCCGGAACTTGGCACGTCGGCGCAGCGCCTGGGCGCGCTTCGCAGACTTGGCCATGATGTGACCGTCATCGACTCCTATTTAGCGATCGAGAAATTGCCATTGCCGTGGTGGCTGCTCCAAAGCTGGGCCTTCAAGACGGGCGCGTTTGGTTTCGGCGGAATGGTCAGGCGCTATGTCTTGTCGCGAGCGAAGGGCGCCGCCTTCGATCTGGTCTTCGTCGATAGCGGCGAACTTCTCGACCGCGCGGCGATCGTCGAATTGAAGAAACTGGGCAAGATCGTCGTCAACTATAATCAGGATAATCCCTACGTACCGAGGGATGGACTGAAGTGGCGCCTGTTTTTGAAGGCGCTGCCATTTTACGACCTGATTGCGACCCACAGGGTCTCCAGCGCCGAGGGGGCGAAGCGGGCGGGCGCGCGGCGCGTCCTGCTGGTCAGGGAGGCGGCCGACGAAGTCGTCCATCGGCCGATCGAGTTGAGTGAGGAGGATCGGGCTCGCTTTTCCTCTGAGGTCGCCTTCGTCGGCACCTGGATGCCCGAACGCGGCCCGTTCCTGCTGCGGCTCGTCGAGCGCGGCGTTCCGCTTCGCATTTATGGAGAGCGATGGAGTTTGGCGCCGGAATATGGACGGTTGCGCGCATGCGTCGTCCAAGGGAACCTCGAAGGCGACGACTACGTCAAGGCGATCCGGGGCGCCAAGATCGCGATCGGACTTCTGTCCAAGGGAAATCAGGATCTGCACACAACGCGAAGCTTCGAGATACCCGCGATCGGAACGCTCTTCTGCGCGGAGCGCACGAGCGACCATCTCGAAATGTATGAGGATGGCGGGGAAGCCGTGTTTTTCGACAATGCGGATGAATGCGCGGACCTCTGCCTGGCGCTGCTAGCTGCGCCTGATCGAATCAGCAAGATCGCCGCGGCGGGATTGAAGCGCGTGTGGCGAAACGGCGACTTCAACGAGAAGCTTTTGAGCAAGATCATCGACGCCGCGTTGCAAGCGCAAAAAAATTAGGCGGTGGCGGACAGCCGTTGGTTGTGGGTCCCGGCGCGCACCATCGACGTGGGCGCGGGAGATAAAACGGAACTGAGATTTAAGCTCGCGGTCCGTCGTCGATCAAGGACCAACGGGACGCCGATGGAGACCAGACGCTCGGATCGGCCTACGGAGCCTCTAGCAGCCTGTCTTAATTCCGGCCCGATGGGCGGCGGCTCCGAAATGAACCGAGATTGTCTGACGGTGTTACAAATATTGACATTATGTACTAGAAATATTTTGTAACTTTCGAATTTATTTGTATGTTGCTTCGCAAAGATGCTGGAGGGTCAAATTAGGTCTTCCATCCTTTTGGAGTCTTAATCGTCGAAGCAAGCCCGGACCCGAAATTCCAAAATTGGCGTCGAGTCATGTTTTCAGCGCATAGCCGTCAGCAAAATCGGATCGTGATATGCGCGCTGGAAACCTATTCCACGATAGGCGGATTGCAGAGTTTCAACCGGCGCGTTTTTAATAACGTGGCGCTGCGCAACGTGGAGGGGAAAGAGCGTTCGGCTCTCGCCGTTTTGTCCGGCGATCACGATGCCGAACTGCCGGCAATCGACGGGCTGGAGTTCGCCGCGCCCAAAAATCGGCTGCGGTTCATCGCCGCGGCTCTCTGGGCGAGCGTGTTCGAGGCGCGCGCGCTGCTGATCTGCCATATCAACCTGTTGCCGCTCGCCTTCGCGGTCAGGCTGTTCCGTCGCCGGATGCCGATCACGCTGTTCGTGCATGGATACGAGGTCTGGAATGCGCAGGGGCGGCGCAAAAGACGGTTTTACGAGAGCTGGCTCGTCGGAGCGCTGACGCAGGTCGCCTCGGTCAGCCGTTATACGGCTGACCAGATGTCGCGCGAATTCAATGTTGCGCCAGACAAATTCAGATTTCTGCCCAACGCCGTCGATGAGTTGGCGCCCGCGCCGGTCGTATCCGCGCCGCAGTCGCCGACGATCCTCACCGTCGCCCGGCTCGGAGCGAGCGAACGGGAAAAAAACGTCCATGAAATGATCGCCGCCGTCGCCATCCTGAAAGAGAGGCTGCCCGCCGTCAGATACGAGATCATTGGCGGCGGCGCTTTGCGGCCGGAGCTCGAAGCGCTGGCGAAAAAACTCGGCGTCGCCGACCAGGTTGCGTTTTTAGGCTCAGTCGGCGACGCCGAACTACGGAACGCTTACGCCCGCGCGGCGGTTTTCGCGATGCCGTCAAACAAGGAAGGGTTCGGGATCGTCTATCTCGAGGCCTGGCAGTTTGGCAGGCCGGTCATCTGCAGCTCGCTCGGCGCGGCGAACGAAGTCGTCGCCGATGGCGTCGATGGGTTCGTCGTCGATCCGTCGGATGTGAAGAGTCTCGCCGACCGGCTCCATGACTTGTTGACGCAGCCTGACATGGCGAAAGCCATGGGCGAGCGCGGTCGCCTCAAGGTCGAGCGGAAATATCTCAACGCCAATTTTCGTCGCCATCTCGACAAGATTCTCGACGAGTCGCTGCTCGACTCGTCGACGCCTCAACCCGCGGCGGAGCGGCGCTCGCAGGCTAAGCTCTGATCCTGCGAGGGCGGGTGCGTCGCAATGCGCCCTACGCAAGGCCCGGCCAGCACAAGACAGTGTCCGAAGACAGGCTCCGAAGGGCTACACAAACTTCCGATGCGCGGCTATGCTCGCGCGCTGTTCTCAACAAGGATGAGATGATGGCCGCTCACGCCACGCCGCATTTTCACAATCAGCCGGGCGCTTCCCGCGTCAGCGTCGGCGCCAAGGAATTCATGTGCGTCGGCGCTCTGCCCCCGTTCGATCATCCGCATATCTTCATCGACATGGGCGACGCAGCGGAAGCCATCTGCCCTTATTGCTCCACCCATTACGTCTATGACGCGACGCTGCACGGCGGATGCGTTCCAGCCGAATGCGCATTCGATCCGCAAACGGCTCCTGCGGCGGCGTGAGGCGGCGCGCTTGGGTTTATGAGCGAACCTCATGCGCTGATCGCCGGCGCCGGAATCGGCGGCCTCAGCGCGGCCCTGTGTCTCGCACGCGCCGGCTGGCAAGTCAGCATCTTCGAATCCGCGCCGGCGTTTGAAGAGGTCGGCGCCGGACTTCAGCTGTCGCCGAATGCGAGCGCCATTCTGCAAAGGCTGAATGTCGTCGAGCGCCTGAAGGGCTCCAGTCTCGCGCCCGAAGCGATCAGGGTGAGACGGGCCCGCGACGGTGCGACGCTCGCCCTGATGCCTTTGGCCGACGCCGAGCGGCGCTGGGGCGCGCCCTATCTGCTGGTCCACCGCGCCGATCTTCAGCGGGCCCTCCTGCAGGCGGTCGCGGAAGAAGATGCGATCCGCGTTCACCCCGGCGTCGCGGTGGCGGGTTTCGCCTCCGGCGCGGATGGCGTCGTCGCGGCGTTGCGCCAGGGGCTGCTGCGGCTTGAGGCGTCGGGCGATTGCCTGATCGGCGCCGACGGAGCGCGCTCCCTTGTCCGCGCGACGCTTCTTGGCGGCGGGGCTGATTCCGCGAATCGCATAAAGTGGACCGCCTGGCGCGCTCTCATCGACGCCGATCGCGCGCCGCCTGAGGCGTTGCGCCCGGAATCCTGCCTTTGGCTCGGGCGCGAGGCCCATCTTGTGCATTATCCATTGCGCGGCGGCGCCGTGGTCAATGTCGTCGCGGTTCTCGACGAAAACGAGGCGCCCCCTGGCCCCGGAGAGGACTGGTCGCGGCCGGGCGACCCGGCCGTCCTCGCCGCGCGCTTTTCCCGCTGGCACAAAAGCGGGCGGGCGTTGCTCGCCGCCGCGCAGGCGTGGCGGAAATGGCCGCTCATCGATCGAGATCCGTTGCCCGGCTGGACCGCAGGACGAGTCGCGCTGCTCGGCGACGCCGCCCATCCCATGCCGCCTTTCCTGGCGCAGGGCGCGGCCCAGGCGATTGAGGACGCCGGCGCGCTGGGCGAGGCGCTTCAGGCTGCGCGCGATGTTCCGAGCGGTCTCGCCGCCTATGCGGCCGCGCGGCGGGAGCGCGCCGACAGGGTGCAGAGCGAATCGCGGGCGCAAGGGCGCGTCTATCATCTGTCGGGTCCCGCCGCCTTCGCGCGCGATACGGCGCTGCGGATCCTCGGCGGCGAACGCCTGCTCGCGCGCTACGACTGGCTTTATCGCGCGCGGCGCGCCTGATCGCGAGCCGGCGGGACTTGACAGGCAAGCGTTGCGGATGAGATTGGCTCTTTCCTTCTGCGGAGATCGGGATGCGGCGGATTTTTTTATTCTTGGCGGTCGTCGGCGCGGCGGCGGCGCTTTGCGGCTGCTATCAATCCCAGCCCTACGCGGGTCCCGTCGCCGCGGCGCCCTCGGGCATAACGGCGCCAGCCTGGCCGGACCTGCCACCCGCCGCCGCCTGCACGGATAAGCTCAACAGCTATCAGAAAGTGCTCACCGCCGACGTCACGACCGGCAATCTCAACGAGAAGGTCTACGATCAGATCGAGGCCGATCTTTCACGCGCCGCCAACGCCTGCGCGGCCGGCAAGGATGGCGAGGCGCTCGGAATCATTCACGCCACGAAGGAAAAGCACGGCTATCACGCGTGAGCGCGCGGCCGTCAGGCGGGTTTTTCGGACAGCGCATGGCGTAGATAGCGCAGCGTAAAGCTGGGCATGCGTTCTTCGTCGAGATCGCGAACCGAGAAAACAGGGTGCAGAGCGACAAGCTCGGGCGTCTCCTCCCGCGCCAGAAAATCCTGAAAGCCGGCCTCGATCTCGAAGGCCGTCAGCGGTGAGCGCGTGACTTTCATGCAGGCGATGCGCGGACCCTCGAAAACCACGGTCCATCCCGGCGCGAAGGCGACCTCATCTGCCTGGATGCCGGTCTCCTCGAAAAGCTCGCGCGCGGCGCTGCCCGCAAGATCAAGCGCGCCGTCCTTGACGTCGCCGAGATCAGGCGTTCCAGCAGGAAAATAGATTTTGCCGGCGTTCGCCGTCCTGTCGCTCATGCGTCCGAGCATGAAGGCGCCGTCGGCGGAGAGCAGCGCCGCCGTCGCGAAGCAATTGCGAACGCCGGCGTCCGGAAAGCCGAAGTCGCGCCAGGCCAGAAACGCCTTGAAATCGACGGCGGAGGCGGTTCCGCTCAAAACTCGCCGGCCCTCAAGCGTCTCGGTGCGCCGCTCGAAGTTGAGAAAGACGCGGCCATTGAAGAGATGCGGGTTCCCGCCGCGAAGCTTCTCCCAATGCCGGTCGATCGCCTCGCACTGGTCGACAGCGAAGGGCCACACGCGCTCCGCGACGTCGAGGACAATATCCTCGATGTCATCGATCCGCGGCGTCTCCGGCGTCATCGAACGGGCGTCATCAAAGAGCGGCGCCCAGGCTGAGGTCCCCGGCCGCGTTTCGCCCCTTGACCGCGCTCCACCAGCGCTCAAGGGCCGCGCCGGAGCAGGGCAACTCCTCATCGAGGCCCATCGTGAACCGGCGCCATGGATCGATGAACTTCACCGAGACGCAGACGAGCGTCGGAACGCCGGCCGCGGCGGCGGCGCCGATTTCGGCATATAGCCCAAGTCCCTCGGCTTCGAGCTTGCCGAACCGGTTGACGAACAGAAGTTCGGGAGCGCTTGCGAGGGCGCGGGCGACGCGATGGGCGGCGTCGGCGAGAGCCGCCGTATCGATGCGGCAGGATTGCGACCCGGTCCCAAGATCCTGCAGGATCGAAATCGCCTCACCGGTTTCGATATCGCGAAGAAAGACTTCGCGGCAATCGCAAGGCTGTGCGAGATCGACGGTTTGAATCACGCCGGCGATGCGATGGCCGCGGCGCTTGAGGACGGCGGCGAAATCCGCGACGATTCCGTTCACCGCATCATTGTCCCTGAAGATCAGCGCCGCCAGGCTCTTCGCCTCATAGGATGCTTCAAGGGACAGGCCCGATCTCATGATCGTCGCCGCCTGATATGAAAGGCCATCGCGCCGTCGATTTGCTCCTGCCGTTCGAGAATGTCGCCGGTCTCGGCCACAAGATGGGGAATGTCGATGGAGGCGAGCGGATCGGTGCATTCGACGATGAGAAGATCGCCATCGTTTAGCCCGCGCAGCGCCTTGCCCGTTCGCAGAGCCGGCAGCGGACAGTTGAGGCCGCGAAGGTCGAGGGCCGTCAAGGTTGATTGGGTGGGCATCAGCGACAAGTCTCTTGCGCCCCCGGCCGGAAAACAGCATCACGTGGAAATGTTAAGCGATGCGGCGGCAAAGTTCCAGAGGGAGCGCAAAGGTTTGAACGATGAGGCGGGCGCTGTCGCCGCCGGGGCGGATCGCGAGGCTTTTTCGTCATGCGCGTGATCGGCCTTTCCGGATGGAGCGGGGCGGGCAAGACCACCCTGATCGTCAAGCTCATTCCCGCGCTTGTTGCGCGCGGCTTTTCCGTTTCGACGCTGAAACACGCCCATCACGGCTTCGACATCGACAAGCCCGGCAAGGATTCCTATTCGCACCGGGAGGCGGGCGCGCGCGAGGTTCTCGTCGCCTCCGCCAACCGCTGGGCCTTGATGCATGAATTGCGGGGCGACGATGAGCCGCGCCTCAGCGCGCTGCTGGCGCGCCTCAGCCCCGTCGATTTCGTCCTCGTCGAAGGCTACAAGCGCGACCTGCACGTCAAGATCGAGGTGCATCGCGTCGCCAACGGAAAGCCGCTGCTCTATCCCGAGGATCCGGACATCAAGGCGCTGGCAAGCGATGGCGGATCCTTCGCCGGATCTTTGCCCCATGCCCATCTCGACGATATCACAGCAGTGGCGACGCTCATCGAGCGCATCGCGGCTCCGATGGATGAAACATTGGCGCGGCTCGATCAGATCGCCGAAGTCTGAAAGGGCTGCGATGAAACGCATCGACGACGATCCGATCCGGCGAGGGAAGCGGCGTTAATGCTTTATGCGTGGATCATGCTCGGAAGCGCCCTCGGCGGCGGCGCGCGCTTCTGGGTCGCGACGGCAATCGGCAATCGGATCGGCGAGACCTTTCCGTGGGGCACCATCATCGTCAACATCACCGGCTCTTTCGTCATCGGTTTTTTCGCGACGCTGACCGGCCCCGACGGGCGCCTCCTGATCGGATCGACGACGCGCCAGTTCGTCATGATCGGCCTTTGCGGCGGCTACACCACATTCTCCTCTTTCAGCCTGCAGACGCTGAACCTCGTGCGCAACGGCGAAATGCTCAACGCCGGCGTCAATGTCATTCTGTCCGTCACGCTCTGCCTGATCGCGGTCTGGCTCGGCTATGTGGCGGCGGCGATCCTCAATCAATTG
>JBKQMI010000071.1:0-6097 GCA_052146775.1 Methylocella sp. | reverse complement strand
GATCATCTCGACCCGAAGATCCTGCACGAGCGCCTGCCCGGCATTTCCGAGAGCGCCAAGATTTTCGCCGGCGTCGATCTGACGCGCCAGCCGATCCCCGTACTGCCGACGGTGCATTACAACATGGGGGGCATCCCGACCAATTATCACGGCGAGGTCGTCATCAAGAAGAACGGCGATCCGGACGTCGTCGTCCCGGGCCTCATGGCGCTGGGCGAAGCCGCCTGCGTCTCCGTGCATGGCGCGAACCGGCTCGGCTCCAATTCGCTGATCGATCTCGTCGTGTTTGGACGCGCCGCCGGCATCCGCGCCGCCGAGATCGTCACGGCGGGCGCAAAGCAGCCGGAGCTGCCGGAGGGTTCCGCCGACCGCGCGCTCGAACGCCTCGACGGTTTCCGCCATGCGAAGGGCGCCATTCCGACGGCCGAACTGCGGCTGCGGATGCAGAAGGTGATGCAGAACAATTGCGCCGTCTATCGCACCGGCGAAACCCTTGAGGAAGGGTCCAAACTCATCCATGAGGTTTGGGCGGCGCGCGATCAACTCGGCGTCACCGACCGCTCGCTGATCTGGAACTCCGATCTCGTCGAGACGCTAGAGTTCGACAATCTCATCATCCAGGCAGTCGTCACCATGGACGGCGCCGGCAACCGCACTGAATCGCGCGGCGCCCATGCGCGGGAGGACTACCCGCAACGCGACGACGCCAACTGGATGAAGCATACCCTGGCCTCGATCGACCCCGACGCGCGCAAAGTGACGATCGATTACCGCCCGGTGCACAGCTACACCATGACCAACGAAATGCAATATATCGAGCCGAAGGCGCGGGTGTATTGAGGCGGCTCCGAAATTCGTCCAGCGCTCACAGCTCGAATCGACTCTTAATCTGACGCCGGGAAACCAACATGGTCGAATTCGCACTTCCCAAGAACTCGCGTCCCCTCCCCGGCAAGAGCTGGCCGAAGCCCGCCGCTGCGAAGAGAGTGACCGAATTCAGCATCTATCGCTGGAACCCGGACGACGGAGCCAATCCGCGCATCGACACCTATTTCGTCGACCGCGACGATTGCGGGCCGATGGTTCTCGACGGGCTGATCTGGATCAAGTCCAACATCGATCCAACTCTGACCTTCCGCCGCTCCTGCCGCGAAGGCATCTGCGGCTCCTGCGCGATGAACATCGACGGCGCCAACACGCTCGCCTGCACCAAGGCGATCGACGACATCAAGGGCGCGGTGAAGATCTACCCCCTGCCGCATATGTCAGTGGTGAAGGATCTCGTGCCGGACCTCACCGCCTTCTATGTCCAGCACGCCTCGATCGAGCCCTGGCTGCAAACCAAGTCGCCGACGCCCGAAAAGGAGTGGCTTCAGGCGCCGGAAGACCGGGCCAAGCTCGACGGGCTCTATGAGTGCATCCTGTGCGCCTGCTGCTCCACCTCCTGCCCGAGCTACTGGTGGAACGGCGACCGCTATCTTGGCCCCGCCGTGCTGTTGCAGGCCTATCGCTGGCTGATCGATTCGCGCGACGAGGCGACCGGCGAGCGGCTCGACAATGTCGAGGATCCTTTCCGCCTCTATCGCTGCCACACGATCATGAATTGCGCCAAGACCTGCCCGAAGGGCCTGAACCCGGCGAAAGCCATCGCGCAAATCAAGTCTATGATGATCGAGCGCCAGATCTGACCGGATTTGGAGGGAGCCGCGCCTCAGGGCAGCCCAGCCGCCTCCATGTCACGGAATATTTTGCTCTGGAACGCGTCGTCCTCGCCCTTCGCCAATAGGCTCGCATTGGCGGCGATGAAGCCGCACAAGGCCTCGACCCAGGGCGCGTCGGATTTGGCGAAATCGCCAAGCACATAATTATGCACGAGCGCCCGGTCGCCGGGATGGCCGATGCCGATGCGCACGCGCCGATAGTCGTTGCCGATATGGGCGGTGATGGACTTCAGGCCATTGTGTCCGGCATTGCCGCCGCCAGTCTTGACCCTGACCTTGCCCGCCGGCAGATCGAGTTCGTCGTGGAACACGATGATGTCGCGCGGCTCGATCTTGAGATAGCGCGCCGCGTCGCCGACCGCGCGGCCCGACTCGTTCATATAGGTTTGCGGCGCCAGCAGGACGCCGCGCTCGCCGGCGAGCGCGATCTCGCTGACGCACCCGTGGAATTTGCTGCGAAAGACGGGCGCCGACGCGGCGCGGGCGATCGCCTCGATCGCCAAGAAGCCGACAATGTGCCGGTTGCCGGCATAGGCCTTGCCGGGATTGCCGAGGCCGACGAAAAGAATCATGGCCTCCGCCTGACCGCGCGATCCGCCGGCAATCGGCCCGCCTCTTCTTGACCAGAGAGGCGGGCCTTATCCTGTTCGCGACGCTATTTCTTCTTCGCCGGAGCGGCTGCGGCCGCGGCGGGCGCGGCCTTTGCGGCCGGCGCTCCCTTCGCGCCCTTGGCGGGCGCAGCGGCCGCGGCGGCGGCTGCCGCATCCTCGGGAACGACCACCGGCGGGGCGAGGGTCACGATGGTGAAGTCGCGTTCGCGCTGGGTCGGCTTGCAACCAGCCGGTAGAGGCAGCGCGGTGAGATGCAGCGAATCATTGATGTCGAGTTCGGCGAGATCGGCGATCACCGCCTCCGGGATGTCATCCGCCGGGACGCGCATCTCAATCGAGTGGCGAACGATGTTGATGCTGCCGCCCTTCTTGACGCCGGGGCAGGTGTCCTGATTGAGGAAATGCACCGGCACCTCGACGCGCAGGCTAGCGCCCGGCTTGAGGCGGAGAAAATCGACATGAAGCGGGAGATCCTTGACGCGATCCAGCTGATAGTCGCGCGGGATGACGCGCTGCTTCGTTCCGCCGACATCGATTTCGAATAGCGTCGTCAGAAAATGCCCGGCATAAATCAGTTTGTTCAGATCGCGAAAATCCAGCGTAATCGGCTCGGCGGGGTCGCCGCCGCCATAGATTACGCCTGGAATGCGGCCTTCACGGCGAACGCTGCGGGCGGCCCCCTTGCCTATCCCGCTGCGCGCCGTGGCCGCGAGAGTCTTCGTCTCGGCCATGTTGCTGTCCTTCAAAAAAAGAAATCGCGCCCTCGCCTCCAGGGGTGTCGGAAGGGACGCAACGCGGCTTATAAGGGCGGTGCGCCCATAGTGCAAGATTCTGGAAACGAAGCCCCCTTCCGTATCGCTCGCCATTCGTCCTGAGGTTCAATCGTCGATGGCCCATGCCGGGGGCGCACAAACAGGGCCGTCGCCGCTTGAGAGAATCGCGAGAAGAGCGCGCACGCTCATCCGACGCGACGAAATCAGCCTGATTTTTCTAGGCTTTCTCAGCGGCGTAATGGCCGGCCTCTTCGCCGCCGGGATACTGAAAGCCTCGCTTTTGCTCCACCTCTGGCTGTTCGGAAGCGAGCATTTGAGCGCGCTCGCCACAATCGAGCCGCGGTGGCGCGCGCTCGCTCCGCTGGCCGGGGGGCTGTTGCTCGGCGTATCCGGAATTTTCGTCCGAAAATGGCGCCCGAACCGGCCGGTCGATCCGATCGAGGCCAATGCGCTGCGCGGCGGGCGGATGTCGCTCTCCGACAGCGTCGTCATTACGGCGCAGACGGTGGTCTCGAACGGCTTTGGCGCATCGGTCGGACTTGAGGCCGCCTATACGCAGATGGGGGCGGGCTTTTCCTCCTTCGTCGGGGCCGCGCTCGGGCTGCGGCGCCCCGATTTGCGCACGCTGGTCGCCTGCGGTTCAGCCGGCGCGATCGCGGCGGCTTTCGGCGGTCCCCTCACGGGCGCATTTTACGCCTTCGAGCTGATTCTCGGCGCCTATACGCCCTTCGGCCTCGCTCCGGTGGGCGCGGCGGCGATCGGCGGCATCATCGCGGCGCGCGCGCTCGGCGTCGGCAGCCAATTCGCGAAAATGGCGATCTCTGGCGCACATCTTTCCGACATCGACATGGCGCTGCTCGCGCTGCTTGGCGTCCTCTGCGCCGCATTCGGCATCGCCATCATGCGCGGGGTCGCCTTCGTCGAAGGGCTGTTTCGCCGGACCCGGCTGCCGCTGGCGCTTCACCCTGCGATCGGAGGCCTGATCGTCGGAGGCCTTGCGCTTTTGACGCCCGCCGCCCTTTCGTCCGGCCATGGCGCGACGATCGCGCTCTTCGACGCCGCGGCGCCTGCCCTTTCCGCCATCGGTCTGGCTCTGGCCGTCAAATCCCTCGCCTCCATGATTTCGATCGGCTCCGGCTTTCGCGGCGGACTCTTCTTCGCCTCGCTCTATCTCGGCAGCCTGATAGGCCATTTCTATTGCCAGGCCGTCGCCCTTTATTTCCCGTCTGTCGCGCTGGACAGCGCGATCAGCGCCGTCGTCGGCATGACCGGCCTTGCCGTCGCGGTGGTCGGCGGCCCTTTGACGATGAGCTTCCTCGCCCTTGAGACCACTGGAGATTTTGCGCTTAGCCTCGTCATGCTGGCCATTGCGACGCTCGTCTCCGTCATCGTGCGACGGAGCTTCGGCTACTCCTTTGCAACATGGCGCATGCACTTGCGCGGCGAGTCGATCCGCAGCGCGCAGGACGTTGGCTGGATACGTGATCTGACCGTTGGCCGATTGATGCGCACAGACGTCGACGTCGCCAGATCGAATATGCGAATTTGCGAATTCCGGCGGCGGTTCGCGCTCGGCTCCGCCCAATGGGTGATCGCGATCGATTCTTTCGGCCGCTACAAGGGGGTGATTTTCGTTCCCGACGCGCATCTCGCGAATGCCGACGCGGACCTCGACCTCGCATCGCTGTCGCGCCTGCCCGATCAATTTCTGGTCGCCGAGATGAACGTCAAGACCGCGGCGCAGATTTTCGAACAAAGCGAAAGCGAGGCGCTGGCCGTCGTCGACAATGCGACGGACCGGCGCGTCATCGGCCTTTTGACGGAAGCGCATTTGCTGCGCCGCTACGCCGAAGAACTCGACAAGGCGCGCCGGGAACTGTCCGGGGAGACCTTCGGCGCCGCCAGCTAGCGTCACGATGATTCGTATGAATCACACGCATCAGGCGGTTGACGGCCGCTCGCGCGGGCTTATGGTCCTATATGATTGCATTTTACAAGTCACCTCGCCTCGCTCGGTCCCACGTGACAGAGCCATGTCGCGGCCGGCAATTTCCAGACGCTACGTGGGGTGCGGCTCATGGTGATGAGGTAAATAATGAAAAGGTTCATTGCACGAGCCAATATTGCGCACTTCCTGAACTTGCTCAAGGATGAGACGGACCCAGAAGAACGACGCGTAATTGGAGACTTATTGGCCGCGGAAGAGCAAAAGCTGAAGGAAGCAAATTCAGAAGTTCCGCCTGAACCGCCTAAGCCGCGAGGCGCCGACGAGTAGCCCTGTTCCTGTTGGCCAGAGCGCTTTCCGGCCGAATGGGCCATTCTGTGGACAAGAATCGGCTCCGCCCAATGGGTGGTCGCGATCGACCCTCTCGGCCGTTACAAAGGGATGATTTTCGTTCCCGACGCGCATCTCGCGAATGCCGACGCGGACCTCGACCTCGCATCGATGTCGCGCCTGCCCGATCAATTTCTGGTCGCCGAGATGAACGTCAAGACTGCGGCGCAGATTTTCGAACAAAGCGAAGGCGAGGCGCTAGCCGTCGTCGGCAATGCGACGGGCCGGCGCGTCATCGGCCTTTTGACGGAAGCGCATTTGCTACGCCGTTACGCCGAGGAGCTCGACAAAGCGCGCCGGGAGCCGTCTGGCGAGACCTTCGGCGCCCCCAGCGAAATATAATAGATGTTTGATCCTGGCCTTTAATGCTCCAGCTTCGTGCAAATCAGGCCGGCTCTGGGCTCCGCGGCCCGGCATTCGCCGCCGCAAGGCGCGTCCCATGGAACGCGCCTTATCGACTGAAGGCGTTCGCGCGCGACAGACGCCGAACTCTCTATGCTTTTTGTCCGCGTCGATAGGCGACGCGGATCCGACCTTCGAATACGAGTCGCTTGACCGTCAGCGTGGCGCGGCGCCAGAGGGCTTCCAAATTGTGATGGCGCAAAAGTTCGGTCCAGCGCCATAGACGCGTATTTGCTTTCGGCTCGAACATAGCCG
>JBKQMI010000070.1:0-7783 GCA_052146775.1 Methylocella sp. | reverse complement strand
GCGGCGCAGATCGAGGCCGATTTCGACAACCCTGAATTGAAACTGTCATATCGGACGAATAAGCAACCGGCCTCAGTTCGAACCGACGCACCCAAGCCACGCTGGGCGCGCGTCTTTTTTTCAGGTGTGGGGATCATGATCAAGTTGCTTCGGTTGGCGTTTGCGTCGATGGCTTTCGCGGCCGCCCTGGCGA
Source organism: Methylocella sp. (assembly GCA_052146775.1). GTDB lineage: Bacteria > Pseudomonadota > Alphaproteobacteria > Rhizobiales > Beijerinckiaceae > Methylocapsa. Next base: position 7,590 of record JBKQMI010000070.1, on the reverse strand, counting down.
TGCCGCAGATTGCGTTTTCGCATGATTGGGACGGCCCCGGCGGCTCGCATCGAATCAGGCATGTGTTTGTCATAACTTTGGAGAACGAGGGTTATGACGTCACCTTCGGCGCCGCCTCCAAAGCGCCCTATCTGTCGCAGACGCTGCCGGCGAAAGGCGCGCTGCTGACGCAATATTTCGGCGCCGGCCATGTGAGCCTCGACAATTACATCGCCATGATCAGCGGTCAGGCGGCGACCATCGACACCCGCAATGATTGCCAGACCTTCGCCGATTTCCAGCTCACGGGCGTGACGCCGGACGGCCAAGCGATCGGGACGGGCTGCGTCTATCCGAGCACGATCAAGACCTTGCCCGATCAGCTCAAAGCCGCCGGCAAAACATGGCGCGGCTATATGGAGGATATGGGCAATGATCCGAGCCGGGAGTCCGCGACCTGCGGCCATCCTGCTCTCAACACGGTCGATCACACGCAGGTCGCGGAAAAGCCCAGCGCGACGGCGACGCAGGGCGACCAATACGCCACCCGCCACGATCCCTTCGTCTATTTCCACTCGATCATCGACTCGGCCGACTGCAACGCCGACGTCGTCAATCTCAGCCGCCTGCAGAACGATCTCGCATCGGAATCGACGACGCCCAATTTCGTCTTCATCACGCCCAATCTTTGCGATGACGGCCATGACGCGCCCTGCGTCACCGGCCAGCCCGGCGGCCTCGTCTCGGCGGATCAATTTCTGCAGAAATGGGTTCCAATCATCATGGCCTCGCCCGCCTATCTGCGCGACGGGCTCCTGATCATCAATTTCGACGAAAGCGGGGCTTCAGTCACGAAAAACTCGTCCGGCGGCTATGTCGTCACCTTTCAGGGCGAAACCTGCTGCAGCGAGCAGCCGGGCCCCAATCTCGGCTCGTTTCCGCAAACCACGGCGCTCGGCTCCTATACGCTCGTCTACAACGGCTTTGGCGGCGACCGGACCGGGGCCGTGCTGCTGTCGCCCTTCATCAAGCCGGGCACGGTCGCCGACACGCCCTTCAACCATTATTCCCTGCTGAAGACCGTGGAAGAGATATTCGGCCTCGATTATCTCGGCTACGCGGCCCAGCCTGGCCTGCTCGGCTTCTTTGGTTGCGTCTCTTCGGACGTGGCCGCGAAGACGGAAGATCAATTCGACTTTTGCAAGGCAGGTCGATAAGCCGGTTTTTGCGGGCGGTCGCGGCGGGCGGCTTCAGGCGCGCGCGTTTTTCCGTCTGAATGAATCGTCCGGGACGCCGAAATCCAGCAGGGGCGAGCCGCCGCTGTCAGGATAGCGGCGTCCCGCTTGCGCAAGGCTCCGGCGGCTCAGCCGAAGCGATAGCCCGAGACCGGCAGGCCGAACACATGGTCGGCGTAATCGCGCACGCCGCGATCCTGCCCGGCGGCGCCGGCGGCGACCATCAGCGGAATGAGATGATCCTCGTAAGGATGGCTGAAGCGCGCGCCATTCGCCTGCTCCCATTGCTCCAGCGCGGCGTCGCGGACGGAAGGATCCGTCGCCGTGACCGCGCCCGTCAGCCAGGCATCGAATTTTTCGGCGACGCCGAGCGCGCGCGGGTCCGCGCCGAAGAAATTCTGCAGATTGTGGAAGCTCATGCCGCTGGCGAGGATCAGCACGCCTTCCTCGCGCAGGGGCTCGAGCGCGCGACCGACGGCGATGTGGCGCGCGGGATCGAGCGATTCCATCAGCGAGAGTTCGACGACCGGAATATCGGCTTGCGGATAGAGCAGCATGAGCGGGATGAAGACGCCGTGATCCCACCCGCGCGCCTGATCGACGCCAGCGTCAATTCCTGCGTCTTTGAGCCGCCGCGCGACCACAGCGGCGAGTTCGGGATCGCCCGGCGCGGGGTATTTCAACTGATAGGTATGCGGCGGAAAGCCCCGGTAGTCGTAAATCAGCGATGGCGCGGCGGCCCCGGTCACGGTAGGGCGGCTTTCGCGCCAATGGGCGGAGATCACCAAAATCGCGCGGGGCGTTGCGCCGGCGGCGGCGGGGATCCCGCGCAAATACGCTTCCATGCCCTTCCAGGCGTTCGGCGCGCCGGCCGGCGGGTCCATGAAGAAGCACGGCCCGCCGCCATGCGGAATGTACCAGACGGGCGGACGCGTTGCGGCCATGGCATCAGCCTATTCTATTTCGCGGCGCCTGCGTCGGCCGCCGGCTCGTCCTGGCGTTCGAAGCCGGCGCTGATGATGAGATCGACTTCGTCGCCGATCAGCGGCAGATAGGTTTTGACGCCGAAATCGCTGCGCCTGATCGAACCCGTGGCGTTAAAGCCGACCGTGTATTTCTTGTCCAGCGGATTGACGCCCGCGTCGTTGAACTTGACGGCGAGGGTCACTGGCTTTGTGACGCCGTGAAGGGTCAGATCACCGGTGAGTTTGCCCGTCCCCGTGCCGGTCGCGACCACCTTCACCGACTTGAACGCAATGTCTGGATATTGCGCGGCGTCGAACCATTGATCGCTCTTCAATTCGCCGTCGAGCCTGGCGTTGGTCGTCGAGACCGTGCTGGCCGGGATATGGATTTCGACGGCGCTCCTTTCCGGCGTCCTGGGGTCGAGATCGAGCGTGCCCGAGACATTGGTGAATTCGCCATACCAGGTCGTGAAGCCCATATGCGACACGCTGAACAGGACGCGCGTATGCACCGGTTCGACGGAATAGGCTCCAGGCTGGACGGCGGCGGGATCGGTTTTGCCGGCTGGCTTGGCTTGCGACGCGGCCTGCGCGGTGAGGGGCGAGATCAGAAGGGCGCCGAGAAGATAGGGAAACAGTTTCTGGACCATGAAAATCTTGCTCGCTCTGCTTGGGGGCGGCGGCGCGCCCCGGATGAACGAGAGGAAATAGCGGCATCCTTTCGCCAAGAATACTGATAAAGATTCGAATGCCATCATCTGAAAATTTGATAATGTCCGTTCCCGCTCCGTCTTTCGATCAATTGCAGGTCCTGCTGGCCGTCGTCGAGGAAGGCAGCTTTTCCGGCGCCGCGCGGAGGCTGAACCGCGCCCAATCGGCCATCACCTACGCGGTGCAGCGGCTGGAGGAGCAACTCGGCGTCGCGCTGTTCGACCGCGCGGCCTACCGCCCGGCCCTGACCGAAGCGGGGCGGACGCTGCTGCCGCGCGCGCGGCTCATCGCCGATGAAATCCAGGCGCTGCGCAATCACGCCGCGGGCATCACCGCCGGCATCGAACCTGAATTGCGGCTCGTCGTCGACGCCATGTTTCCGATGCCGGCGCACGTCGAGGCGCTGCGTCTTTTCGGCGCGCGCTTTCCCTCTGCGCCGCCGCGCATCTATGTCGAGACGCTTGGAGCAGCGACGGAATTGCTGCTGAACGAGACCTGCGCGATCGGCCTGCTGCTTGAATTCAACAGCGATCTGGAGGCGCTGCAGCGGCGCCGCCTTATGGAGATCAGGATGATTCCGGTCGCCGCGCCCGATCATCCGCTTGGCGCGCTTGGCCGGCCGGTCCGCAAGGAGGAGCTGCGCCAGCATGTTCAGCTCGTGCTTTCCGACCGCTCCGGCCTCTCGGGCAGCCGCGACCATGGCGTCTTCTCGCCGAAGACGTGGCGGCTGGCCGATCTTGGCGCCAAACACGCCATGCTGAAGGCGGGGCTCGGCTGGGGCGGCCTGCCCGCCCATCTTGTCGAAGAGGATCTTGCGGCCGGGCGATTGCGCCGGATCGACATTCTGGCGGAGGACGGCGCCAGCGAAGCCGTGACGCTGCCGCTCTGCTCCGCCTACCGGCGCGCCCGCCCGCCAGGACCCGCCGGGCGATGGCTCCTCGACCATTTCGCAGCGCTGGCTGAAAGTCGGAAGAGCGCCTGCTAGATCCGTGTCGGACGCTCCGACAGAAACGGAGCCGCCGCTCTATTTCCTTGTTTGCGCATCGGATTTTTCTCGAAAGCAGTTCCCACTTTCGGGTCCGACGCTCTAGATCCGCGTCGTCAGCGCGACGAACCAGTCCGGCGTCGCCTGCAGCACGGCCGCCTCGAATTTGCGGTCGAGCCCTGTCAGAATCGCGCCGCCTGCGACGATGAGCACGATGGCGAGCGCCGCCTGTCCAAACCGCGCCGCCCGGCTGGTTAGAAAACGCCCCTTCGCCGCGAGCCTGCCGAGGCCGAAGCCGGCCGCGAGCAAGGACAGCGCCGCGCCAAGCGCGAAGACGAACATCGTCGCCATCGCCGCCGCCAGCGATCCGCCGCTGGCGGCGAGCGCGAAGGCCGCGCCGAGCGTCGGACCGACGCAGGGCGCCCAGGCGAAAGCAAGCACGATTCCGGCCGCGAAAGACCCCAGGAGTCCGGCTTCCGGGAGACGCTTGGAAAGAACCTCGCTCCAGCGCGCCAGCGGCGCCAGCGCGCGCTCCGACACAAGGCTGAGGGCCGGGACCAGCATGATGAGGCCCACCGCCACCATGATCGCCGCCGCGACGGAGCGCAGCGCGCCCGTCGCGCCGAGTTCGACGCCGAAGGAGGCGATGGTCCCACCGACGACGCCAAAGGTCAGCGCAAGCCCCAAGGCCAGCGCGATCGGGCCGCGCGGGTCCTTCGACCCCGCCCCGGCGATGACGATCGGGGCCAGCGGCAGCACGCAGGGGCTGAGGATGCTGAGCACGCCTGCGAAAAAAGCGAGAACGAGGGTCATTTCAGCCCCCCGCGCTGAGACCTGACCGACCAGCCCGGCAAGCGCGCGGCGTCCGGCCTCCCCCGCCTCAGCGATGCACCAGCACCGGGATCTTGCAATGGGTCAGCACCTTTTGCGTCTCGCTGCCGAGAACGAGCGCCGCGACGCCCTTGCGCCCATGCGAGGCCATGACGATGAGGTCGGCGCCTTTCGCGTTCGCGGTCTCGATAATCGCCTCAAAGGGCCTGTCCGCTTCGACCTTCGCGGTCTCGACCGCGACGCCCGCCGCCTTCGCCGCGGCCGCCGCCTCGGCGAGAATCCTATCGGCATGCTCGGCGATGCGCGACGCGAAATCGGCGGGCGGCTCCTCGATCAGCGCCACCTCGGCGCTATAGACCTGAATCGGCGCCGTCACCGTTAGAACCGTGACCTTGGCGCCGATCGCCTTGGCCAGATCGACGCCGGCTTTCAGGGCGCCGCCGGACAGAACGGAGCCATCGGTCGGGATGAGAATATTCTTGTACATGTTTCCTCCTCGATAATGAAGATTTGAACTATGGGGCAAAGGAGAAGTTTATTCCCGCGTACAATTGTTGGTTGCGGCGCGCGTTGACGCTGATCAATTCGCCGTCGCAATCAGGCTGTATTATTGCTGTATATCTTGCCGCGTTGTGGTTGCGCCGATGCCATTGCGCGATAGAATGCAGAAAAGCAAGTCGCGCCGCTGAAATCGCGACGCTCAATTCGCCCGCCCTTCGCGCAGGGGCCGGCATGACCAAGCTGAATTGGCCAGACTGGATTGGCCGGATCAAGAGGCTCGACTCAACAGGGGAGGTAGACATGATTGACTCGCCAGCGACCAGCCCGATCCCGCCGCTCGGGGGCGGCCTCGGCGCGGGGCTCGCCAGAACCATCGGCGCGCACTGGAAATGGTATCTCGCCGAGGGCGTCATCCTCGTCATTCTCGGCCTTCTCGCGGTGTTGTCGCCGCTTATCGCCGGCATTTTCGCGACGCTGTTCATCGGATGGCTCTTCCTCTTCGCCGGCGTCGCCGGATTGATCTTCACCTATAAGCAGCGCGCCGCGCCCGGCTTCTGGTGGTCGCTGTTCTCCTCCGCGATCGCGGTGCTCGCAGGCCTTTCGCTCGCGTTCAGCCCGGTCACCGGCCTCATCAGCCTCACCATCATCCTGATCGCCTATTTCCTCATTGACGGCGTGCTCACCATCCTGCTCGGGCTCGAATATCGCCGCGACCTCTCCGACCGCTGGGTCTGGGTCGTCATCAGCGGCGTCATCGATCTCATCCTCGCCGCCCTGCTCATCTCCGGTTTTCCCGGCACGGCGGCATGGGCCATCGGCCTCATCGTCGGCATCGACCTCGCCTTCGGCGGCGCCTCGATCATCGGCCTCGCCTTGGCGGCGCGCAAAGCCGCCGCCTGAGCAAGATAGACCGAGCGGGCGTTTGCGAGTCTCCGCGCAACCGCCCGCTCCGCCACGCATCGCGATGACGCCGATGGAGCGCTTGCGCTGGAAAACGGGCATCGAAATCCTTTGCGCGCTTTCGGGCTCTCCGCGCGCCCTTGCGTCGCGGAATCGTCACGATGAAGCAGGATAAAGATTTAGCGCGAACGATACGCCGCCTCGCCGGGAGCGACAAGCAAGAGCGCGGCAGCCTTGGCGCGGCCGGCGGCGCCATCTCCGGACCCCAATTCGGCGCGAGCGCGGCCGTTGACCGGGGTCAATGCACTGATTAATCGAAGGCGGCACGGAAATCGGCGTTTTCGCGGGAGGAAATCAATATGCCAGATCACAGTAAGCATGGCGGCCGAGCGAGGGGCCTCATCGCGGCGCTCGGCGCAGCGATCGCGGGCCTCGTCATCGCCTTCGCTGGCCCGGCGGCGGCGCAGCAGGCCGCCGCGCCGGACCAGATGCAAACGACTGGCGCCCCCGGCGCGCCGGACGCGACGACAACCATCGACGGGCGCTATCTGCCGCCGCCGCCCCAGCCGTTCAAGGGCGAGATCAAGCTCAACGCCGCGCAGTCGAAGCCCGGCTGGCCCGCGACCGTCGTCCCGCCAAAAGGCGCGCCCAACATCCTCCTCATCATGACCGACGACGTCGGCTTCGCAGCGCCCTCGACCTTCGGCGGCGTCATCCCGACACCGGCGCTCGACCGCATCGCCGCCGATGGCTTGCGCTACACGAATTTCCATTCGACCTCGCTCTGCTCGCCGACGCGGGCGGCGCTGATCACCGGACGTAACCATCATTCGGTCGGCTTCGGCGTCGTCTCCGAGGCGGCGACGGGCTTTCCCGGCTATGACAGCGTCATCGGCAAGGACAGCGCCACCATCGGCCGCATCCTGCTTGAGAACGGCTATCGCACAGCCTGGTTTGGCAAGGACCACAACACGCCGACCTGGACGGCGAGCCAGGCCGGGCCGTTCGACCAGTGGCCGACCGGCATGGGCTTCGAGCACTTCTATGGCTTCGTCGGCGGCGACACGAGCCAGTGGGAGCCGAACCTCTTCAACGACACCACCCCGATATACCCTTATGTCGGTCACCAGGGAAAATGGAACCTCACCACCGCGATGGCCGACGACGCCATCCACTGGATCACCCAGCTGAAAGACATCAATCCCGAGCTGCCCTGGTTCGTCTATTACGTGCCCGGCGGCACCCATGCGCCGCATCAGCCGACGCCGGAATGGGTCGAGAAGATCAGCGCCATGCATCTCTTCGACAACGGCTGGAATGATCTGCGCGACCAGATCTTCGCCAACCAGAAGAAGCTCGGCGTCATCCCGCAGGACGCCAAATTGACTCCATGGCCGGATAATTTGCTGCAGCGCTGGGATCAGACGACCGCCGAGGAGAAGAAGCTGTTCATCCGGCAGGCGGACGTCTATGCCGCCTATCT
>JBKQMI010000069.1:0-15393 GCA_052146775.1 Methylocella sp. | reverse complement strand
GTGAACTGCCCGTCTGCGCCGGGGGCGACGACGGATTCGACCTCTCCCGAATACAGGAGTTTTTCGGGAGAGACGAGTTCGAAGTGGAATGCGGTCATAAACGTCGCCCTATCGGTCTTGCCGGAGCTCTCCCCTGCTCCCTTTAGGGGTTCAGGGGAGGTCCTGAAATTACGCCGCTTCCTTGGCGAGCTTGGCGGCCTTCTCGACCGCTTCCTCGATCGTGCCGACCATATAGAAGGCGGCCTCCGGCAGGTGGTCGTAGTCGCCGTTCACGAGGCCCTTGAAGCCCTTGATCGTGTCTGCAAGCGCGACGAGCTTGCCGGGCGAGCCGGTGAAGACCTCGGCGACGTGGAAAGGTTGCGACAGGAAGCGCTCGATCTTGCGGGCGCGGGCGACCACGAGCTTGTCCTCTTCCGAGAGCTCGTCCATGCCGAGAATGGCGATGATGTCTTGCAGCGACTTATAGCGCTGCAGCGTCGATTGCACCCTGCGGGCGATCTCGTAGTGCTCCTCGCCGACGACGGCCGGGGACAGCATGCGCGAGGTCGAGTCGAGCGGGTCCACCGCCGGATAAATACCCTTTTCCGCGATCGAGCGCGACAGCACGGTCGTGGCGTCCAAATGGGCGAAGGAAGTGGCCGGCGCCGGGTCGGTCAAGTCGTCGGCCGGAACGTAAATGGCCTGCACCGAGGTGATCGAGCCCTTGTTGGTCGTGGTGATGCGCTCTTGCAGCGCGCCCATGTCGGTGGCGAGCGTCGGTTGATAGCCCACCGCCGAGGGAATGCGGCCCAGGAGCGCCGAGACTTCCGAGCCAGCCTGAGTGAAGCGGAAGATGTTGTCGACGAAGAAGAGCACGTCCTGACCGCGGTCGCGGAAGTCCTCGGCGACGGTGAGGCCGGAAAGGGCGACGCGCATGCGCGCGCCCGGCGGCTCGTTCATCTGACCGTAGACCAGCGCGCATTTGGAGTTGCCGCCGCCGCCCTTCTGATTGACGCCGCCCTCGATCATTTCATGATAGAGGTCGTTACCCTCGCGCGTGCGCTCGCCGACGCCGGCGAACACCGAATAGCCGCCGTGCGCCTTGGCGACATTGTTGATGAGTTCCATGATCAGCACGGTCTTGCCGACGCCCGCGCCGCCGAAGAGGCCGATCTTGCCGCCTTTGGCGTAGGGCGCGAGGAGATCCACGACCTTGATCCCGGTGACGAGGATCTGCGCCTCCGTCGCCTGTTCGGCATAGCTCGGCGCTGGTTGATGGATGGCGCGATAGTCGGTCGCCTGAATGGGTCCCGCCTCATCGACCGACTCGCCGATCACATTCATGATGCGGCCAAGGGTGCCCTCGCCGACCGGAACCATGATGGGCGCGCCGGTGTCGCGCACCGGCTGCCCCCGTGTCAGGCCCTCGGAGATGTCCATGGCGATGCAGCGCACCGAATTTTCGCCAAGATGCTGCGCGACTTCGAGCACCAGCCGGGCGCCGCCGTTTTCGGTCTCGAGCGCATTGAGGATCTCGGGCAGATGGCCGTCGAATCTCACGTCGACGACGGCGCCGATGACCTGCGTGATGTGGCCTGTTGGCGTATTTGTTGCGGCGTCAACCATGCTCGTTCCCTTGCTGTCCTCGATGCTCAAAGCGCTTCGGCGCCGGAGATGATCTCGATGAGCTCTTTCGTGATCATCGCCTGCCGCGAGCGGTTGTACTGCATCGTCTGTTTCTTGATCATTTCGCCGGCGTTGCGCGAGGCGTTGTCCATCGCGCTCATCCGCGCGCCCTGTTCGGAGGCGGCGTTTTCGAGCAGCGCGCGCAAAACCTGGATCGACACATTGCGCGGCAGGAGGGTCGTGAGGATTCCCTCTTCGTCCGGCTCGTAATCATAAACCGCCTGCGGCGCAGTAGGCGTCTCCTCGCCGCCGACGTTCAGCGGAATGAGCCGAAGCGCGGTCGGAATCTGCGAAATGACCGTCTTGAAATGCGAAAAGAACACGGTGCAGACGTCGAACTCGCCGCTTTCGTAAAGCGTGACGATCTTGCGTCCGATCGCGTCGGCGTTGTCGAAGCCGAGGGTCTTGACTCCGCGGAGGTCGATGAATTCGATAATCTCGCGGGCGAACTGGCGGCGAAGGGCGTCATAACCCTTCTTGCCGACGCAGATGATCTTGACCGTCTTGCCCTGCCCAAGGAGGGCGGCGGCCTGCTCGCGCGCTAGCCGCGCAATCGACGCGTTGAAGCCGCCGCAAAGACCGCGTTCGGCGGTGCAGACGACTAGCAGATGAACATTCTCGCGGCCATTGCCCGCGAGCAATTGCGGCGCCGGCGAGCCGGGTCCGATCGAGGCGGCGAGCGCCGTCAGGACCTGCCCCATCCGCTCCGCGTATGGCCGCGCCGCCTCGGCGGCGGTCTGCGCGCGCCGCAGCTTCGCCGCCGCCACCATCTGCATGGCTTTGGTGATCTTCTGCGTCGCCTTGACTGAGGCGATCCGGTTACGCAGGTCCTTCAACGAGGGCATGAAAGGTCCGCTTCGTTATGTGCGAGGTTTTTCGTCAGGCGAGGTTCTTGGTCAGGCGAAGTCTTTGGTCAGGCGAAGTTTTTAGCGTAGGTCTCGACGATCGACTTCAGCTGGCCCGCCGAAGCGTCGGAGAGGTCCTTCGATACGCGGATCGTCTCCAGCAAGTCGGGGTGGCTCTTGCGCACCAGAGCGAGAAGCCCGTCCTCGAAAGCCCGCACGCGATTGACCGGCAAGGCGTCGAGATAGCCGTTGACCCCGGCGTAAATGACGACCACCTGCTCCTCGATCTTGAGGGGTGAAAATTGCGACTGCTTCAAAAGCTCGGTGAGGCGCGATCCGCGCGCGAGCAGCCGCTGCGTCGTGGCGTCGAGATCGGAGCCGAACTGCGCGAAGGCCGCCATCTCCCGATACTGCGCGAGTTCGCCTTTGATCTTGCCGGCGACTTTCTTCATCGCCTTCGTCTGCGCCGCGGAGCCGACGCGCGACACCGAGAGGCCGACGTTCACGGCGGGGCGGATGCCCTGGAAGAAGAGGTCAGTCTCAAGGAAGATCTGGCCGTCGGTGATCGAGATCACATTGGTCGGAATATAGGCCGAAACGTCGTTCGCCTGCGTCTCGATGATCGGCAGCGCCGTCAGCGAGCCCGCGCCGTTTTCGTCGCGTAGCTTAGCCGCGCGCTCGAGCAGACGCGAGTGCAGGAAGAAGACGTCGCCGGGATAAGCTTCGCGGCCGGGCGGCCGGCGCAGCAGAAGCGACATCTGGCGGTAGGCCACGGCCTGCCTCGACAGATCGTCGTAAACGATCAGCGCGTGCATTCCGTTGTCGCGGAAGTATTCGCCCATGGCGCAGCCGGAGAAGGGCGCGAGGAACTGCATCGGCGCGGGATCCGAGGCCGTCGCCGCGACGATGATCGAATATTCGAGCGCGCCGTGTTCTTCGAGCACCTTCACGAATTGGGCGACGGTCGAGCGCTTCTGTCCGATCGCGACATAGACGCAATAAAGCTTGGCGCTTTCGTCGCCGCTCTGGTTGATCGACTTCTGGTTGAGGATCGCATCGAGCGCGACGGCGGTCTTGCCGGTCTGCCGGTCGCCGATGATCAGTTCTCGCTGGCCGCGTCCGATCGGGATCAGCGCGTCGATCGCCTTGAGGCCGGTCGCCATCGGCTCATGCACGGATTTGCGCGGGATGATGCCGGGCGCCTTGACGTCGACGCGGGCGCGCCGCGTCGCGTTGATCGGCCCCTTGCCGTCGATCGGATTGCCAAGCGCGTCGACCACGCGGCCGAGCAGTTCCTTGCCGACGGGAACGTCGACGATGGCGCCGGTGCGCTTGACCGTCTGGCTTTCCTTGATGTCGCGGTCGGAGCCGAAAATGACGATGCCGACATTGTCGACCTCGAGGTTCAGGGCCATGCCGCGCACGCCGTTTTCGAACTCGACCATTTCGCCAGCCTCGACATTGTCGAGGCCATAAACGCGGGCGATGCCGTCGCCGACCGAGAGAACCTGGCCAACTTCTGTGACCGAGGCTTCATTGCCGAAGCCGGCAATCTCGTTCTTGAGAATTTCGGAAATCTCTGCGGCGCGGATATCCATCAGCCGACCTCTTTCATGCGTGCGCGGATCGAATTGAGTTTGGTTTTGAGCGAGCTATCGACCATGCGGGAGCCCAATTGGACGATCAGACCGCCGATGATGCTCGGATCGACCTTGACGTCGACCTCGACGCTATCGCTCCCGGCGACCGCCGCAAGGGCGCTCTTCAGCGCCTCGACGTGACCTTCCTTAAGCGGCTCGGCGACGGTGACGGCGGCGCGGCTGAGGCCGCGCGCGCGGTCGTAAAGAACGTTGAAATCGCGAATCATGTCGGAGACCGCGAAAAGCCGGCGCTTCGTCGCGACGAGCTTTAAAAACTTCGCCGTCGTCCCGGTAATTCCCGCCCGGTCGAGCAGCGCGCCCAGCGCCTTGATCTGCAACTCGGCGGAGAACACCGGGCTGCGCACGAAATTGCGGAGATCTTCGCTCTCGGCGAGAAGATTAGAGAATGTCGCGAGATCGGCGGCGACTTCTTCGGTCGTGAGGGTTTCCTGCGCCAGCGCGAACAAGGCCTGGGCGTAACGCCCAGACATTCCGGAAACGAGGGTTTCTTGCTTCGCCAAACGATACCCCAACCGCTCAAGAACCTGGCCTGCCCGCGCTTTCAGGGCGGCGGCCCGAACAGTGAGGGGCGCGAACAGACCTAAAAAACGGGAGACCGAAGATGGAAGCTGCGAGGCGCGGCGAAGCAGAGCGGCCGCGCCCTCACGGCGAGAGGGTTGCTAACATAGGATATTTTACGGCGCAACCCTGGCCGCGAGGAATGGCCTCCCAGCGGCAAAACAACGCAAGCTGAACCTTTGGTCTACCGGCCCGGATTTTTGGCGCGCACGGATGACGCAATGCGCCAGAGCGCGCGCAAGGCGTTCGCCTCGGCGAGTTTCGGCTCTCGCCGCGTCTTGTTTATCGCCTCCGCCAGAATTTCGATGGAGCGGGCGAGTCGCGTCGCGGTCCAGGCGCGCAGATGCGCGTCGAAGATTCGCGCGCGACGAGGTCCGCCGCCATAGGGGACCCGGGGCGGCGCCCCGGCGTCGAGGTCGAGCCGGGCGCGGCGCAGGCCGAGCGCGTGGCGGAGCGCCGCGCCAAGCAGCGCCCCGGCGTCTCCGGCCTGCGACAGCGCCCGCCGCGCGCTCGCCTCAAGCGCTGCGAAATCGCCGTCGAAGGCGCTGTCAACCGCATGATCGAGCATCAGGCCGGAGGCGTCCGAGACGATGGCCTCGATATGCTCGATGTCGATCTCCGCCGCGCCATGGGCGTAAAGAAACAGCTTCGACAGTTCGGCGCGCGTTGCGAGCCGGTCCTGGCCGAGCAGCGAAACGAGCAGAGATTTCGCGTCCGGCGCGATCGCGACATTGGCGCCATTCGCCTCCGCGTCGATGAGCGTCGCCACCTCCTGCGCCGTATCCGGATAGCACTCGATCGCGGCGGCGTTCTTCTCCCGCTCGCACAGCCGGCGTAGCGGCGCGTCTTTTTTCAGGGCGCCGGCCTCGATGACGATGGTGCAATCGCGCGGCGGCGCGGCGACGATCGATTCGAGCGCGCCGATAAAGGCCTTTCCCTGCGATTCGATCCAGATCGCCCGCCGGCCGCCGAACAGGCCGATGGTGTTGGCTTCGTCCGCGAGGCGGAGCGGGTCGGCGGCGAGATCGTCTCCGCTGACGCGCAAGAGCTGGAAGGGATCTTTCGGATCGTCGATCGCAGTGCGGACAATGGCGCGGACGCGCTCGGCGACAAGGCCAAGGTCGGGGCCGAAGACGAGATAGAGATAGATGTGAGGCGCCGGGCGGCCCAGAAATTTGTCCGCCTCGTGATTTTTAACCGCGACCAATTTTTTCGCATCCTCTCCGCAAAAGCCGGTCCCACGACCCGCCCGGATAGAAACGCTTTCTAGCCTTTTTCCGCGAAAGCCGCGGCGATATTGGTGCGAATCTGTTCGGCGAGAAGCCGCGCGTCGCGGATTTCGGCGTCGCGCGAGGCGCGAATGTTGGCGAAGCGCTGCGAGTTGCGGTCGTAGCTCGCGACCACGGTCGCAACGCCTTTCGTGATCGGGTCGCCGCCCTGGGACGGGGTCAGCGCGTAGGTCGCCGTGACGACGACGGTTCCCGACGTCGGATAGCCTGTCACGGTGTCCATCAGCGGCGTCTGCACGCTTTCGGTCAAGGAAACCTTGAGTAAAAATCTTGGATCGACCGGCGCGCCTGTGCCGTTAAAGCCGAAGATCAGCTCATTTTCGAGGTAATGCCCCAAACGATCCCCGATCGGCGCGATCTTGATCGCCTGCAACTGGCTGGCGACGTCGCCGCCGCTCGCCAGCGTTCCATAGAGAGGCTGAAGGCAGCCGGCGAGCGCAAGGCTCATCAGCGCGGACAGCACGAGCGCCAGGGTCCTTGACGCAAAGGTCCTTGACGCAAAGCCCCTTGGCGCACCCATGCGGCGCGGCAGTTCATGCGACGACATTCACGATCCTTTGCGGAACGATGATGATTTTCTTGACGGGGCGGCCTTCCAGAGCGCGCTGCACCGCCTCCAACCCCAACGCCGCCGCTTCGATCGCGGCCGCATCGGCGGCGCGGTCGACGACGAGGTCACCGCGCTTTTTGCCATTGACCTGCACCGGCAGCTCAATCGTGTCCTCCTTGACGAGCGCCCTGTCGGCGACCGGCCAGGGCGCCTCGGAAACGAGATCCTCGTGGCCAAGCCGCGACCAACATTCCTCGGCAAGATGGGGCATCATCGGGGCGAACAGCAAAACCAGGATTTCGGCCGCCTCCCGGAAGGCGTAGCGCATGTCGGGCGCGATGTCCGCGCTCTCCACCGCGCCGACGGCCGCGCCCAGCTTGTTCGCAAGGTCATGCACCTGCGCGATGGCGCGATTGAAGCGCAGGCGCTCCAAATCCTCCTCGACCTTGAGGAGGCTCGCGTGGACCGCGCGCCGGACGGCGATGGCGGGCGGCGAGAGAAGAGCCGGCGCGGGCTGGCCCGCATCGCCGCCAAGAAAGATCAGTTCGCCGGCGAGCCGCCACAGGCGCTGCACGAATTTGCCGGCGCCCTGGACCCCCTCCTCGGTCCAGATCACGTCGCGCTCGGGCGGCGAGTCGGAGAGCACGAACCAGCGCGCTGTATCGGCGCCAAAGGTCGAGATGATCTCGTCCGGGTCGACCGTATTGCGCTTCGATTTCGACATTTTCTCGATAGCGCCGATCGCGATTTCTTCGCCGTCGCCGAGGCGGAACGCGCGCCGGCCCTCGGCGCCAGCCTCGATCCTCACATCGGCCGGCGAGAACCAGTCGCCGGTCTGCGCATCGCGATAGGTCTCATGCACCACCATGCCCTGTGTAAAGAGCCCGGCGAAGGGCTCTTTCAGGGGGCCGACATGGCCGCTCGCCTGCATCGCGCGCGTAAAGAAGCGGGCATAAAGCAGATGCAGGATCGCGTGCTCGATGCCGCCGATATATTGATCGACAGGCAGCCATTTCGCGATAGCCTGCGGGCTCGTCGGCGCGGCCTCGTTCCAGGGGTCCGTAAAGCGCGCGAAATACCAGGATGAGTCGACGAAGGTGTCCATCGTGTCGGTTTCGCGCAGCGCGGGCGAGCCGCAGGACGGACATTTCACATGTTTCCAGGTCGGATGCCTGTCGAGCGGGTTGCCTGGCGCGTCGAAGGTTACGTCCCCCGGCAGCTTGACCGGCAGATCGGCGGCCGGAACCGGAACCGCCCCACAATCGGGACAATGGATGATCGGGATCGGACAGCCCCAAAAGCGCTGGCGCGAAATGCCCCAGTCGCGCAGACGGAAATTGACCTGGCGCGCCGCCTGTGGCCGGTTGCCGATCGCGCGCGCTTCAAGCCGCCGCGCCACCTCTTCTTTCGCCGCCTCGACGCTCATCCCGTCGAGAAAGCGCGAATTGATCAAAACGCCGTCGCCATCGAAAGCTGCTCCGGCGATCTCGAAGCTCTCCGGATCGACGCCGGGCGGGCAGATCACCGGCGTATTGCCGAGACCATAAGCATTGGCGAAATCAAGATCGCGCTGGTCTTGCGCCGGACAGCCAAAAATGGCCCCGGTCCCATAGTCCATCAACACGAAATTGGCGACATAGACCGGCAGCAGCCATGTCTCATCGAAAGGATGGCGGACCTTGAGGCCGGTGTCGTAGCCCTTCTTCTCCGCCGTCTCGATCGCGGCGACCGACGTGCCCCTTTGCCGGCACTCCGCGATGAAGGCGGAGAGCGCGGGGTCGGCCTTGGCGCAGTCGGCGGCGAGCGGGTGGTCCGGCGCAAGCGCAAGGAACCGTGCGCCGAACAAAGTGTCCGGCCGCGTCGTATAGACCTCGATCTCGTTCTCGGGGAGGCTCAAGGTCGGCTCAAGCTCGAAGCGAACGAGGAGGCCCTCGGAGCGGCCGATCCAGTTGGCCTGCATCAGCCGCACTTTTTCCGGCCAGCGCTTCAGCGAATCGAGCGATTGCAGCAGATCCTCGGCGTAATCGCTGATCTTGAAAAACCATTGCGTCAATTCGCGCTGTTCGACGAAAGCGCCCGAGCGCCATCCGCGTCCGTCGATCACCTGCTCATTGGCGAGCACGGTCTGATCGACCGGATCCCAATTGACCTTCGAGCGCTTGCGATCGACGATGCCGGCGGCGAGAAAGTCGAGAAACAGCTTCTGCTGATGCTTGTAATAGGCGGGATCGCAGGTCGCTATTTCGCGCGACCAATCGAGCGAAAGCCCCATCGACTGAAGCTGCGCGCGCATGCTGGCGATGTTCTCATAGGTCCAGGCCGCGGGGCTCGTCCTGTTCTGCATCGCCGCGTTCTCGGCCGGCAGACCGAAAGCGTCCCACCCCATCGGGTGCAGAACGCTGAAACCGCGCGCGCGCTTGTAGCGGGCGATGACGTCGCCCATCGTGTAATTGCGCACGTGCCCCATATGAATGCGGCCCGAGGGATAGGGAAACATTTCGAGCACGTAATATTTTGGGCGCGGATCGGCGTTATCGGTCCGGAACGTCGCCGATTCATCCCAAATCTTGCGCCATTTGGGTTCCGTTTCGCGGGCGTTGTAACGCTCGAAGTCCATGATGTCCGATTGCCGATCGCAGATATGAGAAAAAGCCGGGTTGTGGTCACACAGCATTATTTGCCCGGGAGGGTCAATCTGGAGACGCTTCCCGATTTGCGAAAAGTTTACAGATTGAGATTCCCCTGTCTCACGCGCGAATTGACGTCGCCTTAACACGGGCATATACACGTATTCCATGTCGCCCGCTATGCCGCCCCCTGTCGACGTCGCCGAAATCCGCGCCTGCGCGCAACATTGCGCCGCGGCCAATGTGCGGCGGGCCAGTCGCGCCGTCACCCGGATCTACGGCCATATCATGGCGCAAACGCACCTTGAGCCAACGCAATATTCGCTGCTCGTCGCCTGCTCCCTGGCGAAAGACCTGACCTTGAGCAAGCTTGCCGACGTTCTCGCCATGGACCGCAGCGCGCTGGCGCGCAATCTCGCGATCATGGAGAAACGCGAGCTTCTGCATGTCAGCGCCGGCGGAGACCGGCGCACCCGCAAGGTCGCGCTCACCGATGCGGGGAGAGCCGCGCTCGCCGACGCTCTGCCGGTGTGGCGCGAAGCGCAAAATACAATGGAGCGCAAATTCGGCGCGGATCGGCTCCGGCGACTTCTGAGCGAATTGCGCGCGCTCACCGAGGCGGCCCAGACGAAGGACCCATGACTTTTTTGCGCGTTTTTGCGCGTTTTTGCGCCGAAAAAGGGGTATATGCACAAATGAGCCGAGCTCTTTCCCCAAGCCTCGTCGGGCAAACGCCCGCGAGCGAACTCGACAGCAACGCGCTGCGCGATCTCGCGCTCGCCATGGGCGCGGATGACGCTGGCGTCGTCTCGATCGACGATCCGGCGCTCGACGATCAGCGCGCCGACATTTTGGAGGCGCTGCCTTTTACGCGCACGCTGGTCTCCTTCGTGGTCAAGATGAACCGCGACAACATCCGCAGCCCGGCGCGCTCGCTCGCCAATCTCGAATTCCACCACGCCGGCGACGAATGCGACGAAATCGCCCGCGACATCGTGCGCGCGCTCGAAGCGAAGGGCCGGCGCGCCGGCTATCCGCCCATGGGCTTCCCCATGGAGGCCGACAAATGGCCGCGCAAGATGTGGGTGATCGCGCACAAACCGGTCGCCGTCGCGGCGGGCCTTGGCCACATGGGCCTCCACCGCAACGTCATCCATCCCAAATTCGGCAATTTCATCCTGCTCGGAAGCGTCGCGGTCGATATCGACGTCGACGCGCCCGCCCGTCCGCTGGAGGTCAATCCGTGCCTCTCCTGCAAGCTCTGCGTCGCGGTCTGTCCGACAGGCGCGATCGCCCCCGACGGGCATTTCGATTTTTCCGCCTGCTACACCCATAATTATCGAGAATTCATGGGCGGCTTCGGCGATTGGACCGAGACGCTGGCGGCGGCTTCCAGCGCCATCGGCTACCGCCGCAAGGTGAGCGACGCCGAGACCGTTTCGATGTGGCAGAGCCTCGCTTTCGGCCCCAATTACAAGGCCGCCTATTGTCTCGCCGTCTGTCCGGCGGGCGAAGATGTGATCGGCGCCTATCGCGACGACAAAAAGGGATTTCTGAACGCGATCGTCGATCCTTTGCAAGCGAAGACCGAGATCGTCTACGTGACCGGGAAATCCGACGCCGAGAGCTATGTGGCGCGGCGCTTCCCGCACAAACGCGCAAAACGGGTCGGCTCCGGCCTGCGCCCGACCACGGTCGACAATTTCCTCGGCTCGCTCGGCCTCTCCTTCCAGCGCGGCCGGGCGGCCGGACTCGACGCCGTCTATCATTTCATCTTCACGGGGACGAGCCGACGGCGCGCCACCGTCGTCATCAAGGATGCGCGCATCCTCGTCGCGGACGGCCTCATCGGGGCGCCGCGCCTTGTCGTCACCGCCGACGCGGAGACATGGGTCGGCTTCCTGCGCAAAGAGGCGAGCCTGCCTCTGGCGCTGCTGCGCCGCAAGATCAGGATGCGGGGGGATCCGCGTCTGCTCATCGCCTTCGGGCGTTGTTTTCCGCTATGAGGAGCGGTCTTTTCCGGGCCTTGTCGCAGGGAGCCGACCTGGGGCATAGGAAGATAAGGCTGATCGACCGAGATTTTCTCGATGCGTACCGAGAGCGGGAATCCGTTGCCCAGAGCCGAGAAAAATTTGGCGTCCACGTTGGAGGGCCTCCAAGAGGTTCGCCAGGCGATTTCGCGCGCAGCGCGCGACGCCGGCCGCGAACCCGAGGACGTCGCCCTCGTCTGCGTGTCGAAAACCTTCCCCGCCGTCGAGATTGAACCCGTGCTGCGCGCGGGGCAACGGATTTTCGGCGAAAACCGCGTGCAGGAGGCGATGGAGAAATGGCCGCGGCTGCGCGAGGCCTTTCCGGGCATAGAGCTTCACCTCATCGGCCCACTGCAATCAAACAAAGCGCATGAGGCGGTCAAGCTGTTCGACGTCATCGAAACGGTCGATCGCGACAAGATCGCGCGCGCGCTTGCGGCCGAGTTTCAAAAAACCGGCCGCCATCCAAGGCTCTATGTGCAGGTGAATACGGGGGCCGAGCCGCAAAAGGCGGGCATCCTCCCCTCCGAGGCCGACGCGTTCATCGCGCGGTGCCGCACTGAGTTTGGCCTCGAAATCGCAGGGCTTATGTGCATTCCGCCGGTGGACGAACAGGCCTCGCCGCATTTCGCGATGCTTAACCAGATCGCGGCCCGCAATGGCGTAAAAGAGCTTTCGATGGGCATGAGCGCCGATTTTGAGCTCGCCATTCAATTGGGCGCAACCCATGTGCGCGTCGGCAGCGCCATTTTTGGCGCGCGGTGACCGCGATTCCGGGCTGGTCTACGTCTTGTCGCAGCAAGGCGCAGCGTTTGTCCCCTGCCCCCAAGCCTCCTGGATTGGCGGACAGGGTGCGTCGCCGAAGGAACAAAACACGCAGCAGTCGCCAAGTTTCGGCTTGAGAACGACCCCGCAGCCCTTGCATCGATAAAAATACTGGCAGGCGTCCCTCGGCATGGTCTCCGTCGCTCGATGACCGCAGGCCGGACAGGTCAATGTCGAAACCAATTGCATCAGTCGATGTCCTTTGAGTTTCGGAACTTTTTCCTAGCCCGGCAAAGTACGGGGCCATATTGCGCGCCGGAGCGCCTTTGCGCGCACCTCACCTGACCGTGAGCACGGTTCGGTTGGACAGGCGCGGCAGCAGCCGGCGCAGATCCGCGTAGCGAAGCGCGATACAGCCCTCGGTCGGCGCAAATTCATTGCGCGCGCCCGGTTTCTCTCGCGCGCAATGGATAAAAATAGCGCTGCCGCGCTGCCTTCGCCGCGGGAAAATGTTGTAATCGAGCACGATGACGATGTCGTAGAGGTGGTCGTCGCGCCACAAAATCTCATGGGAAGACCGGAAGGGCTTCACGATCAATTGATTGTAGAGCGGACTGGCCGGATCATCGCACCAGCCGAAATTTTTGCAGATCGGCCGCATCGGCAAGAGGGGCGGTTTCGGCGGCCTCATTTCCGGCCGATAAAAACCCGAAAGAAGACGCCAGCTTCCCGCCGGCGTGGCGTGATCGCCCTCCCGTTTGTCGCGCGTGACGCCGCCGCCGCCGATTGCGCAGCGCAACGCGAGTTGGCCGGCGAGCAGCCTGCCGGCGGATCGATTCGCGCCAGGCGCGCGGGTGACGACGAGGCGCTCGATCGTATGCTTGCGCTCTGGCCCGGATCGCGGCCGTGGGCGCCTGTTTCTCAAGTCTTTTGCAACAAATTTCATAGAAGATTATGCTTTTGCCGTGCGATGGTTCGCGCGAAGGAGCTTTCGCGCCTCAAGACGTGTGCGGGAGCGACTTAAAGTCTTTCTCCCGAAGCCTCGGCGGGATGTCGACCCTCCCGTCGTTAATCAGGATACTCTGGCGAATGCAAAAGGTTATGCGGGCGATGCAGGATCAATCAAGGACAAGTCCATGACCCAGGTTCTGAAAATCTTGATCGCCGACGATGACGCGGAGCTGCGCGCCGCTCTGGCCGAACAGCTCGCCCTGCATGAAGAATTCTCCGCTGTCCACGCCGATTCGGCGGAGGGCGCGCTCGACGCCTCGCGGCGCGAGACCCCCGACCTCATCATCATGGATGTCGGTCTGCCGGACATGGACGGGCGCGAAGCGGTGAAGCGCATGCGCGAGGAAGGCTTCAAAAATCCGATCATCATGCTGACGGGCCAGGACAGCGAGTGGGACACGGTGCAGGGCCTCGACGCCGGCGCCAATGATTACGTCACGAAGCCGTTCCGCTTCGCCGTGCTGCTCGCGCGCATGCGGGCGCATCTGCGCCAGCACGAAACCAACGAAGAAGCGCTGTTCCGCATCGGACCCTACACCTTCCAGCCGGGCGCCAAGCTGCTCGTCAACGAGAAAGGCGAAAAGCTGCGGCTGACCGAGAAGGAGACCGCAATCCTGCGCTTTCTCTATCGGGCCGGACAGGCCGTCGTCGTCAGGGAGGTGTTGCTGCGCGAGGTCTGGGGCTATAACTCCAACGTCACGACGCATACGCTCGAAACCCACATCTACCGCTTGCGGCAAAAGATCGAGCGCGATCCAACCAAGGCGCAACTTCTCGTCACCGAAGCGGGGGGCTATAAGCTCGTCCCGTGACCGCCCGATCCGCAATGGCGCCATTGCCGATCATTCGCGTCCGGCCTATCCGCACTTGTTCGGACGAAGCCCCCGGAAGGAAAGCGTCGCCATGGCTTTGGAGGATGATGTCGCGACGCTTGCCCGCAATGCGATCTTTGCGCCGCTGGCGCCGGACGCCCTGCGCCTGCTCGCGTTCTCGGCCGAACCCCGGACCCTGCGCGCGGGCGACATTCTGTTTCGCCGCGACGAACCCTCGAACGGCGGATTTGTCGTGCTCTCCGGCTCGATCGCCCTTGATGCGTCGGATCGCGGGGCCGCGGCGACGCGGATCGTAAGACCCCCTGCCCTGATCGGCGAGATCGCCCTGCTCGCCCGCACGAACAGACCGGCGACGGCGATCGCGCGCGAACCCTCGAACGTCCTGCGCATCTCGCAGCAGCTGTTCCGCCGCGTCCTTGGCGAAGATCCCGCCGGCGCCGAACGTCTGCGGCAATCGCTCGCGGCGCGGCTCGGCCGGTTCACCGCCGACCTCGAAGCCGCCTTCGGCGAGGCGATCGAATCCGCGGGACCGCCGCTCGAAAGGGAGTGATCCGCGGGAAAACCGGCGAGCCGACTTTCGGCCGCCATTCTTCGCGCGAAGGGAAACAAGAAGAATGGCGAACGAAGCGAGGTTTCCGCTTCTCTTCACGCTCTGCAAATGATCAGAAATCGAGGTGGACCAGCACAGGCGCGTGATCGGAGGGGCGCTCCCAGCCGCGGCTCTCGGCTACGACCCGCATGCCGCCGAGGCGCGGCGCGAGGCTTTCGCTGACCCAGACATGATCGAGACGCCGCCCCCTGTTCGACAAGGCCCAGTCGCGCGCGCGATAGCTCCACCAGGTGTAGAGTTTTTCCTCGGCCGGCACATAGCGCCGCATCGCATCGACCCAAGGCCCCGCCGCCCGAACCAGACCAAGCTTCTCGACTTCGACCGGCGTATGGCTGACGACGCTGAGCAGCGCCTTGTGGCTCCAGACGTCCGTCTCCAGCGGCGCGATGTTGAGATCGCCGACGACGATCGCATCGCTGGCGCCGAGCATCTCGGCCCCCATCCAGGCGGCCATTTCGTCGAGAAACGCAAGCTTGTGCGCAAATTTGGGATTGATCGCGGGATCCGGCTCGTCGCCGCCCGCCGGGACATAGAAGTTGTGCAGCCTCACCGGGGCGCCGGCCGCATCCGGCATCACCGTCGCCGCGAGATGGCGCGCGTCGCCCTTCTCGCAAAACGCGCGGCGATCAATCCCGGTCAGCGGCAGCTTCGAGGCGATCGCAACGCCGTGATAGCCCTTCTGGCCGTTTATCGCGACGTGGGGATAACCGAGTTTGTGGAAACTGGAGAGCGGGAACCCGCTGTCGCGGCACTTCGTCTCCTGCAGGCAGATGACGTCGGGCGCCCATTCCTCGACGAAGCGCGCGACGAGATTGATGCGAAGGCGAACCGAATTGATGTTCCAGGTGGCAATTGTCAGGCGCATCGCGAACTCCGCCCGCGAATGACCACGCCAACGCTCGCGCTGCAAGAGGCCGACAAGCGGAATAGACCGCCGCACACAGAATTA